>NZ_JAJSOS010000003.1:0-396633 GCF_021283185.1 Buttiauxella cochleicola
TCACCTGCACGTCATTGCTGCCTTCGGAGAGTGCCGCAGTCGCCACCGGTACGGTATAGCGCAACTGGCCGTTTTCATCGGTCACCGTGCCATAGAAATTCTGGCCGTTGACGCTGACCACCACATGATCGCCTTCCTGCGCATCGCCGGACACCTCACCACTGATAAGTGTTGGCATACGGGATTCGGTGGCGTTCACCGTGTCGTCACCGGCCACCGTTTCGATGGTCAGGGCGTTATGCGCCTGCGTGTCCAGCACCACCGTTTTGTGCTCAATTGCCGTGGTGGCGTTACCTGCGCTGTCGGTGCCGGTCACCATCACCTGCACATCGTTACTGCCTTCGTTCAGTGCCTGGGTTGGCACCGGGATGTTATAGCGAAGCTGGCCGTTTTCATCGGTCACCACGTCGCCACGGAATTCGTGACCGTTGACGCTGACCACCACATGATCGCCTTCCTGCGCATCACCGGACACCTCACCACTGATAAGTGTTGGCATACGGGATTCGGTGGCGTTCACCGTGTCGTCACCGGCCACCGTTTCGATGGTCAGGGCATTATGCGCCTGCGTGTCCAGCACCACCGTTTTGTGCTCAATTGCCGTGGTGGCGTTACCTGCGCTGTCGGTGCCGGTCACCATCACCTGCACATCGTTACTGCCTTCGTTCAGTGCCTGGGTTGGCACCGGGATGTTATAGCGCAGTTGGCCGTTTTCATCGGTCACCACGTCGCCACGGAATTCGTGACCGTTGACACTGACCACCACATGGTCGCCTGCCTGCGCATCCCCGGACACCTCACCGCTGATAAGCGTCGGCATACGGGATTCGGTGGCGTTCACCGTGTCGTCACCGGCCACCGTTTCGATGGTCAGGGCGTTATGCGCCTGCGTGTCCAGTACCATCGTTTTGTGCTCAATTGCCGTGGTGGCGTTACCTGCGCTGTCGGTGCCGGTGACCATCACCTGCACATCGTTACTGCCTTCGGTCAGGGCATTTGTCGGCACCGGAATTTCGTAACGCAGGTGGCCGTTTTCATCGGTCACCGTGCCGTAGAAGTTCTGGCCGTTGACGCTGACCACCACATGGTCACCTGCATGTGCATCCCCGGAGACCTCACCGCTGATAAGCGTCGGCATACGGGATTCCGTGCGATTGACGATGTCGTCTCCCGCCACGGTTTCAATAGTCAGGGCATTATGTGCCTGCGTATCCAGTACGATAGTTTTGTGCTCGACCGCAATCGCCGTGTTGCCAACATTGTCGACGCCCGTAACCATCACCTGCACATCGTTGCTGCCTTCATTCAGTGCTGAAGTTGGCACTGGCACGGTATAACGCAGTTTGCCATTTTCATCAGCGACCACTTCGCCATTAAAGCTCTGGCCGTTAACGCTCACTACTACATGGTCGCCAACCTGCACATCACCGGTGGCTTCACCGCTGATAAACGTTGGCATACGGGATTCGCTACGGTTCACGGTGTCATCACCAGCAACCGTTTCGATCGTCAGAGCATTTTGTGCATGGGTATCGAGCGTGACATTGTGATGTTCAACAGCAATCGCTTCGTTACCCGCAGCGTCATGGCTAATTACCTGTACCTGAACATCATTGGCCCCTTCGTGAAGAAGACGAGTCGGAACCGGTACTTCATAGCGCAATTGGCCGTTATCATTAATCACAACGCCATGGAATTGCTGGCCTTGTACTGTAACGGTAATAGGATCACCTGCTTTAGCATCACCACCGACTTCACCAGCAATCAAGGTTGGCATACGAGATTCGCTGGCATTAACGACATCATCGTTAGCAACAGTTTCAATCGTGACTGAGTTATGAACATCGAGATCGATATCCACATGGTGATCGCTTGATGCCTGAGTCGTGTTCCCAGCCTCATCGGTGGAGGTCACAGTGGCATGAATATTCGGATTGGCCAGCAGCCCCTGAGTTGAGACATTAATCCGATAGCCAAGATTGCCATTACCGAGATCGATAACGACATCGTGATATTCCTTACCATCGACGGTTAATGTGATGGCATCGCCGATTTTTGCATCACCAGAGACGCTGCCGTGGACTGAGGTTTGCGGCTGATGTGATTCATTGATGTTAATAACGTTATCAGGCGTGACGCTATCGATGGTTATCTGGTCATGCAAATCAGTTACATCGATCACAGCATCCGTCGTGCTTTGCGCGGTGCGTCCGGAAACATCAGTAGCGGTAGCGACGACACTAATATCACCTTCAACCAAACCACTTAAATCAGGGTTTGCTGTCCAGTGGCCATTGTTCACCGGAACATCAATAGTAATTGTATTTTTTTGGCTATCGGTGAAGGTCAGCGTGATGTGGTTTTGATTACTGGTGCCGTTGATATTGGTATGGTTGATTTCATTTTTGTTAATAAAACCATCGTTACCGGCAAAATCATCAATGTGAACCAACGGTGGGAGCACCGGAGGTGAACCAGAGGAGCCCGCCGTTGTGAAACCATTTTCCGGCAGGTTAAGTTCAGGTGTTGGAGCCCCAATACCTGCCGTATTAAAACCGGCAGTAGGATCAACGATTTTCCCAGTCAAATCCAGCTGCACCAGGGTATGACCACCACCGCCACCTTCGATTTGCACCGGTGCTTCATTACCCGCTGCGGTTGCTTCTAATGCTTGTGTCGGGTCAGCGCCGTCAGCAATAGCTTTCTGTAACGATGCGACATCCTGAGTGTCATGCTCTGCATTACTTACTGCATTCAAGCCATGCTCACTCCAGTGGCTATTACGCCCGAGATCCAGGGTTTTACCATTTGGCAGCTCCATACTGACCGCGCCGCTGACTCCCGTGACAATCTCTTCACCACTATAGATTCTGTCGCCTTCTTTCAAGAGACGTTGTGAGCCGTCTGCTTCAACTACATAAACCAGACCAATTACTGCTTTAATCACACCAAGTAAATTGCTCACTATTACCTCTCTTGAATACTTTCGTTATTTTTATAATTGTTACTATTAATTAAATAACTAATAACATTATTTTCCCATTCATAAATCACCTCCAAATCAGAATGCCCATTAATGGACATTTCATTCGAAAGTAATTAATGAATGTAGAAAAAAACACAGTTATTAGAACTCTATTATCGGAGACTTGACTGAGCGTTAAATATAATCAAAAATGACGGAAAGTGAAACATCACATTACCGAACATTAAATTTCATTGCGAATGAAAGCTGCGTTTAATGTAATCAGATAAAAACCTCTGCACTTGTTAATTAATATGATGTTTCGTGTTAAAGCAGAAATGGATATAAGGCGTGATATAGGGATATCATTAATGCGCGCAATAAAGGCTTCATAAAATGCAGAAGTTTTCCCTTTTTATACTTGGTTGTTTATCAATACCATCAGTTAACGCAGCAACTTTACAAAATACCGTAAATCAAGCTTTATCCAGCCACCCGGAAGTGAATGCATCAGTAAATAGTCGTTATTCTGCAGAGCAGGATTTGCGGGCAGCCCGCGGTGGATATCTTCCTTCCCTGAATTTAGATGCTGAAGCAGGCCAGAAAAATATCAACGATGCTACCACGCGCGCGGGTGGTAGTAAGAGTGGGATGAATCTGTCTCCAAACGACGCCACAATTAGCCTCAACCAAAATGTGTTCGACGGTTTTGCGACGTCAAGTGAAGTTGACCGTCAAAAGGCAACCGTTGATTCCCGGGCTTTTAGCGTGCTGAATATCAGTGAAAATACCGCATTTCAGGTGGTTCAGGCCTATCTTGACGTATTGCAACGTCAGGAATATGTGCATCTGGCAGAAGATGATCTCGCCAACCATGAGCGCATCTACGACCAGATTCGTTTACGTACCGATCAAGGCGTTGGCCGCTCAGGCGATTTAATGCAGGCTGAAGCGCGTCTGGCGCAAGCTCGCAACAACTTGTTGACTGAGCAGACCAACCTCGAAGATGCCAATACTACATTCATGAGTGTGACCGGTGAAGCGCCTGAAAACCTGAGTCTGCCTGAAAGTATTAATGCCATCCTTCCAAAATCGCTTGAAGATGCCAAACGCATAATGGAAGACAACAGCCCGCTGCTGAAATCTGCCAATGCTGATATTCAGGCTGCTCGCCAGCAGTATGAAGCTTCAAAATCAACGTTTTATCCTCGTGTTGATGTGGCACTATCTCGCAGCATCAGTAATGACACCGACACGACTCGTGCCCATTCAGAAGAGTGGGAAGCGATGGTGAAACTGCACTACAACTTGTACCAGGGCGGCAGCGATAAAGCAGCAATGCAATCCCGCGCGTATCTGGAAAAACAAGCTCAGGACGTACGTAATAACACGCTGCGCCAGATGAACCAGGAAATTGGCCTGGCATGGTCAGCATTAAAAAGTGCCAGAGACCAAATTCCCGCAGCCACAGATTATGCCGACCGCAGCGTGAAAGTTCGTACCGCTTATCAGGATCAGTTCAGCCTGGGTGAGCGAACTTTGCTGGATTTATTGGATAGTGAAAATGAAGTATTCTCAGCTAAACGCCGCCTTGTTGAATTACGTTATCTGGAAATTTCGACGGGTTATCGTATTTGCGCGCGTACAGGTGAATTATTAAAAGCACTTAAAATTAATCCAGTGCCTGCAGGTCAACCAATAGACTCTCCAGAAAATAACTCATTACCTGAACTTAATTAGCATTTAATTAACTGAAATAGTTCCCCACTGAACTATTTCAGGATTAGTTCACTTTTTATTTTTTGCTAAATAGTTGCGTCAGGAACATTCCTATCAATGACTTCACAAGTTGAACACATGAATACAATGTCAGAGGCTCCTCCTGTAGAGGAGTCGCATTATCATGACCCGCGCAGTCGCAATGACGATCCATTGCTTGATTGCCTGCTGGTTCTTTGTTCTGTGCATGGTAAATCAGCAAGCCGCTCAACATTGAGTAGCGGGCTGCCGCTGGAGAACGATCGCCTGACGTTGGCTATTTTGCCTCGTGCCGCTGCTCGTGCTGGATTAAAAGCACGTGTCATCAAACGCTCGCTCAATAAAATCGCCGCCATGTCTCTGCCTGCGATACTTTTGCTGCGTGACGGTGGTGCCGCCGTACTGCTTGGCTGGAACGCAGATGGTACTGCTCGCATTATGCCAAGCGAGAGCGAAGGCGGTGAAATCAATATTGATGCAGCAGAACTTGAGAAAAGCTACGCAGGCCAGGTGATTTTCGCACATCCTCGCCATGAGTTTGACTTACAGTCTGAATCTTTCCTGCCACGGACAAAATCCTGGTTCAAAGACACGCTGATGCTTTCTCGCTATCTGTATATGGATGCGATATTAGCAAGCCTGCTGATCAACCTGATTGCGCTGGGAACTCCGCTGTTCACCATGAATGTGTATGACAGGGTTGTACCCAATCATGCCACGGTGACTTTGTGGGTCTTGGCCGTCGGTATTTGCATGGCGTTTGTTTTCGATTTGATCTTAAAAATGCTGCGCGGTGTCTGCCTGGACATTGCAGGTAAAAAGAGTGACCTGATTATCTCAGCCACGCTTTTTGAGCGTATTACCGGCATGGAGATGAAAGCGCGCCCAGCCCGTGTGGGTAGCTTTGCGCAAAACATTCATGAATTTCAGTCGCTGCGTGATTTCCTCTCATCTCTCACGTTGACCACACTCATCGATTTGCCGTTTACGCTGGTGCTGTTGCTGGTGATTGGCATTATCGGCGGGTCGCTCGCATGGATTCCTTTACTGACCTTCCCTATCGCGCTAGTGATTAGTTGGGCGTTGCAGAAACCGGTAAATGCCGCCGTTGCTAAAACCATGAGTTTGGCAAGCGAGCGCCAGGCATTGCTGATTGAAACACTCAGTGGCCTGGACGCTATCAAAGTCAACAACGCACAAAGCGAACGCCAGTATCAATGGGAACAAACTCTGGGCAGTTTAAGCCGCCTGGAGTTACGCGTTAAAACCTTATCCAGCTTCGCCAGCAACTTGACCGGATGGTTCCAGCAAATGTCTGGCGTCATCATGATTATCGTCGGCGTGTATATGATTATTGGCGGCAAGCTGAGCATGGGTGGCCTGATTGCCTGCTATATGCTTAATGGCCGTGCGCTGATGCCAATGGGCCAACTCACCGGGTTGATTGCCCGTTATCACCAGGCGCGTTTGACCATCAAAAACACCGAACAAATGATGTCGATGCCGCAGGAGAGACGCGATCATGAGCACCCTCTGAAGCGCGAAACATTCCGTGGCAGCATTGAGTTCAAAGATGTCGACTTCAGTTATCCCGAGCAGAAAAACCCTTCACTGCAAAAGATTAACCTGACTATTAAGCCTGGTGAGCGAGTAGGTATTATCGGCCGCAGCGGCTCAGGCAAGAGCTCGATTAGCAAGTTGATAATCAATCTATATCAGCCAACCAGCGGTAATATTTTGATCGACGATGTAGATGCTCGTCAGTTGGACGTCAACGATTTGCGCCACAGCATTGGTTATGTTCCTCAGGACATTCAGCTGTTTAATGGATCACTGCGCGATAACCTGATTTGTGGTGCCCGTTATGTTGACGATGAAACAATGCTGCGCGCCGCGGAACTTGCTGGCGTTAACGAATTCGCTCGTATTCACCCTGACGGCTACAACTTGCAAGTTGGCGAGCGTGGTATGCAGCTGTCCGGTGGGCAACGCCAGGCTGTTGCGCTGGCTCGCGCGCTCCTGCTGGAGCCACCAGTTCTGCTGCTTGATGAACCGACCAGTGCGATGGACAACACCAGTGAAGACAAGATTAAACAAGGTCTGGTGCCATTTGTCGCTGATAAAACGCTGTTACTCGTGACGCACAAAGCGTCGATGCTAACGCTGGTTGATCGACTGATTATTGTTGATAAAGGACGCATTATTGCTGATGGCCCTAAAGCCATTGTTATGGATGCGCTGAAGAAGGGTCAAATCAATGCGTCTCGCTGAGTTATTTACACGTTTACGCCCGCAAATTCGCAACTACTTCAAAGGTCGCGATGAAAACCAGGCCGATAACATTAACGAGGTGAGTCATGCTCTGATTGATGACTCGCCGCGCGTTATTCGCCTGACTCTTTGGACTATCCTGGTATTAGTCGTGCTGGCGTTCACTTGGGCTGGATTTGCCAAACTTGATGAGGTTACACGGGGTGAAGGAAAAGCCATCCCGTCATCACGCTTGCAAAAAATACAGAACCTGGAAGGTGGTATTGTCACCGAGCTGTATGTGCATGAAGGGCAAATCGTTGAAGCTGGCGCGCCGTTGATTCATCTGGATGACACTCGTTTTGCTTCAAACGTTGGTGAGACTGAAGCTGATAAGCTTGGCTTACAGGCTAAAATCGATCGTCTGGCTGCGGAAGCTGAAGACAAAGATTTTGTCATCTCTGATGAGATTTCTAAGAAGGCTCCTGATGTTGCACGTGGCGAACTGGATTTATTTAACAGTCGCCGTCGCCAGTTCCAGAATGAAATTGAAGGTCTTCAAGAGCAGCTAGTTCAGAAGAGACAGGAACTGCGTGATTTCCAGTCCAAACAGGAACAGTACAAAAACAGCCTTAGTTTACTGCAGCAAGAGATCAAAATGTCTGAGCCGCTGCTGGCATCAGGTGCAATTTCTAAAGTTGAAATCCTGCGTTTACGTCGTACTGAAGTGGAAACTAAAGGGCTGCTGGATTCCGTCACGCTTTCCATCCCTAAGTCTGCATCTGAGACAAAAGAGATTGAAAACAAGATTGGTGAAAGTCGTAACCGCTTCCAGAGCGATGCGCTTTCACAGCTTAACGAAGCACGCACGAATCTGAGCAAAGCAGAAGCCACTGGCAAGGCACTTGAAGACCGTGTCAATCGAACCATGGTGGTTTCGCCAGTTCGCGGTGTTGTCCAGCAAATTTTGGTTAACACCATCGGCGGTGTTATTCAGCCAGGCAGTGATTTAGTAGAAATCGTGCCACTGGATGACAAACTGCTTATTGAAGTGAAAATTCAGCCGCGTGACATTGCCTTCCTGCACCCAGGGCAACATGCCGTAGTGAAGTTCACCGCTTACGACTACACCACGTATGGCGGCCTGAATGGTGAACTGGTCCAGCTAAGCCCAGATACCGTGACGGATAAAGAAGGCCACAGTTACTACATTGCACGCCTGCGCACAGATAAGAACTACCTGGGAACCAAAGAGCATCCAATGGTCATCATTCCAGGTATGGTCGCATCAGTCGATATTATAACTGGTAAGAAATCGATTCTGAGTTATCTGCTGAAACCGATTATTCGCGCCAAAGCGGAAGCATTACGCGAAAGATAGAAACGATAAAAAAGCCGCAACAGATGATGTTGCGGCTTTTTTTATCGTGAAATTCAGTAGCTGGCTGGCGTTAAATACATAACACCCGGCTTTGTCTTATTGGGCATTAAACGAAGACAACTTCCCACGGTTCAGAGTCAATTTACCCTCGTTAACCAGTTCCTGAAGCACTTTATGGATAGCGCTACGTGAAATGTGGTTCCTACTGAGAATAAATGTATAGACTGATGTTTTTTCACGTATTTCAGGTTCAAGTGACCAAATGTGTTTCACGTGTTCCGTCACAATTTCGCGAATAGTTTTATGCGAACGCAGATTTTCACGCTGGAAATAACGCTGCAGATGGTTAGTCAGAATATCAAATGCATGTATCCATAGGTTTTTCTTGCTAAGCATCTCATTAGCATTAGCCGCATTCATTACCCACATCTCACAGTCCGTGTCACAACGCAGGTAATGAGACATCACATCATTACGCATCTGTGCCAGGCCAAGGATAGCGGGGGCGGTAAAGCTTACCGTAACAAGGTCATTTTCAACTCGGTAAACAGAGACAGAGCCTTTCTCAAGATAAAAAATGTTTCCATCTTTTTTCATTTCAATGCGCTGACGTTTTTTCCTCAGAGAGAAATAGGCGTTTTCAGATTTTTTAATCTCGTCTCCAATGAGCATTACAGATTCATCAAAATTAAGAATGGACATCAGCTTCTCTTACTCTAGTTATGGGATTGAGATTATCTCCTGGCACAAAGCAAAGGAGATCGCCCTAACGCAATCGATACCCCGTTACTCGTAACGTATATCAATATAGGACATTACGGCAAACCTGCGATTGGTAAGCCAGATTTTGAGGATTGTAGGATGGCGATTTGAAATGAATAACCTTATGAACTCCATGCCAAACAATATTCCACGCTCATGAACAACCGCATACATTATTATTACTTCATTATACAACTATGAAATAATCACTCAAAAAATCATATCAGGGCATATTGTTTTTCAAACAATCACAACTGTTATTCCATAAACAGCAGGGATTAAAAATAACTTGAAAAATAACATATATCAAATACAATGGCCAAATAATTGATATCACAATCACTGTATCAATCTTATCTTTGAACCAGGCAAAATCATTTTTCTTATACTTTATAACCTGCATCCAAAGCCATACAACTCTGAATAGCATAAACACCAGGGTTGAAACCCCATAAATACATACTATTAATTGAAATAGTTTATTCATTGGCTATATCCCCGTTGTTATGGTGAGACATCATCAACGAAGAGTAAAGGCGACTTAAATACTCAGGTATTAAATATCATTTTCAAATTTACACTATTGAGCATCTAACTCTGAGATACCATGCCTGCCCCCTCATGCTGCTCTGTCAGTGAGTATATTAATCTGAGGGCAGAAACGTAATTTTTTTAATCTTTGCGGTGGTAATTTTTTCTTTTCAGTTAAAAAAGAAGTAGCACATAACCATAACAAATTGATTTTAAATGATTTTTAACGTATAAAAATAGTTAACACTTGGTTAATCATAAGTATATTGATGATCCGAGAAGTACCTAAAGGGTAAAGTAGCTAAAAGGCTGGATTATTCCATGCCACATTGTGCTTATAATGGCAGGTGGAAAACCAGCCTGAGTCAACGAGAGTAGTGGCAACATGTCCGAAGCAGATAATCTATGTTATCTCATTGAAAACAAAATAGTATTTCTACCAGAGAAACAGTGTCTGGTACATACAGACAGCCATGAAGAGATAAAACTCAAGCCGACAGCCTCATTATGCCTACTGTTATTGCTCAGGAATCACACTAAGATTGTTACTCAGAATGAGTTACTCGCTTTCGCTTGGGGTGAAAGCCACAGACAGGTTAGCTTTAACGCCTTTTATCAAAGCATTCTCTCTCTGCGAAAGTCATTTTTACAAATGAATGTAGAGAAACAAATAATCACCACAATTCCTCGTAAAGGTCTTATCATTCAACAAGAAATAACCGTTGAAAAAAAACGGGATCATGTTGTACCTGAGGTTGAGATCGAACTTACAGAGCCGCACGCTGTAACAGATACGAATGGAATAGAAAATAAAAAACTGCCAAAGGTAAATCTGGCGGAAGCACTTATTATTATGTTTACCATCATAATAGTTGGGGTGCTTATCTACCCTAAAGTATCCAGCGAGAATTACTTTTCGGGTTATGTTGCTTCAAAAAAATATGATGGCCAATGCCACTATTTTTTAAATGATGATGCAAGTAACCATATTCGTCATGAGGATTTTATCAAGCAGCATCCTGAAATGTGCAGTGATGATAAATACCTCTATATAACGGCTTATCCTGAGACGAAAAATATTTCTATCATTACGTGCACTACCAATATGGAATTGTCACATGATAACTCCTGTCAGTCCGTCTATTATCCCCGGTACGATAGTAAATGAAGATGCTTAGCGCGATAGCCACTATCAGAAAACAAACACGTATCATTTTCCTGGTGTGTCTGGCGATACTCTCCGGTCTCGCGTTCTATCTATATATGCCCTCATACGAGAATCCGCACAGCATCGTATGCCGGTCGACGCTACAGATAGTTAGGGGTAATGCGTCATTTAGAGGCATTGTCGATTTCAAATCGGGTGACGGAAAAGGTATTGCAAACATTAACGGCATCATAAACGTCACGCCGCAGGAAGAGTATACGGTTCAGAGGACCATCCTCTTTACGCTTGCTGAGTATGGCCTCAGCCCCGTCTGGGTATCCCAGCAGATCATCATTTCCAACCGTGAAACCGTACCCGCTGCGATTCTGCAACAATTTTTCCCTGATTTTTATCTGAAAAACTCAGGAGTAAGCGATATCGATATTTTTAGGCTAAACAAGGATGCCGCTCTCCTCACCCGTGAAGACATTCCTTATTTATACTGCCAGAAGTATCAGCTTCCCGATGAAGAGTAACTTCGTACAAACATCTACAGCGACTTGAACTAAGTTAAATCATTTCAGGCATGTTTCAGCCCATTAAAAGACAACCAGTGCACGGATTGTCTTTTATTTGTGTAAATTAATAAAAATATCTTGAACATAATAAGTACCACGTTATTATCCACTCGCACATTAAGATGATAATAAACATGCAGCTTCCTAAAAGTAAACTTTAAGTTAAATATGTTATTTAATTATGATATCTCATTAGTCCTACTCGCAGTAATTATTGCGTGCCTGGCTTTTTATGTCTCTTTTTGGCTATGTAAAGCTGGCGCTCGAAAAAAACATTACTGTTGGCCTTTATTTAGTGGCCCAACTATGGGCTGTGGTATTTGGGTTTTACACTACATGGTGATGCAGGCCCATCATCATAGTCATATTATAAATTATAACATTAAGATAACGCTGGCCTCTTTACTCGTCGCTATTATTGGTTGTTCCCTGGGGTTTGGTTGCTTTTTATTCAAAAAATTACGCAAAAATCACTATCTCATTCCTGCATTGATATTTTCTGCCACCGCAGCATCCATGCACTACCTGGGAATGGCTGCAATCATCAATACAGGTGATTGGTATGTTAGCAATGCTCATATCACACTTTCGCTAATCGTTATTTTTATTACTTCATTAGGCATGCTGCGTTTAACCCATTTGATGTTGGTTATGACGAGTAAAAACGACAGCTACGCTAACTTCTGCCGACTGGGTGCCACTCTTACTCTTTGTACCGGTGTAGCAATCATGCACTTTTTAGGTACAAGTAAAATGAATATGGCACCAATGGCCTCCTCATTTATTAGCATAAAACATGATGATTACATCGAAAACACGATAGCTATGACGATGGTAATACTTATTACCCTGGTATTTATGTTAGCTATCTTCATCTGGTTTATTAATTTCAAAGAACATTTGAGTAATGAACTTCTCAAAAGAGAGTTAATTTCGAAGAATTTGCAATTAAAACAAATGACGCAACATGATTCATTAACTCAATTGCCTAATCGCCTTTATTTACAAAACCATTTGAACACTCTATTTGATAAACAAATGCAACCACTGTTCATTATGTTTATTGACCTTGACGGCTTTAAACGTGTTAACGACGTCTGGGGACATGCCATTGGTGATGAACTGCTGGTAAAGATATCTAAAATGCTCAGGAACGTTATTGGCAAGGGAGGATTTGTGGCAAGAATTGGTGGTGATGAATTCATCATCGTCGTTTGCGAAAAAACAGAGGATGCGGCGATCAAACTTGCCAAAAAATTGCTTTCAAGAATCTCAGATAGCTATGAACTCTCAGCAACAACAGTTGATTTCTTGTCTGCCAGTATCGGGATTTCTATTTACCCGGAGCATGGGCAAGATGTTGCCACACTTTTGAAAAAAGCCGATGTGGCGATGTATTACATAAAAGATAAAGGGAAAAACAATGTCATCTTTTATGATGAGATAGCAATGACATTGCCCACGTGATGCCAGGTTAATACCAAAGTGTATTAATAGAGCAAGATAGCCGAGTGTTAGTAACACTTTTTTTAAGCAATGGATGCTTGTAAATCATTCCAGATAGTGGAATTAGTAAAAAAGCAGACATTGATGATGAAATTTACTGCGTTATACAATAAGTACAAAGACAAATGGTGGGCTTTGCCACTTGTCCTCCCCTTCATTCTGTACCCTATAACTCAGTATATGAGTTCTTACGGCTACGTTGACGGTTTCGAGATACCTTTCTTTTATCTCAACATGGCACTGATGACAACCCTTACCATGATTTATGGTTTTAAGGCATTGCCAGGAATCATTCTATGCATATTTTACCGGGTAGCACCTGATCGCGGCTTTGAACCGGCAATTATGTCAGTACTACATTATTTTACTTCAACTGCAATAAGTTGTGCTGGTTACTATTATTTTACGGGTAAACGTGGCCGCGCAAGTTTTGGGCGTTACAATCTAACCTGGCAGCGTATTTTTTGGCTGGTATTTGTTAATGCCACTTTATTCTTAAACTATTTCCAGGCTGTGCTCTATTTGGGGATGTTTGGCGTGCATCAAACAATGATGTACATAACCCCATTCACCACGCGAACATTGATAAATTATCAGGGAATGCTGGTTGGGAATATGATTGGCTTGCCAATGTGTTATTTGGTAATTCGTTCGATCAGAACGCCATCATACATCAAGAAATATATTGAAAAAATCCGTAATCAAGTTGCAGAAGACCTGCGAGCGCTGGAACTCATTTGTCTATTTGGCGCACTGATATTGCTTACAGCGCTCATGATTTCGCCAATCAATCATAAACTAACACTGATAAACTCCGTATATACCCTGACATTACTGTTACCGGTCATGATTTGGGGAACACTACGTCTGGGCCATGCCGCCATTTCTCTCATTTGGTGGGTGTTATTGGTTGTACTAAGTAATAACTCTCAAAGTTATATCCCTCAAACAGCCGATTACAAGTTACACCTGGCCGTTGCAACATCCTGCTTTGCAGCATTTTCGATAACTATTACTTTGATGGCTATAAATATTTCACGACAACGTGCGTTAAATATTAAGTCCAAACGATTAATGAGCATCGATCCAGTTTTGCATCTACCAAACTTGCTGGCACTTGATGCAGATTTAAACAAAAACACTGTGTCTGTTTTATGCCAACTATATATTCCGGATCTTGAGTTATTGGGTCGCCATTATGGCTTACTCATGCAAGTGCAGTACAAACAACAACTGGCTCAGTTTTTAAAACCTGTACTGGAAAGTGATGAGCTTATTTATATCAGCTCTGGTCACGATTTAATCGTACGAATGTCCCCTTTAAATGCTGAAAAAAGAATCTCTGAGCTACACAACAAAGCCAAAACATTCCGTTATACCCGTGATGGGGTAAAGCTCTACCCACAAATTGGTTGTAGCTACTGCATCATTAACTACCCAGTGGGTCATCTATATTTATTAATTGGTGAATTACGAGCACTGGCAGAGATCTCCCTGACAACAAACTTGCCCGTGGATATGAGAAAGCAAAGCAGCCGCCAGGTACAAAGTCAGGTTAAAACTAAAGTCGACATGATGAATCAACTTCAATATGCGCTTGAGTTAGATCGGTTTGTTTTGATGGCTCAGCCAATAGAAAGTAAAAATGGTCACCGCTACCATGAAGTCCTGTTGAGAATGCTTGGTAGTAATGATGAACTTATTTTCCCGGATACTTTTTTACCGCTAGCAAATGAATTTGGCATGTCATCGAGCATTGATCTATGGGTGTTAAATAACACCATGAAATATATGGATGAAACACGTCATGCACGGCCAAACCAATGCTTCGCCATTAATCTGACCCCAGCATCAATCTGCCGCACAGATATGGCGCATCTCATTGAAAACATGCTAATTAAGTACGGTATTGCGCCTGAGCAGATCGTTCTGGAAGTGACCGAGACCGATGAACTTACCAACAACTTACAAGCAGATAAGACACTGGATGCACTACAGCGTTTAGGCTGTAAAATTGCTATCGATGATTTTGGAACGGGTTATGCGAGCTATGCGCGACTAAAAAACATGCAGGCAAATATACTCAAAATCGATGGTAGTTTTATCCACAATATTATTTCCAGTGAAATGGATTACAAAATCGTGGAATCTATTTGTGAGTTAGCAAGAATGAAAAACATGACGTTAGTGGCTGAATTTGTCGAAACTGAAGCTATTCAGAATGCTCTATTCCGCATGGGAATTGACTATGTTCAGGGCTACTTCATTGGTAAGCCTGCTCCTATCGAAACCTTACCGGCAACTGTTTAAGACATAAAATCAGGCAGCAGGAAGCGCAATACATGAGGTTTTCTGCTGTCGCCATGAATAATGATAAAGCAAATTCAGGACGTAAAAGTAGCGTATCGAATGGGTTCGTTGGATTCTAAATAGATTAGGAAAGGTATGCTGGAGCGGGTGAAGGGAATCGAACCCTCGTATGCAGCTTGGGAAGCTGCCGTTCTACCATTGAACTACACCCGCTTAAGAAGTGCGTAGGCATTATAGACGTTCAGCTTTCACTGGCAAGCGCCTTTTCATTTTATGTGGTTAATTATTAAGCGATTGTTTTTATTAGAGGCATGCGAATATCTAACCCTTGTTGGCAAATCATTTCCCTTGTGATTCCCTCACGTTTTCCCCTCGACCCAATAAGTTCTACAATGGTGAACTTTTTAAACTCACCGAGCCCTAAAATGATTGATGAGAACCGCCGCATACAGTCTGTTGAACGCGCAATGACAATACTTGAAGATATTGCCGCTGCAGGTGGTGTCGCTCGTTTAGCCGATTTGTCAGCACGGCTTAATTTGAACAAAAGCACATTACATGGACTGCTCAACACTCTCTCGGCTCTGGGCTACATAACCCGCAAAGGGACGCATTACGCACTAGGTTTGCGTTTGCGGGACATCTCGCAACCTCTGGCGGACGCTGATGAACAATTGCGGGAAGTATTTACGCCGGCTTTATTGAGAATGGCGAGATTAAGCGGGGAAACCAGCTATCTGGCAGCCCCTTGTGGCACGCGTGAGTACCTTTATATTGATGCTATCGAAGGTTGCAATAATCTACGGGTAGCCAGTCCGCGCGGCCGCCGTGAAGGGTTAACGACCTCCGCTATTGGCAAGATATTTTTAGCTAACGAACCTGAATTAGTGCGCAGTTTGCGACGAGCAAATCTCCTGCCGGCAAAACTTGAGCAGGAATTACATATCATCCGCGAGCAAGGCTATGCGCTCGACCTTGAGGAAGCTGAAGTGGGGCTAAATTGTCTGGCTATACCGCTTCGTCGGCAAGGATGCGTTATTGCAGCATTAGGTGTAGCAGCTCCTGCCAAACGTTTAAGCAAGCCAGCCTTAACAGCGCTGGCGATCGCATTCAACCAGGCTTAGTTCGGCATTATCAAACTTAGCCTCCAATCACCCTACCCATCTTCACAAATTGTTAGCTCACAGCAATCATTGGCGACTCTTTATCACATCAAGGAGTTTTCCAATGTCTGCTTTAAGTGAATCAACCGTTGTGCAAGTGATTGAGCGCGCCCGAAAGCTCGCTCAAGAGATGAATTTTGCTATTAATATCAGTGTTGTTGATGACGCAGGTCTACTGCGCGGTTTTTTGCGCATGGACAACGCAGTCCCGGGGGCTATTGATGTCTCAATCAAGAAAGCACGCACCGCAGCACTTTTTCGTACAGATAGCCTGACTCTTGGTGCAGATGCTCAGCCAGGTGGCGCAATTTATTCTCTGGAGTCCACTAACGGTGGGCTGATTAGTTTTGGCGGCGGCGTTGTGCTCTACGATGAACATAACCACGCGACTGGAGCAGTAGGTATTGCCGGTGCAACGGTAGAAGCCGATCAAATCATTGCGCTGGCCGCAGCCGGGAGAACATAAATGAGCACGCCACATCGTATTCATGCGGGTGTCTGGGCCCTGGCAGTTACTGCATTTGCTATAGGTGTGGCGGAGTTTATCGTCGTCGGCGTGTTGCCCGCCATAGCTCAGGATTTACATGTGTCTCTGGCTCAGGCCGGAAGCCTGGTCGGAACCTACGCGCTCGCGCTCGCCATTGGAACACCGATTGTCGTTCTTGGATTTGCGCGATTGCCGCGTAAACCATTGCTGCTGGCATTAGTGACAACCTTTCTTTTTGGTAACCTGCTATCAGCATTTTCTACCGACTATCACATGCTATTGCTGGGTCGCATCATCACAGCAATTGCACACGGCAGTTTCTTCGCTATCGGTGCCACTGTCGCAGCCCGATTAGCAGCACCTGGTGCTGCAAGCCGGGCAATTTCCGTTATGTTTGCAGGCCTGACGCTTGCGATGGTTATCGGTGTGCCATTAGGAAGTATGATTGGTAATGGGCTGGGCTGGCGTTTACCCTTTTTTGGGGTCGCAGTGTTAGCCGCAATTGCTCTGCTGGCAACGGCACGCTGGGTTCCGGTACTACCCGCGCAGAAGGCAGGCCCGGCGTTTATACAATTGTCTGCGTTAAAACAGCCCATGATTCTGGCGATGATGAGTATTACCGTACTAGGCTTTGGCGCAAGTTTTGCTGCCTTCACCTTTATCACCCCTATTTTGACTGGCATCAGTGGGTTTTCGACCCATAGTGCCAGCATGTTATTGGTGGTATTTGGCATAGCCACTTTAGTTGGAAACATGGCCGGAGGACGCTGGGCTGCAAGTCTCGGCTGGCCCACTGCGCTACGTCGTATGCTGCTGGGTCTGCTCGCGGTATTTGTGCTCCTGGTGCTCACCCTCTCCAGCAAACTGGCTGTTGTACCGCTGCTATTTATTTGGGGTGCACTGGCATTCGGGATGTCACCAGGTTTTCAGGCAGGAATGCTGGAAACAGCATCGCGCTGGACTCCTCGCGCAGTGGATTTTGCTTCAGCGTTGAATATCTCGGCATTTAACCTGGGTATTACTTTGGGTGAGATCCTGGGGAGTGGATTAGTGGCACAAAACAAGATTGCGCTAACGCCGTGGGCAGGAGTGCTGTTGGTGCTGGTTGCTCAAATCCCCCTCTTCTGGCTTACGGGTAAACACAATCAACGCACCTGATAGATAAAAGGGAAACCTCGCGGTTTCCCTTTCATTTTTAAGCGTGAGCTACCACTTTTTTCGGGAATACTATTAGAGCCACGATAGGTGAAACCACCATCAGCGCAAACACCCAGACAAAGCCCATTGTGAAGCTACCGGTTGCATCAATTGACCAGCCAATCAGTTGGCTGTTCGCGGTGGCGATAACGAATGTACATACCCAGAACGTCGACATTGTATAAGTCACAGTTTGAGTATTGGCCCCTTTTAATGTCTCTTTTGGGATAGAGAAAATAAAGGCAAACCAGGTCGCAAACACAAAGCCCGTCAGGAATGAACAAACCAGAATCAGAATGTCATTGGTTGCGAACAGCATAATAAAGGTGGTAATTGCCATCGCGATGCTGGTGCTAAACAACCAGTTTTTATAATGGTAGCCGCGAGCTTTGCAGAATGGTCCTGCAATCGCACCGAGCATAATCCCGACCTGGTTTACCGTGCCGCTCAGGTGAGCATGCGATTCTGGCGGCAGGTGCGCGTATTTGGCGTAGTAAAGCGGCAGGAAGGTGAACATGAAAATCATCATGATCATCGCGCCGACGTACTGGGCAATCATCCCCCACACCACGCGGTTAAAAATCGCATCTCTCATAATGCGCAGTTTATCCGTGCTGCCGTCGTGGCTTGCAGTAGTAACAGCAACTTCTTCATCGGTGAAGAAGATTAGCCACACAGCACCCAGAACCAGTGTAACCACACCATAGACCGCCAGCAGATTTCTCCAGCCACCAAAGTAGATAGACAAGCTACCTGCCAGCGTCAACGCGATAATGGTGCCGATGATATTGGAGGTGCAGTTCAGGCTGTTGAGCGCAGATGCGGTTTTGTTATCAAACAAACGTGCCACGGTCGGCACCAGTGAAACCAGGCAAATTGCACCGCCCAGGCCGCCCATAAAGCGAATAACTAACAGCAGGTCAAAATTATTGGTCCATGGGATAAATATCGATAACCCGGTAAGCACACAACCCAAAAGATAGGATTTCTTCGCACCCAATTGTGCCGTCAGAATTGACGTGCAGAAGGCACCAAGAATTTTCGCCCACAGAATCACATTCGACATCAACGCCGCATGAGAAACATCGATATTAAAATCAGCCATGATTTGCGGCATCACTGCACCGGTTGTCGCCCAGGCAGCACCAAAAACCATATAGACCGCATACAGAACAAACTCGATTATCCACTTATTCACGCAGAAACCTCCTGAGCGCTCAGAGTGATGATTTCCAGCAGCATTTCGCTTGCCAGGCGCAGGGATTCTGCAGGGAGAAACTCTTTGGTGGAGTGGAAATTATGAGCACCGGTAAAGATATTCACGGTAGGTAAACCGGCTGGAGTGATGACACTGCCGTCATACCCACCACGCATAATTAGCGGCTTCGGCTCGATTCCCAAATTGCGCATCGCCTGTTGAACACTGGCAATAATTTCCGGCTTTTTGTCGAGACCCGCTTTGACATTATCGTAAGTATCAGATAGTTCCAGAATAACATTGTCGTGGCCGTAGCGATTTTGGAGTTGTTCGGTAATTGAACGTAGTGTTGCTTTTCTATTCTGGTAGCCGTCGACTTCAAAATCACGCAGTGCAATTTCAAGCGTAGCACTGACGGTATTACCGCTAATTTTATTCACCCAGAAATAGCCTTCACGACCCTCTGTTAATTCAGGGCGTTCAGCTTCGGGTAATGCGTTAATCACTTCATTAGCGATTAATACGGCATTAACCAGTTTTCCTTTGGCGCTCATTGGATGGGCAGTCACGCCTTTAAAGGTCATTTTTGCGCTGCCTGCATACCAGTTTTCAACCACATATTCGCCGATACCACAGCAGTCGAGGCAAATACCAAAGTCAGCATTTAATGCGGCCACGTTTAATGCTTTAGCTCCGCGAATACCAATTTCTTCATCCGGGAGCAATACCAGTTTGATATCGCCATGTTTAAAGTCCGGTGTCGCAAGCATATAGCGAATAGCTTCGACGCCAGCGGCAATCGCGGCTTTGTCGTCAGCGCCCAACAGGCTGGTGCCATCGGTGGTAATGATCTCCTGGCCTATGTAGTCCAGCAATTCAGGGAATGCTTCAACGGTAATCGCATCGCCAGTCGCAGGCAGCACGATATCTGTACCGTCATAGTTTTTCACGCGTACAGCGTGGGTGTCATTCGCGTTATCTGGCGCTGTGTCGAGATGTGCAAAGAAGACAATGGAGGGCATTTCCGGGTTATTTGCGGCAAGGCTAAGAACGGTAATAGCATTATCGTTAATGGTGGTCTCAACAGCACTTTCAGTTGCGAACTCATCGGCAACAAGTTGCGCTAATTTGTACTGGTTTTCACAGCTAGGAAGTTGTTGATTATCTGCAACGGAAGTGGTGTTGATTGTTGTATACCTGATAAAGGTATTTATTATTTGGTCTGCATTGATACGTGTTGTCATTATTTGCTACTCACCATTAACATTGAATGGTTGGTAAATATCATAATTGCATCAACCTCGTCATATTCGTTATAACTCAGTTGTTATTTTGCAAAATATTAACCATTCATATTATGAATCGAAGTGTTTAGCATTATTAGTCAGGAAGGCGGGGTAATGCGTGATAGAGATCAATAGCGAGGGGATTTATTAAAAGCCAGATTCGCTCTGGCTTTTAATTATTAGCAGGAAGGTTTGCTGCCCATCGGAGGTAAATAACGCTGAGGATCAATCGCGTTTGCCCGGTAGCGAATCTGGAAGTGGAGATTCACAGAATCCGAACCGCTGCTACCCATGGTGGCAATTTTCTGCCCGGCAGTGACTTTCTGACTGGTGTTCACCAATGTCGTTTCGTTGTGCGCGTAGGCGGTGATGTATTCTTCGTTATGTTTGATCATCACTAAATTGCCGTAGCCACGAAGCTGGTTGCCGACGTAAACCACTGTTCCAGCGGCGGATGCGTAAATCGGTTGCCCGCGTTTTCCAGCTATATCAATACCTTTATTCCCACCATCACTATCGGAGAAAGGCGCAATCACTTTACCCGACGTCGGCCAGAGCCAGCATTTTGAGCCAACCGGAGGTGCAGCGACTTTCGCTACGCTACTTGTGGAAGATGAACGTGGTTTCGAGGTTTTCGCAACGGCTGTTTTCTTTGAAGAAGATGAAGAACCAGAGCTACTTTTAACACGGATTTTTTGCCCTATCTCCAGCGTATAAGGAGCAGGAATACCATTGAGGCGTGCCAGTTGGCCGACACTTGTGCCAGTCATGCGTGAGATTTTGGAAAGGGTATCGCCACGTTTGACAGTGTAAACCGAGCCGTTGTAACTGCCGGAGGATGCTTTAGAGCTGCCCGCTTTATTTGATGAACAAGCGACGAGTAACAGGCTTAGTAGGAGGATGAGGACATTGGGTGCCCATGTTCTGACTGTGCTTTCCTTGCTCAAACCAATCCTCTGAATACATTAACTAAAAAATGGGTTCCTCCCCGAAGGGAGGAACGAGCATAACTTACTTAACCGGGCGCAGAGCCGGGAACAAGATAACGTCACGAATGGTGTGGCTGTTAGTGAACAGCATAACCATACGGTCGATACCAATGCCCAGACCCGCCGTTGGTGGCAAGCCGTGCTCCAGTGCAGTCACGTAGTCTTCGTCGAAGAACATCGCTTCGTCGTCGCCTGCGTCTTTCGCATTAACCTGGTCAGCAAAGCGCTGTGCCTGATCTTCTGCATCGTTAAGCTCGGAGAAGCCGTTACCGATTTCACGACCACCGATGAAGAACTCGAAGCGGTCCGTGATTTCTGGGTTCTCGTCATTACGACGCGCCAGTGGAGAAACTTCTGCCGGGTATTCAGTAATGAAGGTCGGCTGAATCAGGTGGCTTTCAGCCACTTCTTCGAAGATCTCGGTGACTACACGGCCCAGACCCCAGCTCTTCTCGACTTTGATGCCGATAGCTGCTGCGATTTCCAGTGCTTTGCCCATATCGTCCAGATCTGCAATATCAGTTTCCGGGCGGTATTTTTTGATGGCTTCACGCATGGTCAATTTGGCGAATGGCTGGTCGAAGTCAAAGATCTCTTCGCCATACTTAACCTGCGCAGTACCCAACACGTCATGTGCCAGAGTACGGAACAGAGATTCGGTCAGCTCGATCAGGTCTTTGTAATCCGCATACGCCATGTAGAGTTCCATCATGGTGAACTCTGGGTTGTGACGCGGAGAAATACCTTCGTTACGGAAGTTACGGTTGATCTCGAATACGCGATCGAAGCCACCCACTACCAGGCGCTTCAGATACAGTTCCGGCGCAATACGCAGGTACATATCGATATCCAGCGCGTTGTGATGCGTGATGAATGGACGCGCAGATGCGCCACCCGGGATCACTTGCATCATTGGCGTTTCAACTTCCATAAAGCCACGTGCAACCATGAACTGACGGACGCCAGCCATAATCTGTGAGCGGATTTTAAAGGTGTTGCGGGATTCGTCGTTAGAGATCAGATCCAGGTAACGCTGGCGGTAGCGCGCTTCTTGATCCTGCAGGCCGTGGAATTTGTCCGGCAGCGGGCGCAGTGCTTTGGTCAGCAGGCGCAGTTCAGTACAGTGAATAGAAAGCTCACCAGTTTTGGTTTTGAACAGCTTACCGCGAGCACCCAGGATGTCACCGAGGTCCCATTTTTTGAACTGCTCGTTGTAGATGCCTTCTGGCAAATCATCACGCGCAACGTAAAGCTGAATGCGACCACCAACATCTTGCAGGGTAACGAAAGACGCTTTACCCATGATACGGCGAGTCATCATACGACCAGCAACGGCAACTTCAATGCCCAGCTCTTCCAGCTCTTCGTTCTCTTTCGCATCGAAGTCAGCGTGCAATTGGTCTGAGGTATGATCGCGACGGAAATCATTTGGGAAAGCAATGCCCTGCTCGCGCAGGCCTGCCAGCTTCTCGCGGCGTGCTTTCAGTTCATTATTAAGATCGACCGCTTCGGTACCCTGTGCTTGTTGTTCAGACATGTTGGTTCCTCATAACCCTGCTTTCAAACTTGCTTCGATAAATTTGTCCAGATCGCCATCCAGTACCGCCTGCGTGTTACGGGTTTCTACACCTGTACGCAAGTCTTTGATACGGGAGTCGTCCAGTACGTAAGAACGAATCTGGCTGCCCCAGCCGATATCCGATTTGTTGTCTTCCAGCGACTGCTTCTCAGCATTCTTCTTCTGCATTTCCAGCTCGTATAACTTCGCCTTCATCTGCTTCATCGCCTGATCTTTGTTCTTATGTTGCGAACGGTCGTTCTGGCACTGAGTCACTGTATTAGTCGGAAGGTGGGTAATACGCACCGCGGATTCTGTACGGTTAACGTGCTGACCGCCTGCGCCAGATGCACGATACACATCGATACGCAGATCCGCCGGGTTGATTTCGATATCAATATCGTCATCCACTTCTGGATAAACGAAGGCGGAGCTAAAGGAGGTATGGCGACGGCCGCCGGAATCGAACGGACTCTTACGAACCAGGCGATGGACGCCAGTTTCGGTACGCAACCAGCCAAAGGCATACTCGCCCTGAATGCGAATAGTCACCGATTTAATACCGGCAACTTCACCTTCAGACTCTTCAATAATTTCGGTTTTGAAGCCACGTGCTTCTGCCCAACGCAGATACATACGCATCAACATGCTGGCCCAGTCTTGCGCTTCGGTGCCGCCAGAACCTGCCTGAATGTCGATATAACAGTCAGCGCTGTCATATTCGCCGGAGAACATACGACGGAACTCCAGCTGTGCCAGTTTGGCTTCGAGCTGGTCTATCTCAACAATGGTTTCATTGAAGGTATCTTCGTCGTCGGCTTCGATGGCCAACTCCAGCAAGCCGTTAACATCTTCCAGCCCCTGAGTCATTTGGTCCAATGTATCGACAATGGCTTCCAGTGAAGAACGCTCTTTACCTAACGCTTGCGCGCGTTCAGGTTCGTTCCACACATCAGGCTGTTCCAGCTCTGCGTTTACTTCTTCCAGGCGCTCTTTCTTGGCATCATAGTCAAAGATACCCCCTAAGAACGTCGCTGCGCTCAGTGAGGTCCTGGATGCGGTTTTTTACCGGGTTAATTTCAAACATGGTCTGTATTATCTTATGTTGATGACAGAAGACGAAAATGCGGTCGTAGACCGGAAAGTTTACCGGAATTACGCCGCTTTTTATAGCTTTGTTGCCCGTTAATAGCCAAGTAATAGGGCTATAGAGGCCAGATATGATCGATTAACAACTGAACGCTGCGATTACCGCGAAACTCATTTACGTCCAGCTTGAAAGCCAATTCAACTTCACGCACGCCGTTATCCGGCCAGCATCCGGTATCCACATTGAAGGCAATGCCGTCAATCAGCGGGCCACCGCCGATGGGTTCAACCATCACTTTAAGATGGCGTTCGCCCACCAGCCGTTGTTGTAACAAACGGAATTTGCCGTCAAATAATGGCTCAGGGAACATCTGCCCCCACGGCCCGGCATCGCGCAGCATCTCAGCGGTTTCCAGCGTCATCTCTTGCGCGGAAATAGCACCGTCTGACCAAATCACGCCCTGAAGCAATGCGGGATCAAGCCATTCGCCGATCAGATCGCCAAAGCGCTGGCGGAACTCTTCAAATTTAGCTTCCTCCAGCGACAAACCTGCCGCCATCGCGTGGCCGCCAAATTTCAGCATCATGCCCGGATACAGAGTATCGAGACGCTCAAGAGCATCGCGCATATGCAAGCCTTGCACCGAGCGGCCAGAGCCTTTCAGCGTGCCGTCACCAGCGGGTGCAAATGCAATTACCGGGCGGTTAAAGCGCTCTTTGATACGTGAAGCCAGGATACCGACCACGCCCTGATGCCATTCCGGGTGGTACATCGCCAGGCCATATGGCAACTCATCATGGCTGTGCTCAAGTTGTTGGCACAGGGTTAGCGCTTCAACCTGCATGCCTTGCTCAATCTCTTTACGTGTCTGATTGAGTGCATCCAGCTCATTGGCCAACATCCGTGCTTCAGCAATATTTTCACTGAGCAGTAGCGCCACACCTACGGACATATCGTCCAGGCGCCCTGCCGCATTCAGGCGCGGACCTAACGCAAAACCTAAATCGCTGGCAGCAAGTTTTTGCGGCTCACGGTTAGCGACTTCCAGCAGTGCTTTAATACCAGGGCGACATTTGCCTGCACGAATACGGCTCAAGCCCTGCCAGGTCAAAATGCGGTTATTGGTATCAAGCGGAACAACGTCGGCCACGGTGCCCAATGCCACTAAATCCAGCAATTCTGCAATGTTTGGAATCGCCAGGCCCTGCTGTTCAAACCAGCCGCAATCACGCAGATGAGCACGCATTGCCAGCATCAGATAAAAGGCAACGCCAACACCGGCAAGTGATTTTGACGGGAACTCACAATCAACCAAATTTGGGTTAACGATAGCATCAGCCACCGGAAGTTCAGGCCCCGGCAGGTGATGATCCGTCACGACTACCGGAATGCCCAGTGCGTGAGCTCGTTCAACACCGCTATGGGAAGAGATCCCGTTATCAACGGTCAAAATCATCTGCGCGCCACGCGCATGAGCTTGATCCACTACTTCCGGACTCAAACCATATCCGTCGTCGAAACGGTTAGGTACGAGATAGCTAACGTTTTGGCACCCAAGGCTGCGCAGCCCCAACACACTTAACGCGGTGCTGGTCGCGCCATCGGCATCAAAATCGCCGACCACGATAATGCGCAAACCTTCACGGAAAGCGTTATGCAGTATCTCAACGGCTTTATCCATGCCATTAAGTTGTTGCCACGAAAGCATTCCCTTCACACTACGTTCAAGGTCTTGCTCGCCACGTACGCCACGGCTGGCGTACAGGCGCTTTAAAAGCGGATGCAGTTCCTGAGGCAGCACGACAGAATCATCAACGGTACGACGGCGAAGTTGTGTTTGCTGTTTCACCCGTTAACTACCCACCTACATTGGTAAGTTGCTGGTGTGCATCCAGCATTTGCTTCATCTCTTTCGGCCCCTGGTAGCCAGGAATAACCGTTCCGTTACTCAGCACAATTGCAGGCGTCCCCTGAATACCAAACTGCACGCCCAGGTTGTAATGGTTGGCGATATTCATATCGCAGGTCCCACCCGCAACAGCTTCTCCTTTCATCGCTGCATCAAATGCTTTTTTAGGGTCTTTTGCACACCAGATAGCTTTCATATCGTTTTCAGTCTGGCTTTGCAGACCCTGGCGTGGGAAGGCCAGGTAACGCACGGTAATACCTAGCGCGTTGTAGTCTTTCATCTCTTCATGCAGCTTGTGGCAATAGCCGCAGGTAATGTCGGTGAACACCGTAATGACGTGTTTCTCTTGCGGCGCTTTGTAAACGATCATCTCTTTTTCGAGCGCGTTCAGTTTACCCACCAGCAGCTGATTGGTGACGTTAACAGGCTGCGCGCCGCTCACATCGTACAGCGGCCCCTGAATAACGTGTTTACCGTCTTCGGTCACATACAAAACGCCGCTATCGGTTAATACCGTTTTCATGCCCGCAACAGGTGCTGACTGAATGTCAGCATTTTGCACGCCTAACTTAGCAAGAGACTGCTTGATTGCTGCGTCGTCAGCATGAACAAAACCGGACACAGAGACCGCTAATAATGGGAGCAGCCACAAACGCTTTTTCATGATGATTCCTTATCTTCTACCACTCACGCTCGTGGGTGGTGCTGTTGATGTAGCTGGCGTAACCGCTCTGTAGCTACATGCGTATAAATTTGGGTGGTGGACAAATCGCTGTGTCCAAGCAACATCTGTACGACTCGCAAATCCGCACCATGGTTCAGTAGATGCGTGGCAAATGCGTGTCGCAGAACATGTGGTGACAGCTTTTCGCTATCGATTCCAGCCTGCACCGCATAATGTTTAATGCGATGCCAGAATGTCTGGCGCGTCATTTGTTGGGCACGATTGCTCGGGAAAACGGTATCTATTGATACGCCATTGAGCAGCCATGGCCGCCCATGTTCCAGGTAGTTTTCCAGCCAGTAAACGGCTTCTTCACCCATTGGAACCAGACGTTCTTTATTGCCTTTGCCGATGACCCGCACAACTCCCTGACGTAGGCTGACATCACTCATCGTCAGCCCAACGAGCTCCGATACACGCAGCCCGGTAGCATACAATAATTCGAGCATCGCTTTGTCACGCAGCTCGATAGGCTGGTCGACACAAGGAGCTTGCAGTAGACGTTCTACCTGCGCTTCGCTTAAATCTTTCGGCAAACGCTGCGGTAGTTTTGGCGATGAAAGCATCACACTCGGGTCATCTTCGCGTAATTTTTCGCGGTAGAGATACTGAAACAACCGACGAATCGCGCTCAGCATACGCGCTGAACTTGTTGCTTTATAGCCACCTTCAAGGCGCTCAGCAAACAGCGACTGCAAATCGCCAGTTTGCACATTCAGCAGACTCAAAGAGTGACGTTCCAGCCACTCCGCCACCATCTTCAGATCCCGACGGTAGGAGTCTAACGTGTTTTGTGCCAGGTTCCGCTCAAGCCAGAGCGCATCAAGAAATTGTTCGATTCGGGCCAGATCCTGTTCCACTACAGCCTCACATTTGGCGAATTGTGTCCATTATGCATGATGCACAATGGGATCTGATACACTTGCAATCCTGCACGTTTTTAAAAGAGTTGTTAACGCGATGAACATTGGCCTTTTTTATGGCTCCAGCACTTGTTACACCGAAATGGCTGCCGAAAAAATTCGTGACATCATTGGCCCGGAACTGGTGACACTGCACAATCTGAAAGATGATTCACCAGCCATGATGGAACAATACGATGTGTTAATTCTCGGTATCCCCACCTGGGATTTCGGCGAATTACAGGAAGACTGGGAAGCCGTCTGGGATCAACTGGATAATCTGAATCTTGAAGGCAAACTGGTTGCGCTTTATGGCATGGGCGATCAGCTCGGCTACGGTGAATGGTTCCTTGATGCTCTGGGCATGCTGCACGACAAACTGGCCCCACGCGGCGCTCAGTTTATTGGCTATTGGCCAACTGAAGGCTATGAGTTTACTAGCCCTAAACCGGTTATTGCCGATGGGCAACTGTTCGTTGGCCTGGCGCTTGATGAAACCAATCAGTACGATTTAAGCGATGAGCGAATCGAAACCTGGTGTGAGCTAATTCTTGCAGAAATGGCCGAACATTTTGCCTGAAAGCTGTTTAAGCTTCCCCACTTCCACTCGCCTGTTGTTGCAGCATCAGGCGACGTAAATCACGCCACTCACCCGTGTCCATGCTATCAGCGGACAGCCATAAATGCTGGCAGCGTTTGCGCCCGACCCGGCGTAAGCGCAGCATCATGCCACTGCGTAAAACCCAAGGGGAACCAACGATTTCCCACTCCTGGTTTTGCCAACGCAGATGGTAGTCGGTCAGAAGTTTCATTTCGCCCTGGCAGGCATGGATGCGCCGCTGGCTGCGCACACTGTCAAATACAACCAGCGAAAGTAGCAGCATCCAGATTAGCGTATAGCTCATCGGCCACGGCATCAGCAGCACAAAAAGTGCCACCAGACCGTGTGCTAAAAGTGATAGCCATTGTGCACGCCAGGAGACGCGAAGATCAGATTGCCACAGGACCACGTTCTTTATTCCGTGTCTGAATCAGTGTCACCATCCGTTGCAGCTCTGTATCTGCGGGTTTGCCATGATTCATTAACCAATTGAACAGGTCTGGATCATCGCTTTCCAGCAAACGGACAAACAACTGCTTATCCTCAGTGCTTAACGAGTCATATTCATATTCGAAGAATGGCATAATCGAAATATCCAGCTCGCGCATTCCCCGGCGGCACGCCCAATGAATTCGGGCTTTGTTATTGATATCCATGTGCTCTTTCCTGGTTCTCTGACAAAGTAGGTACAAATGTTAGTGTAACGTGTTTTTATGGCACGCATTAAATGAATGTTACCGTTTGCGCGCTTTATCGTGAGAAAAATCTGTAATGCGTTGCTGTTGCATTAACCTTGCGAGAAAACGCGTAAGCGCACAACTCGCGTTATCAAACTGCTTGCATTGCCAAATGGCTCTTTTACCATTGAGCCAATTCATTTGCTCAAAACCCAGGGACATAACTATGGCTTTCACTCCATTTCCTCCGCGTCAGCCTACGGCCGCAGCCCGCCTGCCGCTAACACTCATGACTCTTGATGATTGGGCACTGGCAAGCGTGACAGGCAAAGATGCAGAAACCTACCTACAAGGCCAGGTCACGACCGACGTTGCACAACTGGCTGCAAATCAGCACACACTTTGCGCGCATTGTGACGCGAAAGGAAAAATGTGGAGCAACTTGCGCCTGTTCCATCGTGGCGAGGGTTTTGCCTTGATTGAGCGCCGCAACCTGCGTGATGCGCAGCTTGTTGAGCTAAAAAAATATGCAGTATTTTCCAAAGTCACCATCGCTCCAGATGATGAAAGCGTGCTGATGGGCGTTGCAGGTTTCCAGGCTCGCGCTGCGCTGGCTAATCTCTTTGCCACCTTGCCTGATGCAGAGAATCCGGTTGTACAAGAAGGTGCTACCACGCTCCTATGGTTCAACTTACCTGCCGAGCGTTTCATGCTGGTAACTGATGAATCTACCGCGCAAATACTGGCTGAAAAATTACAGGGTGAAGCACAGCGTAACGACAGCCAGCAATGGTTAGCTCTGGAGATTGAAGCTGGTATTCCGGTTATTGAACCGGTTAACAGCGCACAGTTCATCCCACAGGCCACGAACCTTCAGGCGCTGGGCGGAATCAGCTTCAAAAAAGGTTGTTACACCGGCCAGGAAATGGTGGCTCGTGCGAAATTCCGTGGCGCTAACAAGCGTGCTCTATGGTATCTCGCAGGCAAAGCCAGCCGCTTACCGGAAGCTGGTGAAGACCTGGAGTTGAAAATGGGTGATAACTGGCGTCGTACCGGTACGGTACTGGCAGCCAGCCAGCTTGATGATGGGCGAGTATTGGTTCAGGTTGTGATGAACAACGATCTGGAAGCCAATAGCGTGCTGCGCGTTCGTGATGATGTCGGCAGCGAGCTGGTTATTGAGCGACTGCCATATTCGTTAGAAGATGAGTAAAACAACCCGCCGTCGCCCTGCACATGGGGCGACGGATAATTAATGAATATAGAGATAAATCGCAAGGAAGTGGCATACACTGCCGCCGAGCACAAAACCGTGCCAGATTGCATGGTTGTAGGGAATACGCTTGCAGACGTAGAAAATCACTCCCAGCGAGTAAATCACCCCGCCAACTGCCAACAGCGTTACGCTGCCCGGCGCGAGTTTAATTACCATCTGATAAATAACTACCAACGATAACCAGCCCATCAGCAGATAAGTCACTAACGATAAAACCTTAAAGCGATGTGCGATGGTGAGCTTAAAGAGAATACCGGCCAGCGCCAGCCCCCAAATAACAACCATCAGCCCGCGCGCCAGAGGCGAATCCAGGCCCACGAGTAAAAAGGGCGTATACGTCCCGGCTATCAACAAATAAATTGCGCAGTGGTCAAATTTTTTCAGCCAGCGCTTGGCGGGTTGATGGGGAATCGCGTGATACAACGTTGATGCGAGAAACAGCAAAATCATGCTGCCGCCGTACAGGCTATAACTGGTTATTGCTGTCACACTTGCGTTAGCATCAACCGCCTGTATCAGTAACAAAACCAGCCCGACAATCCCAAAAACCAGTCCTATACCATGGCTAATACTGTTGGCGATTTCCTCGGCCATTGAATATCCTTTCGCTATCAATGGTTTGTCAGACATATGGCAACTCCCGGTGAGACAAAAAATGGATAATGCATTGCAACTCTACCCAAGATAATTCGAGTTGCATAAAGGCGGCGACGCAGTGAGTCCCCAGGAGCTTACTTGAGTAAGTGACGGGGGTGAACGAGGAAAGCCAACGCATATGCAGCTCGAAGAATGATGGGTAGAGCATAGCTGAGAACGATTCCAGCTAACACCTGTACGCTAAAATAAATCCATCAAAACTTATAACGGTATCGATACAATATATTCACACCAATAATTTACTAATGGAGCACCAGGATGACGCAGCTAGCTTTCGGCGCAATGAGTGAAGTGATTAACTTTCTGATGGAGATCGACAAGCTAAAACTTGTTGAGCGCCGCACTAAGATTATCGGTCATGGTCGCCCCGAGAACTCCGCTGAACATAGCTGGCATTTTGCCGTAGCAGCCATGAGTCTTGCTTCCTTCGCCCCAGAGAATGTTGATATTTCCCGCGTCGTCCAGATGGCATTACTGCATGATATCGTCGAGATAGATGTCGGTGATGTCCTGGTTTATGACCTTGCCGCTCGCGCAGCCATTGTCGAGAAAGAAGCCGTCGCAGCTGAAAGGTTGTTTGGATTGTTACCTGAACCACAGAGCACTCTGTTTTTACAGCTATGGCTGGAATATGAAGCCGGTGCCACCGCCGATTCTCGCTTTGCAGGAGCACTCGATAGAATCCTCCCTATCCTGCAAAATTTACATAACGATGGGCAAAGCTGGCGCGAGAATGGAATTTCGCTCGAACAAGTGTTGAAGCGCAACGCGCTGGTGGGCGAAAGCTGGCCCGAATTATGGCAACATGTCGTCGGTCATTTATATTCAGCGCAAGAAAAAGGCTGGTTAATTTAATTCGGGAAGACCCAGATGTTTACTCATGCAGCAATTGCCAATCTCAATGGCCTGGAAATGCTGGTCTATAATTTTGTCATCAAAAATCGTGACAAAGTGATGTACATGACAATCCGCGAGTTGGCTGATGCGGTGGGCGTTTCCACGACAACAGTGCTGCGTTTTTGCCGCAAGCTAAATTGCGAAGGCTATTCTGAATTTCGTGTGCGCTTTAAATTGTATCTTGAGCAAAATGATGAGCAGCTGGTTAATTTTGGCCCGAGTGAAATAATCAGCTTTTTTAAAAGCACTAATAATGAAGAGTTTGATAATTTAATTGATCGGGCAGTTGATATTATTTGTTCATCAGAACGAATTATATTTGTCGGAGCCGGCACTTCGGGTGCGTTGGCTAAATATGGTGCACGTTTCTTTTCTAATGTCGGAAAATTTAGTAACCATATTGATGACCCTTATTTCCCAGTCACTAATGATATGGCGAAAAATGCCCTGGCAATTGTGCTTTCAGTCTCCGGTGAAACAGAAGAGATCCTGCGCTTCGCCAGCCAGTTCAGCCTGCATAACTGTAAAGTGCTCTCCATTACCAGCCACGAGAACTCAGCGCTGGCAAAGCTTGCTGACTTTAATATCTCCTGGCACATTCCACTTACACGCGTTGGCGGGGTGTATGACATCACCACGCAAATCCCTGTCATTTATATTTTAGAGACCATCGGCCGTAAATTGGCTAAGAAAATGGCATAAAAAAACAGCCTGTTTTTTCCGTGTAACAAATCACATGAATCGTGATTTGTTATATCGTGACAATTAAATCTCATTTGCTAGACTCCAGACCAGAGCTTATTAATGCGCTGCCATTTTGTGATGTATCCCACATTATTTCTGGCACTGACAGTGAGATTACAAAATATGAAAAAACTGACTTTACCGAAAGATTTTTTATGGGGCGGTGCAGTTGCTGCACACCAGGTTGAAGGTGGCTGGAACAAAGAAGGTAAAGGCCCAAGTATCTGTGATGTGCTAACCGGTGGCGCTCATGGCGTGCCGCGTGAAATCACTCAGGAAGTTATCCCTGGAAAATATTACCCGAACCATGAAGCCATTGATTTCCATGGGCGTTACAAAGAAGACATCGCGCTGTTTGCAGAGATGGGCTTCAAATGCTTCCGCACCTCAATCGCCTGGACGCGTATTTTCCCGAAAGGCGACGAACTTCAGCCTAATGAAGAAGGGCTGAAATTCTATGACGACATGTTCGATGAATTGCTGAAATACAACATTGAGCCGGTTATCACCCTATCCCACTTTGAAATGCCACACCATCTGGTTACCGAATACGGTGGCTGGACCAACCGTAAAGTGGTCGATTTCTTTGTTCGTTTTGCCGAAGTGGTGTTTGAACGCTACAAGAGCAAAGTGAAATACTGGATGACCTTCAACGAAATCAATAACCAACGCAACTGGCGTGCGCCGCTGTTTGGTTATTGCTGCTCCGGCGTGGTTTACACCGAACACGATAACCCGGAAGAAGTGATGTATCAGGTGCTGCATCACCAGTTCGTGGCCAGCGCCATGGCGGTGAAAATTGGTCACCGTATCAACCCTGAGATGCAAATTGGCTGCATGCTGGCGATGGTGCCGCTATATCCTTTCTCCTGCAAACCAGAAGATCAAATGTACGCCCAGGAATCCATGCGCGAACGTTATGTGTTCACCGACGTGCAACTGCGTGGTTACTACCCTTCTTACGTGTTGAACGAGTGGGAACGCCGCGAATTCAATATCAAAATGGAAGCAGGCGATGAGCAAATTCTGCGTGAAGGCGTATGTGATTACCTCGGCTTCAGCTATTACATGACTAACGCCGTGAAGGCTGAAGGCGGTAGTGGTGATGCACTATCTGGCTTCCAGGGCAGCGTACCGAACCCGCACGTTAAAGCCTCTGATTGGGGTTGGCAAATTGACCCAGTTGGCCTGCGTTATGCGCTGTGTGAGTTGTATGAACGCTACCAGAAACCACTGTTCATCGTTGAAAATGGTTTTGGCGCTTACGACAAAGTGGAAGAAGATGGCTCAATCAACGACGATTACCGCATTGATTATCTGAAAGCTCATGTTTCCGAAATGATGAAAGCGGTCACGTATGACGGCGTAGATTTGATGGGATACACCCCGTGGGGCTGCATCGACTGTGTTTCGTTCACCACCGGTCAGTACAGCAAACGCTACGGCTTTATCTACGTGAACAAGCACGATGATGGTACTGGCGATATGTCTCGCTCACGCAAGAAGAGCTTTAACTGGTACAAAGAAGTGATTGCCAGCAACGGCGAAAACCTCTGATTAATTTGATCAATCTTGCGCCCCCATTTGCGGGGCGCTTTTAATTCAGGTAGGCAATCCAAAGCGGAAGCAGGCACCAGTTTCTGGTCTTTCCACCAGCGCAATATCGCTGCCGTGCAGTTGCAGCATCTGGCGCACAATCATCAGCCCTAATCCACCCACTCTGATATGTGACTGATTGACAATCGACGGGCGTACAAACAATCCCTCTTTCAGTTCCTGTGGGATACCCGGTCCACTATCGCTAATTTGCACCATCACTTTTTCGCCCTCTTTCCACAATCGGACGGCAACGGTTCCTTGCTCCGGCGTATGGCGAATCGCGTTATCCAGCAAATTCGTTAATACCCGCTCAATCATCCCCAAATCCGCATCAATTAACGGCAAGCCAGGCTGAATATCGGCCACCAGTTGCAACTGACGAGTTTGCGTCATCAGTTCGAATTTCTGGAAGACATCCTGTAGCAACTCGCTCAGACAAAAATGCTCTTTCTGCGGCTTCACAACGCCGTATTCCAGACGCGCCAGTTCAAATAATGATTGTGCAAGAGTCCGTACTTTCTGGCTCTGCGCTAAAGCGATTTCCAGATACCGTTTTTTCTCAGCTTCGGAAAGTGTTGCTGACATAACAGATAAGCTTTCCAGGTAACCGTGAAGAGAGGTCAACGGCGTGCGCAGGTCATGAGAAATATTGGCGATAAACTCACGGCGCAACTGGTCTTGCTGCGAAAGGCGGTGCCACTGTTCCGAAATCCGCCGCGCCATCATGATAACCCCCTGGCGTAACAGGCTAATTTCATCATTGCTGTGTACTTTTTCGCAGGGGAGCGCAGCCATCGCCTGCATTTCCGCCATGCCACCGGTTTCCAGCGCATTAACCTGACGTGAAAGCGAGCGCAGTGGCCGGGTAATCCAGCGAAATGCCAGCCCCCCAACAATCAAACCAAGCAACGCAACCAGACTGATAGAGAGCAGAACCACTTTAAACAACGTATTCGACTGCGCGTCGCTGGCAAGCGCATTGTAATTTTCACCAAGCAAAATGACATACAGATAGCCTTTCACCTGCCCGTTTTGCCGCATCGGAGCCACGCTAAACACTTTTTTGCCATCGATACTACGTGGATCATCACCATAGATCGGATACTGCCGATCGTTAAGTGCCGACTGGATCGGCTCCAGATCGACTTGATGGCGTTTAATATGATCCGGCGGAGCGGCATCGCCAATGATGTTGCCTTTATCATCCAACAGATAAACTTCAACGCTTGGGTTCACCGTCATCAGATGATCAAACAGTGTGCGCACAGAATCATTATTCAGCCCATCTTGCCCAAGCAGCGGGTAGCTCTGGTTGATGTGTTCAGCCAGTGAACCTGAAAGTTGTTGGATCACCGCCTGGCTGTACTGCGTGCTGGTGCGAATCTGCAGCCATCCCAGCAGGGAGCAAGAGGTAATGAGCAACAACGCAAAAACCAGAGTCAGGCGCTGTGAAAGAGTGAGTTTTCGCATGGTTTACTCGTGTCGCGGTGCGATGAATTTGTACCCTTTTCCCCACACCGTCAAAATGAATTCAGGCTCTGCGGGGTTATCTTCAATCTTGATGCGTAGCCGATTGATGTGCGTGTTTACCGTATGTTCATAACCTTCGTGTTGATAGCCCCAAACCTGGTTGAGCAAATTCAGCCGGGAGAAAACTTTGCCAGGGTGTTTGGCAAAAAACCACAGCAAGTCAAATTCGCGTGGCGTCAGTTCCACAGGCTGATTTCGTAAATGCACATCACGCGCCAGCGGGTCGATAGTCAGCCGTTCAAAAGTGAGCGTTCCTGCATCTTGCATCAGGTTTTGGCTCATTGCTTCCTGGCGGCGGAATAGTGCTTTCACACGAGCCACCAACTCCAGCATAGAAAACGGTTTAGCCAGGTAATCATCCGCGCCCAATTCCAACCCCAAAACCCGATGTGTTTCGCTTGAGCGCGCGCTGATCATCACGATCGGCGTATAGCGTGTCATGGTGCGGGCATGGCGACATATTTCCAGGCCATCAACGCCAGGCAGCATAAGATCTAAAATCAAGGCATCCCATCCACCCTGCTTAAGCAATTCCAGGCCCTGCGAACCATCGGCCGCATGGACAATTTCATATCCTTCTTCGCGCAAATGCAGTTGCAGAAGTTCTGCAATGTTTTCGTCATCCTCAACGATTAATAACTTTTTGGGCTTCATGACTCCGCCTTATTTCCGCCTGTTACCAGAAGTCTATACAACAAACCGACGTGGAGTTATCACATTTAATTTAACTTTTGGTGAGACTTTGGCGAACAGATTTAGGCCACACTCATTTCAACGCAATAACCGGAAATAAAACGATGGATACTCCAACGTTTCAGGTTAAACCCATTATCGTTCATCCGATGTGGTTGAGGATATGCCACTGGTTGAATGCACTAGCGATGCTTGTCATGGTGGCAAGCGGATGGCGGATTTATAACGCCTCGCCGCTGTTTAATTTTACTTTTCCAGCCGAGTTAACCCTCGGTGGTTGGTTAGGCGGTGCGTTGCAATGGCATTTCGCAGGAATGTGGCTCTTTGGCATTAATGGCGTGGTTTATTTGCTGATTAATATTTTCAGCGGCCGCCTGAAACGCAAATTCTGGCCTTTGTCGCCTCGTGAGTTAATCAAAGATTTTGTTGCAGCACTACGCGGAAAGCTAGCTCATGAAGATCTTAGCCACTACAACACCGTACAAAAACTGGCGTATCTGTTCGTGATATTCGACGGGATCATTCTTGTTTGTTCAGGTCTTGTGGTGTGGAAATCAGTGCAGTTTCCACTATTACGCGAATTACTTGGTGGTTATGACAACGCGCGTTTTATTCATTTTTATGCCATGTCTGGAATGGTGGGGTTTGTCATCATTCACCTGATTATGGTGGCGCTGGTGCCAAAAACTTTACTCGCCATGCTACGCGGACGATAAGGGAAAGAGATGAACAATAAAAATAAGTTTTTCTCTGACTCTGATAAAGCAGTCATTATTCACGATGCCACACAGGAAATTAATAAGCAGTTATCATCGGAAGGCCGCCGTCGTTTTTTAAAACAAGGTTTAACGCTGGGTGGTTTGATGATGCTAACCGGTTGCGATATTAGTGATAATCAATCGGTAGAAAACACATTAAGCCGTATTTCACGCTTTAATGACCGGGTGCAAGGCTGGTTATTTAATGCCAATGACCTGGCTCCGGTTTATCCGGAAAACATGATGACGCGCCCATTCCCCTTCAATGCTTTTTACAGTGAAGAGGAAGCACCTGTTGTTAATGGCGAGGCATACCGCCTGGAAATCGCCGGTTTAGTGGCTGATAAACGCCCGTGGACACTCGCCCAACTGCACCAGATGGCGCAGGTCAGTCAGGTGACACGGCATATCTGTGTTGAAGGCTGGAGTGCCATTGGCAAATGGGGCGGCGTGCCGTTCTCGCTATTTCTCAAAGGCATTGGTGCCGATTTAAATGCCCGTTATGTCAGCTTCAAATGCGCTGACGATTACTACACCAGTATTGATATGGCAACGGCGTTACATCCACAAACCATTATTGCATTAACTTACGACGGTGAAATATTGCCACGTAAATATGGTTTCCCCATGAAATTAAGAATGCCAACCAAGTTAGGTTATAAAAACCCAAAGCATATTTTGGTTATGGAAGTCACCAATCGTTATCCCGGAGGTTATTGGGAGGATCAGGGTTATAACTGGTTCGGCGGAAGTTAATACCCTTCATAATTCACTGTAGTTAATTAAACGATGAGGATATAAAAAATGAAAAAACTCTACACTGCTCTGATGTGCTCAGCATTATTCTTTGGCGTAACGGCTGCAAATGCTGCCGATAATATGACTAAAGATAATATGGGGAAAATGTCCCATGACTGCTCTAAAGACAGTATGAAAAAAGACTGCATGTCGAAAGATCCTATGTCAAAAGACGGCATGTCTAAGGATCATATGTCCAAAGACAAAATGTCTAAAGACAATATGGCTAAAGACGAGATGGGTAAAAAGTAATAACCCGAATAATGGCAGTTCACCGAAACATTCAGGTGACTGCCATTGATCTTATTTGCCACCCGCCAAATCCAGGAAACTTCCCGTCACGTAAGAGGCGTTATCGCTAAGCAACCAGGCGATGGCCTGTGCGACCTCTTCTGGCTGGCCGCCACGTCTCATCGGCAAGAGATCTTTTACGCGATCGACTCTCCCGGGTTCACCACCAGAAGCATGCATTTCGGTATAGATAAAACCTGGCCGCACGGCATTTACACGAATACCCTGCGCAGCAACTTCCAAAGAAAGCCCGGTGGTTAACGTGTCTACCGCACCTTTCGACGCCGCATAATCAACGTATTCACCCGGCGCACCTAAACGTGCCGCGGCAGACGACACATTAACAATCGCGCCCCCCTTTCCACCGTGGCGAAACGCCATGCGTTTTACGGCCTCCCGGCAACAGAGGAAATAGCCAGTGACGTTGGTCGCCAGCACGCGATTAATACGTTCAGCCGTCAGTTCTTCAATAGTGGATTGCTGGAACAAGATCCCGGCGTTGTTGACCAGCGCGGTCACCGGCCCAAAAGCATTGTCGATTTCGGCAAACATCGCCATCACTTGCAGTTCATCGGCAATATCCGCTTTGATGGCAAATGCCTTGCCGCTGTGCGCACGAATAACACTCACCACTTCATCAGCGGCTTGTTTGCTTTGCTGATAATTAACCACGACTTTGTAGCCAGCCTTTGCCAACAGGATAGCGGTCGCCCTACCAATGCCACGGCTTGCGCCCGTTACCAGAACCACGCCCATTTTGCCTCCTGATCTACAGATAAAACAAAGGGCACCGAAGTGCCCTTAAGAGTATATAGCGGGATAAATATTACTGATATTCGCTCATCGGCACACAAGAGCAGAACAGATTGCGGTCTCCGTATACATCATCCAGACGTTTCACAGTTGGCCAGTATTTATTGCTATGGCCTACCGGGAACACCGCCAGTTCGCGGGTATATGGATGCGTCCAGTCAGCAACAATTTCGTCCTGCGTGTGCGGCGCATTAACCAGCGGGTTATCTTCCAGCGGCCATTCACCACGCGCCACACGGTCGATTTCGGTGCGGATAGTCAGCATCGCGTCAATAAAGCGATCCAGTTCCAGTTTGCTTTCGGATTCTGTCGGCTCAACCATCAATGTTCCCGCAACCGGGAACGACATAGTTGGCGCATGGAAGCCGAAATCAATCAGTCGCTTAGCAATATCCAGTTCGCTGATGCCTGTCTCTTCTTTCAGTGGGCGAATATCGAGAATACATTCATGCGCCACATGGCCACTGCGCCCGGTATAAAGAATCGGGAAGGCGGATTTCAGGCGAGTCGCAATATAGTTAGCATTCAGGATTGCCGTCTGGCTTGCCTTTTTCAGCCCCTGCGCGCCCATCATGCGGATGTACATCCAGCTGATTGGCAGAATTGATGCACTACCAAACGGTGCTGCGGAAACCGCGCCCTGCTGGGTTAACATCTCTTCAATTTGCACCACGCTGTGGCCTGGTACGAACGGAGCCAGGTGCGCTTTCACCCCAATTGGACCCATACCTGGGCCGCCACCGCCGTGTGGAATACAGAAGGTTTTGTGCAGGTTGAGGTGCGAAACATCCGCGCCGATATAGCCCGGTGAAGTAATCCCCACCTGTGCGTTCATGTTCGCACCATCCAGGTAAACCTGGCCGCCGAACTGATGCACGATCTGGCACACTTCGCGAATAGTTTCTTCATACACACCATGGGTAGACGGGTAAGTCACCATGATACAAGACAGCGCATCGCCCGCTTGCTCTGCTTTAAGACGCAGATCGTGCAGATCGATGTTGCCTTGTTTATCGCAGGCAACCACCACCACTTCCATACCCGCCATTTGCGCCGACGCCGGGTTTGTACCGTGCGCAGAGCTTGGGATCAGGCATAGATTACGGCTGCCTTCGTTGCGGCTTTCGTGGTAGCGACGAATCGCCAGCAGACCCGCATATTCACCTTGTGCCCCAGAGTTTGGCTGCATACAAAGCGCGTCGTAACCAGTCAGTTTCACCAGCCAGTCAGACAGTTGGGAAATCATCTGGTGATAACCTTCCGCCTGGTTTGCCGGGCAGAATGGATGTAATTCTGAGAATTCAGGCCAGGTAATTGGGATCATTTCAGCCGCAGCATTCAACTTCATGGTGCAAGAACCGAGCGGAATCATCGCCTGGTTGAGCGCCAGATCTTTGCGTTCAAGCGAGTGCATGTAACGCATCATTTCGGTTTCGCTGTGGTAGCGATTGAACACTGGATGGGTCAAGATCGCGTCTTCACGCAACATGCCTTTCGGAACAGACAGGCTATCACCCGCAACGTTTTGGTCGAGTTTGTCGATATCCAGGCCGTGGTTGTCACCCAGTAAAACGGTGAACAGCGCCTGCACATCTTCACGGGTGGTCGCTTCATCAAGCGTAATGCCAACCGCGTTAAGAATATCGCTGCGCAGGTTGATTTCATTGGCTTCGGCACGAGCCAGCACACCGGCTTTATCGGTGACTTCGACACACAAAGTGTCGAACCAATGTTTATGACGCAGCACCAGCCCTTTTTGTTGCAGGCCAGAAGCCAGAATATCGGCCAGGCGATGAATGCGCCCTGCAATGCGTTTCAGGCCAGCCGGGCCGTGGAACACCGCATACAGGCTGGCGATGTTTGCCAGCAGAACCTGGGAGGTACAAATGTTGGAGTTGGCTTTCTCGCGGCGGATATGTTGTTCGCGAGTTTGCATCGCCATGCGCAGCGCGGTGCGGCCCGCGGCATCGCGAGAAACGCCGATAATACGGCCTGGCATGGAACGCTTGAATTCATCGCGTGCAGCAAAGAATGCGGCATGCGGGCCGCCGTAGCCCATTGGCACGCCGAAACGCTGTGCGGAACCAAACACGATGTCGGCACCTTGCTTGCCTGGTGCGGTCAGCAGAACCAGCGTCATAAAGTCAGCGGCAACACTCACGATGACTTTACGTTGTTTCAACTCGCTAATTAGCGCGCTGTAATCATGTACTTCGCCGGTGGTGCCCACTTGTTGCAACAGCACACCGAACACGTCCTGGTGATCCAGCACTTTCGCGGCGTCGTCAACAATCACGTCAAAGCCAAAGGTTTCAGCACGGGTGCGCACCACATCCAGCGTTTGCGGGTGTACGTCAGCGGCAACAAAGAAGCGGTTGGCGTTTTTCAGTTTGCTGACGCGCTTAGCCATTGCCATGGCTTCGGCAGCAGCGGTCGCTTCGTCGAGCAGGGAAGCGGAAGCGATATCAAGGCCGGTTAAATCCAGTGTCACCTGCTGGAAGTTCAACAGCGCTTCAAGACGGCCTTGTGAAACTTCTGGCTGATACGGTGTGTAGGCGGTGTACCAACCTGGGTTTTCGAGCATGTTACGCAGGATCACCGGCGGAGTTTGCACCGCGGTATAACCCATACCGATATACGTTTTAAAGCGCTTGTTACGGCTGGCGATGGTCTTTAATTCAGCCAGGGCCGCGAATTCAGTTGCAGCCTCACCCACCTGTGGTGGCTCGGCAAGCTGGATATCTGCCGGAACGATCGAAGCGATCAGCTCGTCTAACGAACGAGCGCCCACCGTCTCCAGCATTTCGTGTTGCTGCTGTGCGTCTGGTCCAATGTGACGGTCGATAAACGCTTCGTGATTTTCAAGCTGACGTAAAGACTGGGTCATGAGCGGTGATTCCTGAAGTGTTTCCCCTCACCCGAGAGGATGAGGGGATAAAAGATTTATTCGTCTTCTAACAGAGCTTCGTACGCGGTTGCATCCAGCAAACCATCCAGTTCGGACTCGTCGCTAGCTTTGATCTTGAAGATCCAGCCCGCCGCGTATGGCTCGCTGTTGATTAGCTCAGGCGAGTCGCTCAGCTCAGTATTGACTGCGATGATCTCGCCGCTGATTGGCGCGTAAATATCGGAAGCCGCTTTTACAGATTCGGCAACGGCGCAATCATCACCAGTGCTGACTGTTGCGCCCACTTCTGGCAGGTCGACAAACACCATATCGCCCAGCAGCTCTTGCGCGTGCTCGGTGATACCAATGGTGTAAGTACCATCAGCTTCTTTACGCAGCCACTCGTGTTCTTTGCTGTATTTCAATTCGTTCGGCACATTGCTCATTGTTTTTCTCCTGATTTCAAATTCACTGCGCGACAGCTTTACCGCCGCGAACAAAAATTGGTTTGGTTACTTTGACCGGCATTTCTCGGTTGCGGATTTGAACAATGGCGGTTTCGCCGATGCCCGCAGGAACGCGTGCCAGAGCAATGCTGTAACCTAACGTCGGCGAGAAGGTCCCGCTGGTGATAACGCCTTCACGGATGTTGCCTGATTCATCAGTAAAACGAACAGGCAGCTCATTACGTAATACGCCTTTATCCGTCATGATCAAGCCTACGAGCTGCTCGGTGCCTCTTTCGCGCTGGAGCTCCAGCGCTTCACGACCGATGAAATCACGGTCTTCTGGCTGCCAGGCGATCGTCCAGCCCATGTTGGCGGCCAGCGGTGAAACGCCTTCGTCCATTTCCTGGCTGTATAAGTTCATGCCCGACTCCAGACGCAGAGTATCGCGCGCGCCCAGGCCGCATGGCTTCACGCCAATCTCAACCAATTGCGCCCAAAACTCGGCCGCTTTTTCGTTTGGCATGGCAATTTCGTAACCTGCTTCGCCGGTATAACCGGTGGTCGCAATAAACAGATCGCCCGCCTGAACACCGAAGAATGGCTTCATACCTGCAACCGCTTTGCGTTGTTCTTCAGTAAATAGCTGCGCGGCTTTTGCCTGAGCATTTGGCCCCTGAACTGCAATCAGCGACAGGTCATCACGCACGGTGACTTCAACCGCGAACGGTTCGGCGTGTTGATTGATCCAAGCCAGATCTTTTTCGCGAGTGGCAGAGTTCACCACCAGGCGGAAGAAGTCTTCGGTCTGGAAATAGATAATCAGGTCATCGATAACACCGCCGGAAGCGTTGAGCATGGCGGTGTAGAGGGCTTTACCAGGCTGGGTCAGTTTGGCTACGTCGTTTGCGACGAGATAACGCAGGAATTCGCGGGTACGGCTGCCTTTCAGGTCAACGATGGTCATGTGGGAAACATCGAACATTCCGGCATCGTTACGCACCGCATGGTGCTCATCAATCTGCGAGCCATAGTGCAATGGCATCATCCAGCCGTGGAAATCCACCATGCGCGCACCGCAGAGATTGTGCTGTTCAAACAAAGGGGTCTTTTGAGTCATTTTTTCCTCTTTAACCATCTGGTTGAAAAGCGCTGTTCGCTTTTCTTTTCGTCAGACGAAACCCAGCATCGCCACCGATCCCGATAGCGACGCAAACGTTACCTTTTGCCTGAACTTACCATTGAATGAGGGAGTAAACCATAAGGCTAAAACGGTCATTGCATTAGCTTATGACCAAAACAGAAGGTACATGATGCAGAGCATTCATCTGGAAAAATGCGAGACACTACGCATAAACAGGAAGTGTTTTCGTCAGAATTTAGCGTTAGCTAACATTTACCACCATTTCAGAAACAAATTCACTACATCGCTAAAAACGTGGGATGAGAAAAAGTAATCCGAAATAATAGGTGAGATTAGAATTTTTCAAATGAGGAGGGTGTTTCCCTTTCCAATAAAAGGAAAGGGAAATGTGACGTAGTTATCTTAACCAATTCGGTAAATCGTGTAGGCCCATCGCCTGCTTAACAAGTTGCGGTTTTACACCCGGAAGCGTATCCGCCAGTTTCAGACCGATATCGCGCAGCAGTTTCTTCGCCGGATTGCTTCCAGCAAACAGATCGCGGAAACCCTGCATACTGGCAAGCATCATCGCCGCACTATGTTTACGGCTACGCTCGTAGCGACGCAGATACAAATACTGCCCGATGTCTTTGCCCTGGCGGTGCAAACGACGCACTTCATCAATCAGCTCAGCGGCATCCATAAACCCAAGATTCACACCCTGCCCGGCTAACGGATGAATGGTGTGTGCCGCATCGCCGACCAGCGCCAGACGGTGAGCCGCAAAATTGCGCGCGTAACGGCCTGTCAGCGGGAACACCTGGCGTTCGCTTTCAACACTGCACAAACCAAGGCGCATATTGAATGCTACGGACAGCGCCTGGTTAAATTCTTCATCGCTTGCCTGTTGCAAACGTTCAGCTTCCAGCGGCGGCAATGACCAGACAATTGAACATAAATGCGGGTCACTTAATGGCAGGAAGGCCAAAATCCCTTCGCCATGAAACACCTGACGAGCCACTGCTTCATGGGGTTCGGCGGTACGGATGGTGGCAACCAAAGCATGATGGCGATAATCCCAAAAAGTGAGCGGGATATCGGCCTGGTTGCGCAGCCAGGAGTTGGCACCATCAGCCCCGACGACCAAACGCGCGGTGAGCATTGCGCCGTCTTTTAGCGTTATGAACGCCTCGTTTTCCCCCCACGCAACCTGTTGTAATTCGGCAGGAGCCATTAGGGTGACATCACTGCACTGCTCAGCTCGTTGCCACAATGCATAATGAATTACCGAGTTTTCGATAATGTGTCCAAGATGACTAAAACCAAAGGATTTATCGTCAAAAGCGATATGCCCGAAGCTGTCTTGATCCCACACTTCCATGCCGTGATAGCAACTGGCACGTTGGGCAACAATTTTTGGCCATGCACCAAGATGAGTGAGCAATTTTTCGCTGGCAGCATTGATGGCCGAAACACGCAAAGCGGGTGCAGATTCAAGTGCCAGCGGCTTTGGGAGATGGTTCTCCAGCACCGCAACACGCAAACCACTGCCTTGCAAGCCACAGGCAACCGCCAGCCCAACCATGCCACCACCAACAATCGCCACATCAACGCTTTGCAAATTGACTCTCCTTTAACATTCTTAAACCTGCTCACCAGGCGTATATGTTGCAGCCAGTTTGGATCGGGAGTGCGCGGAGAAACCGGAGCGTACTAAAGTACGTGAGGATTTCGAGCACATTCCCGGGGCAAAATGGCAAATAAATAAGACTGGTGGCAGGTTTTAACGCGCAACCCAGCCTAGCGTACGCTGCGCCAGCGCATCACGTGCAGGGGTAAAATGTTCCATCGCCATCAGCCCAAGATTTCGTCCAACAACCAGCGGAGCCCAACGGTTGGCGAACAGCCGAACTAAGCCATCGGTCACGCCAATGGTGGCATTTTTATCTTCATAACGGCGCTGCTGATATTGCGCCAGCACGCCGTAGCCGCCAATATCCTGAGATGCTTCATGTGCAACAGCCAGATTTTCAGCAAGCGACATCACGTCGCGCAAACCAAGATTAAAGCCCTGCCCGGCAATCGGGTGCAGAGTTTGCGCGGCATTTCCCACCAGCGCAAGGCGGTGAGAAACCGCCTGCGAAGCAGTAGTCAGTGCCAGAGGATATTGCGCCCGCGCACCGGCATGCGTGATGCGCCCAAGCCGCCAGCCAAATGCGCGTTGCAGTTCATTGCAGAACCGCTCGTCATCCCACTGCGCAATTTCAGCCTGAGCCGCCAGAGGATGGCACCACACCAGCGAACAGCGCCCATCAGACATTGGCAACATTGCCAGCGGCCCATGCTCGGTGAAGCGCTCAAACGCCCGCCCGTTATGCGGTTGCGAAGTGGTGATATTGGCGATCACCGCCACTTGCCGATAATCCTGCTGCTGCCAGGTCATGCCACACTGCGCGGCAAGCGCCGAGCGCGAACCATCTGCAGCCACCAACAATTGGCCTTCAATACATTCGCCATTATCGAGCTTAACGCTCACTTTATCGGTTTCGCGAGTAAAGGACGCGACACGTTGCGGGCAATGCAATGTCACGCCCGGCGCTTTACGCAGTAAAGCAAATAAACGCAGACCGACATCGTGCAGCTCAACCACCTGCCCTAACGCCGGGATTTGGTAATCCTGCGCTTCGAGAGTGACGAACCCCGCATGCCCACGATCGCTGACATGAACTGTAGTAATCGCCGTCGCGCACTCTTTGAGAGCAGGCCACACGCCGATGCGCGTCAGCTGCTGGCAGGTGCCCTGCGCGATGGCGATTGCGCGGGCATCAAAACCGGGATGCGCCGCTGATTCTGGCGCTGCCGCTTCAATCAAATGAACCGGCAGTTTTCCGTGGGTTAGATGCGATATCGCCAGCGCAAGCGTCGCACCCGCCATACCGCCCCCGACAATAATCACGCTCATGACTGACGCGCCGCCGCCATTAATGCTTCGATATCGTCTGCCGATTTCACCACGCTGGCCGTCAGGTTTTCGTTACCGTCGACGGTGATAAGAATATCGTCTTCAATACGAATACCAATGCCACGGTACTCGGCAGGCACATCTGCATCTGGTGCAATGTATAAACCGGGTTCAACGGTAATAACCATTCCCGGCTCAAGAAGGCGAGAACGATCCTGCCCGTATGCGCCTACGTCGTGTACATCCAGCCCCAGCCAGTGGCTCAGGCCGTGCATAAAGAACGGGCGATGGGCGTTGTCAGCAATCAGTTGATCAACCTCACCTTTGAGAATGCCGAGCTTCACCAGCCCGCTAATCATAATGCGCACCACTTGCGTGGTAACTTCCTGCATCGAGGTGCCTGGGCGGTAGAGTTGTAGAGCAGTTTCAAGGGATTCGAGAACGATGTCGTAAATTGCACGCTGCGGAGCGCTGAATTTGCCGTTCACCGGGAAGGTACGGGTGATGTCACCGGCATAGCCTTTGTATTCGCAACCGGCGTCGATTAAGACCAAATCGCCATCACGCATTTGGCTTTCATTTTCGGTGTAATGAAGAATACAGGCGTTTTCACCGCTGCCGACAATGGTGTTGTAAGACGGGAAGCGCGCACCGTGGCGGTTAAATTCGTGAAGGATTTCGCCTTCAAGCTGGTATTCAAACATCCCCGGACGACATTTTTCCATCGCACGGGTGTGCCCGAGTGCCGTGATTTCCCCGGCGCGACGCAAAGCGACTATCTCTTCTTCCGACTTAAACAGGCGCTGCTCGTGAACCCACGGACGCCAGTCGGTCAATGTCGCGGGGGCGGCAAGATTCTGGCGCGAGCCACGGCGCAGTTTATCAAGGGCTGCAAAAACGATGGTATCGGCATGAGCGTATTCGCCCTGCGCGTGGTAGACCACATCCAGACCGTTCAGCAACTGGTGTAACTGCTCATCAATTTCGGAAAATGCCAGCGCACGGTCGACGCCCAGTTTTTCGGGTGCCGCTTCCTGGCCAAGGCGACGCCCAAACCAAATTTCTGCGGTTTTATCGCGCAGGCGATTGAACAGCACGCTGTGATTATGGGTTTCGTCGCTTTTAATCAGTACCAGTACAGCTTCAGGTTCGTTAAAACCGGTGAAGTACCAGAAATCGCTGTTCTGGCGATACGGATATTCGCTGTCTGCACTGCGAGTGGCCTCGGGTGCGGCAAAGATAAGCGCCGCACTGGCCGGAGCCATTTTGGCCAACAACGCCTGACGGCGACGGAGAAATTCGTGCTGATTCATTACACCTCCTGGAGCGATACCTTTCGTCGTTTTTAGTGTAGCGTTGGTTTCTGCACTTCCGGCGCGGTCGGAACCGGGCGAGTAAAGGTGTCGTGGCACAGCAACGCGGCAACTCGCACGTACTCGATGATCTCTTCGAGCGACATTTCCAGCTCTTCTTGATCTTCGTCTTCGTCGTAGCCCAGCTGCGCGATGTTACGCAAATCGTCGATAGCTTCGCCGGTTTCGCCGGTGACTTTATCGAGCTTAGGCTGCGTTACGCCAAGGCCCAGCAGGAAGTGGTTTACCCAACCCGCCAGTTCATCGGCACGCTGGAATACGGTAACGTCGTCGCCGTCGGGCAGGTAAAGCTGGAACAGGAAACCGTCATCTTCCAGCGAATCGCTCGTTGCACCGTGCATCTGGCGCAATGTATCGGCAAGGTTTTGACCAAAGGCCAGCCCTTCGTTTGTCAGGTCGTGTAGCTGTGGCTGCCAGCTGGTATCTTTGTTGCCACCACACAGCATGCCGCTAATCAGGCCGTGCATTTCGGAGGCCGTCAGACCCACACCTTGTTGGTTCAATAGTTGGCCGACTAAGTCATAGTCAGGCATAGTGTTCTGTATAGACATGCGCATTCGCCATCGTTGGCAGGGATAGTTCATGTTATGCTACCACCAGGGACCCCAAGGCACCAGAAAAGGGCTTGTATCTTCATTTCGGGATAGCTATAGTGACGCCCCTTTCGTTACCAGGTACGGTAAACGAAGGCAGGCGAGTTAACAGCAGGAAGGTGGCATGTCTGCACAACCAGTCGATATCCAAATTTTCGGTCGTTCATTGCGCGTGAATTGTCCGCCTGAACAACAGGATGCACTGAATCTTGCGGCGGAAGAGCTTAATCAACGGTTGCAAGATTTAAAAGTTCGCACTAGAGTCACAAATACTGAGCAGTTAGTTTTCATCGCAGCACTGAACATTTGCTACGAGTTGGCTCAGGAAAAATCGAAAACCCGCGACTACGCTTCCAATATGGAAGAACGTATTCGGATGTTACAGCAGACCATCGAACAAGCGTTGCTTGAGCAAGGTCGCATAACAGAAAGACAGGGTCCAAATTTTGAATAACACTTCACAGTTACCTATGGTAGAGTAACTTTGAAGACCAAATTTCTCTGAGATGTTTGCATGCGGGCCAGTCCCCTGAGCCGATATTTCATACCACAAGAATGTGGTGCTCCAGATTCTGTGAGCATGCTCGGTCCGTCCGAGAAGCCTGATGATTCTGACGCTGCATTCACCTTGAACCAAGGGTTCAAGGGTTACAGCCTGCGGCGGCATCTCGGAGATTCCCTCTTTCTACCAAATTAGTCATCACCATGACGAAAATTCAGCTAATCCCATCGCTTCGCTCAGAAATCCGGCAACATATTCGGCAACGACGCCGCGCACTCACTCCAACTGAACAACACCATTTTGCTGAACTTGCCGCTGCGCGCATGCTTGCTTATGAGCCTGTTGCGAAAGCTGCGACGGTCGCTGTGTTTTTGTCGTTTGACGGTGAGCTGGATACCACGCCATTAATCCGCGCCTTATGGCTCGCGGGGAAAACCGTTTACCTGCCCGTCCTGCATCCCTTTAGTAATGGCAATTTGCTGTTCCTGCGTTATGCCGAGGATAGCCATCTGGTGATGAATCGTCTGAAAATCCTTGAGCCTAAACTTGATGTGCGTGACGTACTGCCGCTGGATAAACTGGATGTGCTGATTACGCCGCTGGTGGCATTCGACGAGCAAGGGCAAAGACTGGGAATGGGTGGTGGTTTTTACGATCGTACGTTGCAGAACTGGCAGCAGCATGGCTTATGGCCGGTTGGGCTGGCACATGATTGCCAGCACGTTCCGGCGTTACCCGCGCAAGAGTGGGATATCCCGCTGCCTGCAGTGGTCACGCCATCGCGTATCTGGCAGTGGTAAACTCAGGCTACACGCAGTTTCAGTAACTGCTTTGTGTGCCAGTATTGCAGTATCAAAACCGTAAACAGCGCGCCGAGAAGCGCACAAAACATATCTGATTGCGTGTCCCAGACATCGCCCTGCGTACCCAAAAACTCATCTGCTCCCTGCCCTAATGACAACGCCGCCGCCCATTCAATGAGTTCATAAACCGCACTGATGGCGAGCGCGACACAGCACACCAGAAACGCGATCATTTTGCGTCCACGAACATAGCCACCCCGAACCAGAATTTCTCGCGCCGCCAGTGCGGGAACCAGACCCTGGAAAAAATGGCCGAGTTTGTCATACGGGTTGCGGCTCAGGCCGAACCATTCCTGCACATCAAAGCCAATGGGTACTTTCGCGTAGGTATACAAACCGCCGACCATCAAAATAATGGCGTGGAAGAAAATCAGCGTATACAGAAGCGGAGTCAGCGGGTAACGAGCATGAGTTGCTAAAAGCAGAGGGACGATAATAATGACCGGCGTGACTTCCATCAGCCAGGTAAGCCTGTCTGCGGTGCTAAGGCCCGTATAGATGAGAATCAACAGCAGGATAAAGGCACCGGATTTTAAGAATGTACTGGTCATGTTGTTTCGCCGCCTGGCTAAAAGCGTAACTATCAGTGGGCAGGGTGAAAAAAACAACTCAGGAAAGGGATTTTGAGAATAAAACGGGAGCCCTGGTGGACTCCCGTAAACTTGAAACTAGTAAAGCAGACGAGCGCGAATAGTGCCTGGAATCGCCTTCATAGATTTCAGTGCAGCTTCAGCAACATCTTCTTCAGCATCCACATCAATAACTACATAACCCATTTGCGGAGTGGTTTGCAGGTACTGAGCGGCAATGTTGATGCCTTGCTCGGCAAAAATCTGGTTCAGCGCGGTCAAAATGCCCGGACGGTTTTCATGAATGTGCAGCAAACGGCTGGTGCTTCCACCGTGTAGTGGCAGGGAAACCTCTGGGAAGTTAACCGCAGACAACGTTGAACCGTTATCAGAGTATTTTGCCAGCTTGCCAGCGACTTCAAGACCGATGTTTTCCTGCGCTTCCTGGGTAGAGCCGCCGATGTGCGGAGTCAGGATCACGTTATCAAACTCACACAGTGGTGACGTAAACGGGTCACTGTTAGTCGCAGGCTCAGTTGGGAACACATCGATTGCCGCGCCAGACAGATGCTTACGTGCTAAAGCATCACACAGGGCAGGAATATCTACTACAGTGCCACGTGCGTCATTGATGAGCAGCGCGCCCGGCTTCATTAGTGCCAGTTCATTGGCGCCAATCATATTTTTAGTGGAAGCATTTTCAGGCACATGCAGGCTGACTACGTCGCTCATATTGAGCAAATCGGACAAGTGCTGCACCTGAGTGGCATTGCCTAGCGGCAGTTTGTTTTCGATATCGTAGAAGAAAACGTTCATGCCAAGCGCTTCAGCCAAAATACCCAACTGAGTCCCGATATGGCCGTAACCAATGATGCCGAGTTTCTTGCCGCGCGCTTCATAAGAACCCACAGCCACTTTATTCCACACACCACGATGTGCTTTAGCATTAGCTTCTGGCACACCACGAATCAGCAGCAACAGTTGGCCAATAACCAGTTCAGCAACAGAACGCGTGTTGGAGAACGGGGCATTAAACACTGGCACGCCGCGTTTAGCCGCAGCATTAAGGTCAACCTGGTTAGTACCGATGCAGAAACAGCCCACAGCCACCAGCTTTTCAGCTGCAGCCAGAACATCTTCAGTTAAGTTAGTGCGGGAACGCAGACCAATGAAATGCGCATCACGGATCGACTCTTTAAGGGCTTCGCTGTCCAGCGCGCCTTTGTGGTATTCAATGTTGGTATAGCCTGCTGCGCGAAGGTTATCCACGGCTTTCTGGTGTACGCCTTCCACCAGCAGGAATTTAATCTTGTCTTTATCCAGTGATACTTTTGCCATTTCCCGACCCTATTTTTAGAACTGATGTTGTGCTGTGTGATAAGACACCCTTCTGCCAAAATATCAAAAAATACGGGCGGGGCAATATAAACGATTGCGCACTCATCTGGTCAAAAAAGGAATAAGCCATAACCGGCAGCAGAAAATGCTAAGTAGAAGAGAGAACCAGGAATGAAAAGTAGACAGTTGTTAATAATGTGACATATGTCACCAAATTTGGCGTTAGATTATTTTGTCATTTTTTATTCGGGTATGGGGCGCTTGTCACGCCCCAACCAGATCATTTCACAATGGTTTTCACGCCATCGGCAGTACCAATCAACGCAACATCCGCGCCACGGTTAGCAAACAGGCCGACAGTCACGACACCAGGTATGCCGTTAATCGCATTTTCCAATGCAATTGGCTCGGCAATGCTCAGGCCATAAACATCAAGAATAATGTTGCCGTTATCGGTCACCACGCCCTGGCGGTATTCAGGGCGACCGCCCAGTTTGACCAGTTGGCGAGCCACACAGCTACGCGCCATTGGAATCACCTCAACCGGCAGCGGGAAGTTACCGAGGATACCCACCTGCTTAGACGCATCAGCGATACAGATAAACTTTTCCGCCACAGACGCGATGATTTTTTCGCGGGTAAGAGCGGCACCACCGCCTTTAATCATTTGCATCTGGCCATTGATCTCGTCTGCGCCATCAACGTAGATGCCCAGTGAGTCAACTTCGTTAAGATCGTAAACCGTGATACCAAGGCTTTTCAATTTGGCGGTAGAAGCGTCGGAGCTAGAAACAGCACCATCAATTTGATGCTTGATAGTCCCGAGAGCATCAATAAAGTGTGCGGCCGTTGAACCGGTACCCACACCAACGATCGTGCCTGGTTGCACGTATTGTAATGCTGCCCAGCCAACTGCTTTTTTCAGTTCATCCTGCGTCATGGTTTTTTGCCTGTGCTGTGAAAACTGACGCGCATTATAGAGCAAGCTTCAAAAAAATGTCCTGCGATTGCCGTAATACTCAGGCGAACTTTGCGGTTTTGGTCTGGATCAGCGGCAAATTTATGTCATAGTGCTGGGATAACAAAAACAGGAGTTAGCTAACAACAATGAAACGCCCGGACTATAGAACACTACAGGCGCTGGATGCAGTCATTCGTGAACGTGGATTTGAGCGCGCGGCACAAAAGCTCTGCATTACTCAATCCGCCGTTTCACAGCGTATCAAGCAACTGGAAAATATGTTCGGCCAACCATTGTTAGTGCGCACCGTGCCACCTCGTCCAACCGAGCAAGGACAAAAGCTATTGGCGTTATTGCGCCAGGTGGAATTGCTTGAAGAAGAGTGGTTGGGCGATGAACAAACCGGTTCCACACCACTCCTGCTGTCACTTGCGGTCAACGCCGACAGTCTGGCAACCTGGCTGCTGCCAGCGCTCGCTCCTGTTCTTGCAGACTCCCCTATCCGCCTGAATCTTCAGGTTGAAGATGAAACCCGAACGCAAGAACGCCTGCGTCGTGGTGAAGTAGTCGGTGCGGTGTCCATTCAGCCACAGCCGCTGCCAAGCTGCCTGGTCGACAGACTGGGCGCGTTAGATTATCTGTTTGTCGGTTCGAAAGATTTTGCCGCTCGCTATTTCCCGAACGGCGTCACGCGTTCTGCCCTGCTAAAAGCCCCTGCTGTCGCGTTTGACCATCTCGACGATATGCACCAGGCGTTCTTGCAGCAAAACTTCGATTTGTCACCTGGCAGCGTGCCGTGCCATATCGTTAACTCGTCGGAAGCCTTCGTACAGCTGGCGCGCCAGGGCACCACATGCTGCATGATTCCGCATCTGCAAATTGAAAGAGAGATTAACAGCGGCGAGCTGATTGACCTGACGCCGGGCCTGATGCAGCGTCGAATGTTGTACTGGCACCGCTTCGCGCCTGAAAGCCGCATGATGCGCAATGTCACCGATGCACTTCTCGAGTACGGGCATAAAGTTCTACGACAGGACGCAGAATAGAAGAAGGCCGCTAATATTTAGCGGCCTTCTTGTTTTGTCGGGTGACGCTAACGCTTATCCGACCTACATTTTTGCAGTTTTGTAGGGTGGATAAGCGCAAACGGCATCTACCATTTATTGTGCTGGCTGCTCGCTCTTAGCGCGTTCCAGCTCAAATACCACATCAACCTGATCATCAAACTGAATAGTTTGCTGATCGTAGGTATCCTGGGCCGATACTGGTGGAGCGGCGTCAGCTTTCATCATCCGCACCATCGGTGCTGGCTGGTAGTTAGAGACGTGGTAACGCACGCTATAAACTGGGCCCAACTTGCTGCTAAAGCCTTCGGCCAGCAGTTTTGCCTGGCGAACGGCATCGTCGATAGCGGCTTTACGCGCTTTGTCTTTGTATGCTTCCGGGTTCGCAACACCCAGAGAAACAGAACGAATTTCGTTAAGACCTGCTTTTAATGCGCCATCAAGCAACTCGTTCATTTTGTCGAGTTTACGCAGCGTGACATCCACCTGACGCACGGCAATGTAGCCTTTAAGCTGCGTTTTACCATCCTTCAGGTATTCATATTCTGGCTGAGTACGAAGATTGGCAGCATTGATGTCTTTCTTCTCGATGCCACTTTGCTGCAAGAATGTCAGGTATTGTGCAACACGATCGTCAGCCTGTTTTTTAGCTGATGCAGCATCTTTGGCTGACACATTGACTTCGATTGCGAGCTTAGCAATGTCAGGAACAGCATCCACGCTTGCGGTGCCGGATGTCACGACATGTGGGCCATTTGGCAACTCATCGGCCAACGCCGGAACCGAACCTAATCCCACTAAAGCGGCTAATGCCAGGGTTTTAAACTTCACTGTAATTCCTCCATGCTACATTCCACTGTCATTACGCCCGCAAAATACACGGACGTCTGGCAGCAAGCTTAGCCTGGAATAGTCAGTTGTCTATCAGATAAAGGCTAATTAGCCTATCAGGGTAGTGATATGGCGTATGCCATCTGCCGCCAGTTGTAAGGCAATAACCCACATCACCACGCCAACCACGCCATTAATAATGCGCTGAGCTTTCGCGGTACGCAGACGCGGTGCCAGCCATGCCGCCAGCAGTGCCAGGCCGTAAAACCACAGGATGGACGCACTCACGGTACCTAATGCAAACCAGCGTTTCGGTTCATCAGCCAGTTGCCCGCCGAGACTCCCCAGCACAACAAAAGTGTCCAGATAAACATGCGGATTAAGCCAGGTCACCGCCAGCACGGTGGCAATAATTTTCCAGCGCCCTTGCTTCATAACCTCAGCTGACGCCAGCTCAACGCTGCTACTCATCGCGGTACGCAATGCGCCCCAGCCATACCAAATGAGGAATGCCACACCGCCCCATGTGACGATAGCCAGCAGCCATGGCGACTGCATCAGCAGCGCGCTACCGCCAAATATCCCACCGCAAATCAGCAGTACATCGCTAATTGCACAGAGGGAGGCAATCATCAGATGATACTGGCGGCGAATGCCCTGGTTCATCACAAACGCATTTTGTGGTCCCAGCGGCAGGATTAACGCAGCACCCAATGTAAGACCTTGAAAAAAATAAGATAACACGATGATTCACTCTTTAATGTTCAGCAATTAAAGAGGAGTGTAATGGGGAAAAATTATTAGAGGAAATGGATAATTTTAATGGTTTATAAGTATTACTAATGAAAAATGGGCCAGCCTGAACTGGCCCCAGAAAATCACTGTTACGCAGCCTCTTTCACGCGTTTGAAATTCACATCCATTTGCGGATAAGGGAAGCTGATTCCCTGTGCATCAAACTCGCGTTTAACGCGTTCCAGCACATCCCAATAGACGTTTTGCAGGTCACCGCTGTTGCTCCAGGCACGCACCACAAAGTTAATGGCTGACGGCCCAAGCTCATTAAGACGCACGGTGATTTCGCGGTCTTTCAGCACGCGCTCATCGCTGTTGATGATATCTGTCAGGATTTGCTTCACCTGGTCGATATCCGAATCGTACGCCACGCCGATGATAAATTCGTTGCGGCGCACCGGTTCGCGGGAGAAGTTAATAATATTGCCGGCGATGATTTTGCCGTTTGGCACCACAACGATTTTGCCGTCCACAGTGCGCAAAGTGGTGGAGAAAATCTGCACGTTCAGCACGGTTCCGGCGATACCGCCGAGATCGACATATTCACCCGCGCGGAATGGACGGAAAGTCACCAGCAACACGCCTGCCGCCAGGTTAGAAAGCGAACCTTGTAACGCCAGACCAATGGCTAAACCTGCGGCACCGAGTACCGCGATAACGGAAGCAGTCTGCACGCCAACGCGCCCGAGCGCAGCAATTAACGTAAATGCGATGATGCCGTAACGCACCAGAGCGGAAAGGAAATCAGCTACCGTCGCATCAATACCACGCGCCAACATCACACGGTTAATCGTATTGGAAACCACGCGAGCCACGATCATCCCGACGATGATTATCGCAATCGCCGCCACAATGTTGACCGCATAGCTCAGCAGTAACGCCTGGTTGCGTACCAGCCAGCCTCCAGCATTATTAATACTGTCTACTACGTTGAGATCTTCCATTCACGGTTCCTTGTCATTACTGAAATTTGCGCCTGAAAGGCACAACAGAGACTTTAAAGGGTAAACAAAACAAGCGAATGTGCCAAGTTAGTCACAAATTTGGCCGAAAAAAACCCGCACGAGGCGGGTTCAGGAGAGTGAATAAATGCAGCGAGGTATCAGATCGAGTGCGTAAAGGTGCGAGAAATCACATCCTGTTGCTGTTCTCGCGTCAGAGCATTAAAACGCACCGCATAGCCGGAAACGCGGATGGTCAGCGTCGGGTAGTTTTCCGGATGCTCAACGGCATCAAGCAGCATTTCCCTGTTCATGACGTTTACATTCAGATGCTGGCCGCCTTCAGTTCGCACATCGTGATGGAAATAACCATCCAGCAATCCTACCAGGTTTAACTGGCGCACGGCGTCATCACGCCCTAATGCCGCAGGAACAATCGAGAAGGTGTAAGAGATACCATCTTTGGCGTAACTGAACGGCAGTTTGGCGACCGACGTTAATGAAGCCACAGCACCTTTCCGATCCCGCCCGTGCATTGGGTTCGCACCTGGTGCAAATGGCATTCCGGCACGGCGACCATCTGGCGTGTTACCCGTTTTTTGCCCATACACCACGTTCGAGGTGATCGTCAGGATCGACTGAGTCGGCACCGCGTTACGATAAGTTGGCAGCGCCTGGATCTTCTTCATAAAGCGCTCAACCAGATCGCAGGCAATGACATCAACACGATCGTCATTATTGCCGTATTGCGGGTACTCGCCTTCAATAACGAAATCAACCGCCAGCCCGTTCTGATCGCGCACCGGTTTCACCGTCGCGTATTTGATTGCGGAAAGCGAATCCACCGCCACCGAGAGCCCGGCAATACCACATGCCATTGTGCGATAAACATCCCGGTCGTGCAGCGCCATCAGCGAGGCTTCGTAGCTGTATTTATCATGCATATAGTGGATGAGATTAAGCGCCGTGATGTATTGCGCCGCCAGCCAATCCATAAAGTGGTCGAGGCTGCTCATCACCGTTTCATAATCCAGAACATCGTCCAACAACATTGGCATTTTTGGGCCGACCTGGATTTTCAGTTTTTCGTCCATCCCGCCGTTGATGCAATACAGCAAAGTTTTGGCGAGGTTGGCGCGTGCACCAAAAAACTGCATCTGTTTGCCGATAACCATCGGGCTGACGCAGCAGGCAATCGCGTAGTCGTCACTCTCGAAATCGCAACGCATCAGGTCGTCGTTTTCATATTGTAGCGATGACGTTTCGATGGAAACTTTAGCTGCATACACTTTGAATGGTTTCGGCAGCGCTTCCGACCACAGAATCGTCAGGTTCGGCTCCGGCGCAGGCCCCATGGTGTACAGCGTGTTCAGGTAGCGATAGGCATTTTTGGTAACCAGTGTTCGCCCATCCAGTCCCATTCCACCGATGACTTCTGTCGCCCAGATTGGGTCGCCGGAAAACAGCGAGTCGAACTCTGGCGTACGCAAGAAGCGCACCATACGGATCTTCATAATGAAATGATCGACCAGCTCTTGAGCCTGCAGCTCAGTCAGCAATCCCGATTTCAGATCGCGTTCAATATAAATATCGATAAACGTGGTGGTGCGGCCCAGTGACATCGCTCCACCATTTTGCGATTTCACCGCAGCCAGATAAGCAAAATAGAGCCATTGCAGCGCTTCTTGTGCATTGTTGGCAGGGCGTGAAATATCAAAGCCATAGTTCGCCGCCATCTCCTGGATTTGTAACAGTGCGCGGCGGTGTTCAGACAACTCTTCGCGCAGGCGTATCACGGCCTCCAGGTTTTCACCGCGCTCAAGCTGGCCCTGTAGATCGGCAAACTGCAATTCACGCTCGCGTACCAGATACGCAATCCCGTAAAGCGCCACACGGCGGTAATCACCGATGATACGTCCGCGCCCGTAACCGTCCGGTAAGCCGGTCAACACTCCCGATTTACGGCAACGCAGGATATCCGGTGAATAAACGTCAAATACGCCCTGGTTATGGGTTTTACGCAGTGAGGTGAACTGGTATTCGAAGTCTGCATCCATTTCACGACCATAAGCTTCGAATGAGCTTTTGATCATATTGATGCCGCCATACGGATGGAGGGCACGCTTCAGCGGTTTATCGGTTTGCAAACCAACAATTTTTTCACGCTCTTTGAGAATATAGCCCGGTGCATGGGCGGTAATCGTGGTGGCAATATTGGTATCGAAATCCACCGGGGCATGGGTGGCATTTTCGATACGAATACCGTCCATGACCTTTTCCCACAGCGCCGTGGTTGCAGGAGTGGCTCCCGCTAAAAATGATTCATCGCCTTCATACGGGGTGTAGTTATGCTGGATAAAGTCCCGCACATTAATACTTCTTTTCCATTCATCGCCCGAGAATTGCTGCCAGGCATGGGAATAATTATCGCTGGTAATATTAATATCGACTTTCATTACTTCATTCCTTTAAAGCATATTATTAATTCAGGCATATTCTGCGAGGCGGCTTTCTTGACCTAATTGCAGGGCATCAAGCGCAATCATTTTCTCTTCGTTAGTCGGAATAACAGCGCAAATAATTGCTGAACTATCGCTGGAAATAATTCGTTGTCCGATTCGGTTAGGCTGGTTATTTCTTTCAGTATCCAGTTCAATCCCAAATACCCGTAACCGTTCTGAAACCAGTCGGCGAATAAGAATGGAGTTTTCACCAATGCCACCGGTAAAAATAACGCCATTAAAACTTTCTAATGCCGCGGCATGCGCGCCAATGGTTCGGGCGATTCGATGAACAAAGGTTTTAATCGCCAATTGCGCCTGTTCATTGCCTTCGTGCCAGGCTTTTTCCAGGGTGCGTAAATCAGATGACAAACCTGAAAGACCTAATAACCCGGACTCTTTATTGGCGACCTGTTCCATGTCATCCAGCGATTGCCCGGTCTGGCGGGCAAGCCAGGCCATAGCGCCGAAATCCACATCGCCGCAGCGCGTGCCCATAATCAGCCCTTCGAGCGGCGTCATGCCCATCGACGTATCAACGCTTTCGCCATTCTGCACCGCGCAAACCGAAGCGCCATTTCCTAAGTGAGCAATCACCAACCCCGATTTTGCTGACTCCAGGCCGGGTAGTTCGCTCGCCTGCTGGGAAACGTAACGATGTGAAGTGCCATGGAACCCATAGCGGCGCACACCGTACTCTTCAAAGTAACGATATGGCAGGCCGTACAAATAAGCTTCGGGCTTTAGCGTCTGATGGAAACTAGTATCGAATACCGCGACTTGAGGAATGCCAGGGAAACGAAGCCGTGCAGATTCCACGCCGTGTAAATTGGCATAATTGTGCAGCGGTGCCAAAGTTGAAACCTGGCGAATTTTTTCTATAACGTCATCGGTAATTAATACCGACTCGCTAAATAAAGAACCACCGTGAGCAATACGGTGGCCAACAAAGGCCACACTATCAATTAAATGACGTTTCTCAAGTTCAGCAGATATTGCCGCAAGTGCCTCTTCATAATTCTGGTGAGCCAGAATAACTGGCTCTCCATCATTTACCGTTAAAAATGCACGCTCGGTATTAATACCTTCGCAAATTCCAGATAAAAGCACGTCGCAAGTTTCTGCATCTAACACTGAAAACTTAACCGAAGAAGAACCACAGTTAATCGTCAACACTACCGGGTATTCATTCATTTTTAAATTCCACTCGTCCTGAGTAAGTAATTAGATAAGCTTGTAGACAATATTTAGAATGGTCAGCAAACCAATTACTGTGACAAAAATGTTTTCGGTTCTGCCTTTATATTTCGCCAGCGCAGGGGTTTTGCGAATGGCATACATTGGCAGCAGGCAAAGAAGAGAGGCAATTATCGGCGCACCCATAGCTTCAATCAAATCGAGGATGTTCGGGTTGGCATAAGCCACAACCCAGGTCGACCCCATAATAAAGACCATACTGATGAGATTGAGTTTGCCCCCGGAGACTTTGGTTTTATCGCCCTTAAAGCCAAACTTAAGAACCAGACCATTAAGCCCTTCGAGTGTGCCGAGATAGTGGCCGAAGAAGGATTTGAAGATAGCGACCAGGGCAATAATAGACGCACCATACTCAAGCGTAGTGGCGAAGGTAGACTTCGAACCTGACATCGATGAGAAGTGGTTTGCCAGATAAGAAAGCACCGGAATGTTTTGCGCTTTTGCTTCGGCCATATTTTGCGGTGAAAGCGTGAATAAGCAGCTGAAGGCGAAGAACATTACAACAGCCACCATCAACATGCTGGCACGGGAGATAATTTTCGAGCATTTGTCTTCGGTGTACTGCCTGCCGAAGTCCTTCTCATACTCTTCGCGTTTGGAAACCACAAACGAAGAGACAATCGGTGAGAAGTTAAAGGAGAAAACCATGATGGAAATACCGAGCCATACGGTCACAAGAATGCCGTCACTGCCGGTAAACGAAATATCGCTGAGACTCACCTGATCGATAACCGCAGAGTTCCAGTAAGGGATCAGCGAGACGGAAATCAGGATTAGGCAGGCAATGAACGGGAACACCAGATAGCTCATGACTTTGACCATCAGGTCTTTGCCAAAATAGATAACAAAAGCCATCAACAGCAGCAGGAACAGCGCCACCACACCGCGGTTTAGCGGCATGAGTTGCAGCTGGTTTTCCCAGAAAGTCATAAAGGTGTTGGTAATCGTAACGCCGTAAATCCACAGCAACGGGCAAATGGCAAAGAAGTACAGGAAGGTAATGACCACACCACCTGTCTTACCAAAATGCTCTTCTACCGTTTCGGTAATATTTCCAGAAGGGTTGCTGCCCGACAGACACAGGCGTGCTAATGCGCGGTGGCAATAAAATGCAATGGGATAAGCCAGGAATAGCATGATCAATATTGGAATTAAACCGCCGTAGCCTGCACGGATCGGGAAGAATAAAACCCCGGCACCGATTGCGGTGCCAAATAAGCCTAATGTCCAGGTGGTGTCAGATTTGCGCCATTGCGATACAGCTTTTTGGCCAATAAGGGTTGCATCAGTATTACTCATAATAGAGTTCCTTTAATAATTCAATATCCGTTATATTTCGGGTTACACATTTATTATCCTGAGTGCAACCCGAATTAGTTGGCTATATCAAATATCTGCTGATCCTGTGATTTGCGAAACACGCGAGAGATCGATGTTTCCGCCGGAGATAATGCTTACTGTTTTACGGCCTTTAATATAATGATCCAACTTGCCACTCAATAAAGCTGCAGTGGCCAGTGCGCCAGCGCCTTCAGTAACAACTTTATTGCGTTGGATTAGCGCCACCATACTGTTGCGAATTTCATCTTCACTGACTAATACAATATCGGTAACTAATTTCTTCACGATTTCATAAGTTATTCTGCCAGGACGGGAAACATCACAACCATCGGCTAATGTCCCTGAAGTACGGTGTGCCATCAGCTCACCTTTATAAAACGATGCGGCCATACCATGCACATTTTCAGCCTGCACACCGATAATATTAATTGTCGGGTTGATTGATTTAATCGCCAACGCAATACCTGCGATTAATCCACCACCGCCAATCGGCACGATAACGTTATCTACATCATATAAATCTTCAAGAATCTCGAGGCCGATGGTGCCTTGCCCGGCAATAACATGTTCATCATCGTACGGCGGTATGAAGATACGCCCTTCCATCTCAACAATTTCGCTAACCTTAGCGATGGTGTCGTTGAAGTTATCACCGTGCATCACTACCTGTGCTGAGTAATCGGTAGTTGCTGCCACTTTAGATTTCGGTGCACCGTTAGGCATCACCACCTTGCCATTGATTCCCAGAATAGCGCAGGAAAGTGAAACCCCTTGCGCGTGGTTGCCAGCAGAGCAAGCCACTACCCCTTTTTTTCTCTCTTCTTCAGTTAAGGAGCTAAGTTTATTAAAAGCACCACGTATTTTAAATGAACCTGTACGCTGCATATTTTCAAATTTCAAAAATATCTCGCCCTTGCAGCATTCGCTGAGATAATTAGAACGGGGCATCCCTGTTTTATATATATATCCAGCGAGTCTTTTCTTCGCTTCAAGAACATCAATAATAGTAACAGGAAGTTCATAGTCGATATGCATGTTGACCTCAACATTAAAAAGCTAAAACAATACCGGAGGTGACGGATTATTAGATCAATCACCTTGAATGAGTTATATGTTTATCAATTAATTGAATTAGGCTAAGCAACTTCAGTTAATTTATTAAATTGAAATTGGCTACGCAATGAATGTTTTTTGGCAAGCTCAACTAATGTGGCAGCAGATCTATTAATTCGATAATTTTTAGACCAAACGGCTGCATAACGTGCGACAGGTAATTTATCTTCAACCGGAATTTTAATAAATTGATTTGACCCAAATGGAGAAATCATATCGCGTGGAATAACAGTGAGGAAACCAGCATTGAGTACCAGATTATAAATTGTGACTACTGAGTCCGTTTTTACGATGTTCTCGCTTTTAATATTGTTCTTTTTCAGTGTTGTCAAAAGCTCGCTGTAATATCCCATTTCCGTTTGTGGCAAAACCCATTGCTCATGGCTTAATGCGCTAAGCGTGGTTGTCCCTTTCACTACCCGCGTTCGGTCGGCAACCAAAACAAATTCTGACTCGAACAAGGGTTCAATGTGCAAATCTTGAAGCAGCATTTCGTCGCTCAATGAGCCAATCGCAAAGTCCAGGCGACCATCGCGGATAGCGGGCAAGAAAGAGGAAAGCTGGGCTTCGAACATTGAAACCTGTGCCTGTGGGAAAAGCTGTTTAAACTCTTTCATCATGCCAGGCAAAAAAGTAAAACCGATAAGCGACGGGTAGCCAAACGACACATCCACAACGCTATTGCCTACCATACGATTCATTTCACTACACATATTACGTAATTCACGGGTGATGGTTTCTGCGTGAGTCAGCAATACTTTCCCTGCTTCAGTTAATTTAACGCCGGTATTTTTTCTAATAATAAGCTCTAGGCCGAAATAGCTTTCCATCTCACTTATAATTTTACTGACGGCAGGTTGGGTCAGGCTCAATTGCTTGGCCGCAGAACCAAATGATCCACTCCTCACCACTTCCTGAAAAACAAGCAGGTGTTGTGTCTTAGGTAAGGTATTATTGTCCATGTGAATCTGCGCCTATTAACGTTCCATGCAGCAGATCATATCGAATTATGTATGAGTTGTAGTGTGCAGTGACTCACAATTACCAGAGCGTTAATCGTACGCAAAGCAAACAAACGTATTTAATTCTTTAAAATCAACACGTTGAACATTCACCATTTGCCTTTTACATGACTAAGGTCAACCTTAGCTGGAGTAATAAAATAAAGTTATGGTGATAATAAAATCGTATCTGTACAAATAACTCCCACTTTTATAGTTACTTATAATAAAAATAAAATAATCTCATAAAGTTGCTGAAATAAATAACGCTCAGAAAGATCTCGCATCAGAAAATAGTGTTTCTATTATCAGTTTATTTCAAATCAAAATGCTGGTTATTTAAGCTAAGGCTGAAAATAAAATTTTCTTTAGGGTACAAAAAAGCCCGCACGAGGCGGGCCAGATTCAAGCGTTTAGCGCTTCAAATTACAGAACGTCTACTGCGTTCAGTTCTTTGAAAGCTTGCTCCAGACGGGTGATCATAGAAGTCTGTGCAGAACGCAGCCATACGCGCGGATCGTAGTATTTCTTGTTCGGCTGGTCTTCGCCTTTCGGGTTGCCCAACTGACCTTGCAGATACGCTTCGTTAGCTTTGTAGTAGCTCAGGATACCTTCCCAAGTTGCCCACTGGGTATCGGTATCGATGTTCATTTTGATAACACCGTAGCTCACGGAATCTTTGATTTCTTGAGCAGTAGAACCGGAACCGCCGTGGAATACGAAGTTCAGGGAGTTGTGCGGCAGGTTGTGTTTCTTAGAAACATAATCCTGAGAATCGCGCAGGATAGTCGGGGTCAGAACCACGTTACCTGGTTTGTAAACACCGTGCACGTTACCGAAAGAAGCAGCGATGGTGAAACGTGGGCTGATTTTGCTCAGTTCGGTATAAGCGTAATCAACGTCTTCTGGCTGAGTGTACAGAGCAGAAGCGTCCATATGGCTGTTATCTACGCCATCTTCTTCGCCGCCGGTGCAACCCAGTTCAATTTCCAGAGTCATGCCCATTTTAGACATACGCTCCAGGTATTTAGAGCTGATCGCGATGTTTTCTTCCAGAGACTCTTCAGACAGGTCGATCATGTGAGAAGAGAACAGTGGTTTGCCAGTTGCTGCAAAGTGTTTTTCACCCGCGTCTAACAGGCCATCGATCCACGGCAGCAATTTCTTAGCGCAGTGGTCAGTGTGCAGGATTACTGGCACGCCGTAATGTTCAGCCATCTGGTGTACGTGATGTGCGCCAGAGATAGCACCCAGGATTGCAGCGCCCTGAGGAACGTCAGTTTTCACGCCTTTACCAGCGATGAATGCAGCACCACCGTTAGAGAACTGAACGATAACTGGAGCTTTAACTTTCGCAGCAGTTTCCAGAACGGCGTTGATAGAGTCGGTGCCTACGCAGTTAACTGCTGGCAGAGCAAAGTTGTTCTCTTTTGCTACCTGGAAAACTTTCTGTACGTCATCACCGGTGATAACACCTGGTTTTACGAAATCAAAAATCTTAGACATGTTTGTCGTCCTGTATCGTCGCATTTAGAAAAAACGTTTGTGCCGCCGCATACTTTACAGTGGCATAAAATCAACGGGCAGGTTAAACCTGCCCGGAATCATTACTTCTTAGCGCGCTCTTCGAGCATCGCTACTGCTGGCAGGACTTTGCCTTCCACGAATTCGAGGAATGCGCCGCCACCAGTGGAGATGTAGGAGATCTTGTCAGCAATACCGAACAGGTCGATTGCTGCCAGAGTGTCGCCGCCGCCTGCGATAGAGAATGCTTCGCTATCTGCGATTGCATTAGCAACGATTTCAGTCCCTTTACGGAAGTTCGGGAATTCGAACACGCCAACCGGGCCGTTCCACAGAATGGTTTTTGCATTCTTCAGGATTTCAGCCAGTTGCTGCGCAGATGCATCACCGATATCCAGGATCTGCTCGTCAGATTTCACGTCGTTTACAGATTTCAGAGTTGCAGTAGCAGTCTCAGAGAACTCAGTTGCAACGCGAACGTCTGCAGGTACTGGGATATCACAGATAGTCAGCAGGCGTTTAGCTTCGTCAACCAGGTCTGCTTCGTACAGAGATTTACCTACATTGTGGCCTTGAGCAGCAACGAAGGTGTTCGCGATGCCACCACCAACAATCAGCTGGTCAGCGATTTTGGACAGGGAATCAAGAACAGTCAGTTTGGTAGAAACTTTAGAACCGCCAACGATAGCAACCATTGGACGAGCTGGTTCTTTCAGTGCTTTACCCAGTGCGCTCAGCTCTTCAGCCAGCAGCGGGCCTGCACAAGCGATGTCTGCAAATTTGCCAACGCCGTGAGTAGAAGCCTGTGCACGGTGAGCAGTACCGAAAGCGTCCATTACGAATACGTCACACAGTGCAGCGTATTTTTTAGACAGAGTTTCGTCGTCTTTCTTTTCGCCTTTGTTGAAGCGAACGTTTTCCAGAACAACCAGCTCACCTTCAGCAACTTCAACGCCGTCGAGGTAATCTTTAGCCAAACGAACCGGGGAAGACAATTTGTCTTTCAGGTAGTTAACAACCGGCAGCAGAGAGAATTCTTCGTTGTACTCGCCTTCAGTCGGACGACCCAGGTGAGAAGTTACCATCACTTTAGCGCCTTGCTTCAGGGCCAGTTCGATAGTTGGCAGTGATGCACGGATACGTGCGTCAGATGTCACTTTCCCTTCTTTAACTGGTACGTTCAAATCTGCACGGATCAGAACGCGCTTACCAGCCAGATCCAGATCGGTCATCTTAATTACAGACATGGTGAATCCTCTCGTTGATTCTTAAAGTTTTGCGAACGCATATGCGCTCTACCTGAAACCACTTGCGGCCATGACTAACGTCGTGTCGAGCATTCGGTTAGCAAAGCCCCATTCATTATCACACCAGACTAGAGTTTTAATCAGATGTTGCCCACTGACCCGGGTTTGTGTGCCATCAATAATGGCACTATGCGGATCATGGTTAAAATCAGTCGAGACCAACGGTAATTCCGTATAGTCAACTATACCATGAAATGAATCTCGTGCTGCTTTTTGCAGCAACTTGTTGACTTCATTGGCTTTAACTGCATTTTTCACCGTCACGCTTAAATCTATCGCCGTGACGTTGATGGTAGGAACTCGCACCGCGATCGCTTCAAAACGATCGTTAAATTTCGGGAAAATACGTGCGATACCAGCAGCAAGACGCGTATCAACTGGAATAATAGACTGGCTGGCAGCACGGGTGCGGCGCAAGTCTGGATGATAGGCGTCAATAACTTGTTGATCATGCATGGCCGAATGAATGGTGGTGACTGTGCCCCACTCAATACCGTAAGCATCATCAAGGAGTTTGATTATTGGAATGATGCAGTTTGTGGTGCAAGAGGCATTTGAAACAATGCGATGCTCAGCAACCACACTTTCATGATTCACACCGTAAACAACGGTGGCGTCGAGATCGTTACCGCCTGGATGAGAGAAGAGGACTTTTTTAGCACCGGCTGCCAGATGAGCTTCACCGTCTGCACGGGAGCCAAACACACCGGTACAATCGAGCACCACATCAACGCCCAGTTCACGCCACGGCAAATTAGCAATTTCCGGTTCGTGCAAAATACGGATGGCGTCGTCGCCTACCCATAACTGGTCGCGCTCCTGACGGACGTCCCAGGCGAAGCGGCCATGGCTGGTGTCATACTTCAACAGATGCGCCATACCCGCAGCATCAGCCAGTTCATTGATTGCTACGACGGTAATTTCCGCACGGCGACCGGATTCGTACAAAGCACGTACCACGTTGCGCCCAATGCGACCGAAGCCATTAATTGCTATGCGTACGGTCATATCTCTCCTGCCAGAATCCCTGAGACTAAGTGGCTGACAGAGTAATCCAGCAATCGTCTGAGGGGAATCCTCGCACTATTGAAACTGCATTTGTTTGCTTAATTGTCGAACATTTAGTCGACTGAAACGCTTCAGCTATGGTAAGCGAAACAGGGAATAAATGGAACGTTACCCCAGGACAGGCAACTAATCTTCTGACACAGGTCACATTTTCGATGGAATAACTGCAACGAATTAAAGGCTAAGGACGAATAGTAGCCAGCGTAAACAAGCAACCACTCATACTCACAGGCTTTAGAGCATGATCGGATTAAAAGATGAAGGACAAACGCCACCACCGAGCAGCGTTTGTCCTTTATGCACTGAATATATGCACTCAATTAAAATTCGATTCGAGCACCCAAGTTATAGCGACGCCCTTCGACCAGCCCGTAATCACCCCATTGGGTGATGCGTTGTGGATCGGCATCAAACATGTTGTAAATCCCTGCCATCAACTGCGTGTGCTTGTTCAACTGATAACGCGCGCCGAGATCAACCATCGTCCAGGCTTCGTAGTCAATATGATCGCCAGTATCGCGGTTGCTGCTGCGATAATTCGCTTTGCTCCACAAATCCAACGCTTCGGTAGCCGACCAGGTCAGCGACACGTTTGCCATATGGCTCGGGTAGTCATTCAACGCGTAGCCTTTATTTACGCCTGTTTTCTGCTCGCTGTGGTTATAGGTGTAGTTTGCGTTAGCTTTTACCGTTTCAGTCATCTGCCAGTCCGCATTAAGCTCAACACCATAGACATCGGCTTTGCCGACGTTAAAGTATTTGCTGATGGAGTCTGCTTTATAGCCGTTCATCTGGCACTGGTTAGTCGCCGTCGTTTCGCAAATCGTCTCTTCGGAGATTTTATCTTTGAATTGGGTATAGAAAACCGTGCCGTCTAACGCCAGCCTCTCTCCTGCCCAGTACAGGCCGAGTTCGGAGTTGACGCTTTTCTCTGGTTTCAGGTCATCGTTACCTACGGTCAAATACGGGTACGGCGGTAATGAGCCACGTGGCGTAACAAAATCAGCGGAGGTTTCGCGCAGCTCAGGTTTTTTATAGCCTGCGGATACACCGCCTTTCAGAGCCCAGGCATCCGTAATCGCCCAGTTGCCATAAAGTTTTGGCGTGATGTGTGTACCGAAATAGTTGTCGCGATCCATACGTGCGGATGTGGTCAGCGTAAAGTCGCCAATTTGCCAACCATCTTCAGCGAACAGCGCCCAACCATTGCGACTGATTTTGGTCACCGGTTCAACGCCAGGCGCTTCTTTACTGGAAACAGCGAACTGGTCGTTAAGTTCTTCACGCGTGAAGTTAGCCCCAACGGTGAGTTTGTGATTATCGAATGTGAAAGTCGTCTGGCTGTTGGCAACGTAGTTTTCGGTCTCAATGTACTGTGGAGCATCGCCATCCAGGCTGTATTTTGAGCGCCCTTTCTCGTAGTTGATGTAGTTTTTTGTCGCGATAGTGCCTTCAGCGTACCAACCACTATGGCTTAGCGTCACCGCATCACGATCAAACTTCCACATCCACGGTGCATTATCGCGGTTTTTCTTTTGCTCGCCGGAGACAACGTTCAGATCAAATAAGTTTGTTTCATTGGCCGCAAGGCCTACGGTCATATCAATTGATTTACGATCGTTCTTGCTGAAGTAATTATTGCGCTCGTCGTCGCGACGATTAAGCCAGTCGGCGGCGACGCTAATACCCAGCACGTCGGGCACAATAGGCCCCATGGCGAACAAATTCATCTGGTTGGTATTACCGAATGAACTGTCTTCCTGAAGGAAAGTATTGGCCGCCAATGCTCCGGTCCAGTCCTGCACGCCGTAAGGTTTTTTGGTGATAACGTTAACCACACCACCGATCGCATCGGAGCCATACAACGATGACATGGGCCCACGAATCACTTCAATTCGTTCGATAGCTTCCATCGGTGGCAGGAAATTAACTTCAGCACCAATATCTTGCCCATAAGGGCGCGACTCACCGGTATTTTGTTTGACGCTGTTGACCATAAACGCGGTATAGCTTGAGTCCATACCCCGCATCATAATACTGCCGGTCGCCATATCACTCGAACCACTACCGATATTAACGCCTGGTAAATCCTGAATAGCTTCGGCAACATTTCTGTTTGGTTTTTCATCGAGCTGTTTTCGGTCAATAACGGAAATGGTGGCTGGGGCATCTTTTTTCTGCTGAGAAAAACCCGACGCAGTCACCACCATTTGATCTTCATTTTCGTTAAGAGAAGCGTTATTTCCCTCGGCTAACACTGTAAGCATTGAGCCTCCAGCCAGCACCGCTATTCCTGCCACTGTGCGTGCCAACACCAACCGCTTATTATTTCCCATTTTTTAATTACCTGAGATATTGAAAAAAGCCTGCCGGCCCTGTGAATTTTCACCACAGGGCTTTATTGTTCTTTTAATTAAAAGTGGATTAGATTTTGTCGAGATTGACTTTAATAATGTAATCCGGTTTTTTGCCCATCTCTTTTTCGCCCTGTTTCACGCTGGCGTAAAGAGTGTGGCCATCTGCTGAAAGCGCAAGGCTATTAGGCAAGGCCGACGTCGTAATGCTAGCTTTTACTTTGTAAGTGTCGCCGTCGACAACGCTTATCAGCTGTGCATTACGGTGAGTGATATAAACTTCGTTGCGGCCACTGTTGTACATCACTGCCAGAGAGTTAATCACCTTAATACGATCAATGATTTTCCCGTCTTTTAGTGAAACCACCAACACATCCGGTAAATCGGGATCGGTAATAAATGCACGCTCTTTTTTATTATCCAGCGCGATATTTAAGAAGAAGTGTTTTTTCTGGGGGTCAACTTTAACACGTGAAATAATTTTATTATCGCTGGCATCAAGCGTAATAAATTCCCCACTGCCGTTTACAGCATAAACTCGCCCTTTATCTTCATCGACAGTCAGCCCGGTTGGATATTCACCCATATTTTCAATGGTCGCAATATGCTGTTGTTTTTGCGTGTCGATAACCCAAATAATACCTTGCTGAGCAACGCCGGAGACATATAAGCGCTGGTGTTTTTTATCGAGCGCCATTTCACGGGTGTGAACGATTTCTTTGGGATTGCTGATATCACTCAGTTGAACCGTTTTAATCTCTTTATCAGTGCGTGTATCGATAAGAGTGACGGACCCTTCAAGGGTGTTACCGATATACAAAATATGGTTTTCTTCATCCAGCACAGTGGCAAATGCGCGTCGCTCAGTAGTGATTTTTCCCGTTGTCTTCAGCGTCTCTGGGTTCAGTTTATAGACAAGACCATCAGTTTTATCTTTATCAAACGAAGGGGCAGAGGCGGCGAACAGAACGTTTTGAGAGGCGTCATATGCCAACTCATACACGCCATTTCCCATAGGGACGGTAAGAAAATCCTTTTCAGGGAGTGGTTTAGCGCTCGCGCTCAGTGAGTTCATCAATAGTGCGATGGTTAAAGCAATGAAGCCCGATTTTTGGTATCCGTACAAAGTATGTCGATTCATTTACTTAGATTCACATTTATTTACGAATGTGAATGATAATGATTTTCAATTGCGTTATCAACAACAGATAAAAAAAAGGCCAGCAATCTATCTTGCTGGCCTTTCATGTATGACGTTTTACAGAACGGCTTTAGCCTGTTTCACTACGTTTGCAACGGTGAAACCAAACTCTTCAAACAGAAGCTCAGCAGGTGCTGACTCACCAAAGGTGGTCATGCCCACAACAGCGCCGTTCAGGCCAACGTATTTGTACCAGTAGTCAGCGATGCTGGCTTCGATAGCAACACGCGCAGCAACTGCTTTCGGCAGCACGGCTTCACGGTACGCTGGATCCTGTTTGTCGAACGCATCGGTAGACGGCATAGAAACCACGCGCGCCTTGATGCCTTCAGCAGTCAGTTGATCCCAGGCTGCAACAGCCAGTTCAACTTCAGAACCGGTTGCAATCAGAATCAGCTCAGGCGTGCCTGCACAATCTTTCAGAACGTATGCGCCACGAGCGATATCCGCCAGTTGCTGTTCAGTACGATCCTGCTGTGCCAGGTTCTGGCGGGAGAAGATCAGCGCGGTCGGGCCGTCGTGACGTTCTACAGCGTATTTCCACGCCACCGCAGATTCAACCTGGTCACATGGGCGCCATGTGCTCATGTTTGGCGTCACGCGCAGGGCAGCAAGCTGCTCTACAGGCTGGTGAGTTGGGCCATCTTCGCCCAGACCGATTGAGTCATGGGTGTAGACCATCACCTGGCGTTGCTTCATCAGAGCTGCCATACGCACCGCGTTGCGTGCATATTCAACAAACATCAGGAAGGTAGAGGTGTACGGCAGGAAACCACCGTGCAGCGCGATACCGTTCGCAATCGCCGTCATACCGAATTCACGTACACCATAATGGATGTAGTTACCGGCCAGATCTTCATTGATTGCTTTAGAGCCAGACCAGATAGTCAGGTTAGAAGGCGCGAGGTCAGCGGAGCCGCCGAGGAATTCAGGCAGCAGGTGGCCGAATGCTTCGATGGTGTTCTGAGACGCTTTACGGCTGGCGATTTTTGCTGGGTTAGCCTGCAGGTTCTTGATGAACTCCTGCGCTTTAGCTGCGAAATCAGCAGGCATGTCGCCTTTCATACGACGGGTAAATTCAGCAGCTTCTTGCGGGAAGGCTTTAGCATATGCGGCGAACTTCTCGTTCCATGCTGCTTCTTTCGCCTGGCCTGCTTCTTTTGCATCCCACTGAGCATAGATCTCAGAAGGGATTTCGAATGGCGCATGTTTCCAGCCCAGCGCTTCGCGGGTCAGTGCGATTTCCGCGTCACCCAAAGGTGCGCCGTGGGAATCGTGCGTACCGGCTTTGTTTGGCGAACCGAAACCGATGATGGTTTTGCACATCAGCAATGAAGGTTTGTCAGTAACCGCTTTAGCTTCTTCAACAGCGCGTTTGATTGCGTCTGCATCGTGACCGTCAACGCCGCGCACTACATGCCAGCCGTAAGCTTCAAAGCGTTTTGCGGTATCGTCGGTGAACCAGCCTTCAACGTGGCCGTCGATAGAGATACCGTTGTCATCATAGAAGGCAACCAGTTTACCCAGACCCAGCGTACCCGCCAGAGAGCAAACTTCATGGGAGATACCTTCCATCATGCAGCCATCACCCATAAAGGTGTAGGTGAAGTGGTCAACGATGTCGTGACCTGGACGGTTGAACTGTGCTGCCATGGTGCGTTCAGCAATTGCCATACCCACTGCGTTCGCAACACCCTGGCCCAGCGGGCCAGTTGTGGTTTCAACACCAGCGGTGTAGCCCACTTCCGGGTGACCCGGAGTTTTGGAATGCAGCTGACGGAAGTTTTTCAGTTCTTCAATCGGCAGGTCATAACCTGTGAGGTGCAGCAAGCTATAGATCAGCATTGAGCCGTGGCCGTTAGACAGCACGAAGCGGTCACGGTCAGCCCATGCAGGGTTCTGCGGGTTATGGTTCAGGAAATCGCGCCACAGGACTTCGGCAATGTCGGCCATACCCATAGGGGCGCCCGGGTGACCGGATTTGGCTTTTTGTACTGCGTCCATGCTGAGTGCACGAATAGCATTGGCAAGCTCTTTACGAGAGGACATTTTGACTCCAGATCGGATGGTTGAAGGTCAGGCCTTGACTACTATGCGTTATGGGCTACGCCCAAAAAATTGCCATCAATGTACCGCAAGCGATGTGCCATGTACATGGAGCATCCTTTTGTCTGGTTAAGAAATCTCTGGAACCTGCTCGCATGTTGCGCAAGTTGCTGCGCGAGTTTGGCTAACTTCTTTATACTGAAGCGACTAGCCAATGGTTTGTGGCTAAATCACCTCTGAGCAGTTATCACTAATTAAGGATATTGGCATGAAATTGCGCCCAATTTTATTAAGCCTGAGCGTTGCTGCCCTACTGAGCGGCTGCCAGAACATGGACTCTAACGGTCTGCTCGCTTCCGGTGCGGAAGCATTTCAGGCGTACACATTAAGTGATGCGCAGGTGAAAGAGTTGAGTGACAAATCTTGTGCGGAGCTCGACAGCAAAGCCAGCATCGCACCAGCCAGCAGCGAATATGCTAAACGTCTCAGCAAAATTTCCTCAGCCCTGGGCGACAACATCAACGGCATGCCGGTGAACTACAAGGTGTACGTCACCAAAGATGTGAACGCCTTTGCGATGGCTAACGGCTGTATCCGCGTATACAGCGGACTGATGGACATGATGAACGATAACGAAGTCGAAGCAGTTATCGGCCACGAAATGGGTCACGTCGCGCTCGGCCATGTGAAGAAAGGGATGCAGGTTGCGTTGGGTACTAACGCAGCACGCGTAGCAGCAGCATCAGCGGGCGGTGTGATTGGTAGTTTATCGCAGTCACAACTGGGTGATTTGGGTGAGAAGCTCGTGAATGCGCAGTTCTCCCAGCGCCAGGAGTCTGAAGCTGATGACTACTCGTATGATTTGTTGAGGAAACGTGGAATCAACCCAATTGGCCTGGCAACCAGTTTTGAGAAGTTAGCGAAAGCAGAAGAAGGCCGCCAAAGCTCAATGCTTGATGACCACCCCGCTTCAGCCGAACGTGCGCAACATATTCGCGACCGTATGGCGGCGGATGGTTTGAAGTAATTTCAGTCAACTAATAAGCACTTCAGGCGTTATTGTCGCAGACAGTTTGAACCCGGACCGCGCGCAGCCACCGGAGCGTACACTCAGTACGTGAGGATGGCGAGCACTGCCCGGGTTCAAAATGGCAAGTAAAATAGCCTGATTACTCGCCTTTCTTGGCAGCCTGGATATACAACATTTCTAACGCCAACGTTGCGCCAGCCAGTGCGGTGATTTCGGACTGATCGTAAGCCGGAGACACTTCCACAACGTCCATACCCACGATGTTCAGGTCTTTCAAACCACGGACCAGTTTCAGCGCGCGGTCAGTCGTCAAACCACCGATAACCGGAGTACCAGTACCTGGTGCGAAAGCCGGGTCGATACAGTCGATATCAAAGGTCAGATAAACCGGCATATCGCCAACAATCTGCTTAACCTGAGCCAGCACGTCGTCAACAGTGCGGTCGTTAACCTGGCCGGCATCCAGCACGGTGAAACCGTTGTCTTTATCGAACTCAGTACGAATACCAATTTGCACAGAGTGGTTCGGGTCGATCAAACCTTCTTTAGGTGCGGTGTAGAACATGGTGCCGTGGTCGAACTCGCAACCATTCGCATAGGTATCGGTGTGCGCATCGAAATGTACCAGCGCCATTTTACCGAAGTGCTTCGCGTGGGCACGCAATAGCGGCAAAGTCACAAAGTGGTCACCACCGAAAGAGAGCATTCGCTTGCCGGCAGCCAGCAGTTTTTCTGCGTGAGCTTGCAGACGTTCGCTCATGTCACGCGCATCACCGAAGGCGTAAACCAGGTCGCCACAGTCCACAACATTCAAGCGCTCGCGCACGTCGAAATTCCACGGGAAGCGGTTACCTTCCCATGCCAGGTTGGTAGACACCTGACGGATTGCCGCAGGGCCATGGCGTCCACCTGCACGGCCAGACGTTGCCGCATCAAAAGGAACGCCAGTGATAACCCAATCAGCATCGCTGTCGTATGGCATAAAGTTCAGCGGAAAACGTAAAAAACCGAAGGCATTGGATACCAGGGAATTGTCGTACTGATGGCCTAAGGTGCTCATGGTTTGACCTCACGATGATGGTAATGATTAGCAAAAAAAAGTCCCCTCCGCGTCGTTAAACCCGACGAGGAAGGGACTGTATTCATTCAGACTGCTTGTTGGCGCGGATTATCGCCGAATGTAGCCTTATTTGTATACTCATTACTCTAGTAATTCGCGTTGCAGGTAGGCGGTAAGTGAGTGCAGCCAACACCCCTGCGACTCGAAGTACGCCGAGTAATTTACTCGTCTTCTAAGTAAGTATAGCCATACAACCCAGCCTCAAACTCTTCGAGGAACTGCTGCTGTAATGCCGCATCCAGATCGGTCTGTTTAACCTGATCGCGGAAATGCTTCAGCAAAGTTTTCGGATCAAGCTGAACATATTCCAGCATGTCAGCAACGGTATCGCCTTCATCAGAAAGCTCCACTTCTACGCTGCCGTCAGGGAAGACAAACACGTCAACCGCTTCGGTATCGCCAAACAGGTTGTGCATGTTGCCCAGAATTTCCTGGTATGCGCCAACCATGAAGAAGCCCAACAGCGGTGGATTTTCTGCATCGTATTCTGGCATCGGCATGGTCGTCGCAATACCGTCACCGTCGATGTAGTGATCGATAGCACCGTCTGAGTCACAAGTGATATCCAGCAGTACCGCGCGGCGCTCAGGAACCTGGTTCAGCCCTTCAAGCGGTAACACCGGGAACAGCTGGTCGATGCCCCACGCATCCGGCATCGACTGGAACAGCGAGAAGTTGACGTAAATCTTATCCGCCATACGCTCTTGCAGTTCATCGATGATTGGGCGGTGCGCACGGTTACTTGGGTCGAGCAGACGCTGAATTTCATGGCACATGCTCAGATAAAGCTGCTCCGCCCAGGCACGTTCTTGCAAGGAGAAACTCCCCGCTGAGTAACCAGTATGGATATCATGCAGATCATTCTGGCTATCGTGCAGCCATTCACGCAGCGAGCGACGGTTGTTCGGCTCATGCATTTCGCCCCAGGTTTCCCACATGCTTTGCAGCGCACGGGACGCATCTGCAGCCGGAGCCGTTGGCGTGGTGTATTCGTTACGCTCAACACCGATGATGTTAGACACCAGAACGGTGTGGTGCGCGGTCACAGCACGGCCAGATTCGGTGATAACCGTTGGGTGCGGCAGGCCGTTTTCTTCACACGCGTCGCCAATCGCCCAAATGATGTTGTTCGCATATTCGTTCAGGCCATAGTTGACCGAACAATCGGACTGAGAACGCGTGCCTTCATAGTCCACGCCCAGACCGCCGCCGACATCGAAGCATTCGATGTTGACGCCCATCTTGTGCAGTTCAACGTAGAAACGGGCAGATTCACGCACGCCAGTGGCGATATCGCGAATGTTTGCCATTTGCGAGCCGAGGTGGAAGTGCAGCAATTGCAGGCTGTCGATACGTCCGGCTTCACGCAACATTTCAACCAGTTGCAGAACCTGCGTTGCTGCCAGGCCAAATTTGGATTTCTCACCACCAGAAGACTGCCATTTGCCGGAGCCTTGTGACGCCAGACGCGCACGCACGCCAAGACGTGGCACTACATTCAGGCGCTCTGCTTCTTCCAGTACGATGCGGATTTCTGACATCTTCTCGATGACCAGATAAACCTTGTGGCCCATCTTCTCGCCGATCAACGCCAGGCGGATGTATTCACGGTCTTTATAGCCGTTACACACAATAACTGAACGCGTCATACCGGCATGGGCCAGAACCGCCATCAGTTCCGCTTTAGAACCCGCTTCCAGGCCCAGAGGTTCACCGGAATGAATCAGTGATTCAATTACGCGACGGTGCTGGTTCACTTTGATTGGATAAACGAGGAAATAGTCGCCGTTGTAGCCATAGGATTCACGAGCACGTTTGAACGCTGCATTTATAGAACGCAGGCGGTGCTGCAAAATCTGCGGGAAGCAGAACAGTGCAGGTAAACGCTGCCCCTGTGCTTCACGGGCTTTTACGAGTTCAGCGAGATCAACACGCGCTTCCGGGACATCCGGGTCCGGGCAAACGGTAATGTGGCCGAGTTCGTTGACGTCGTAATAGTTATTGCCCCACCAGGCAATGTTGTAAGTACGCAGCATCTTGCTGGCTTCCTGGGAACTCATGGCAACCTCCTGCATGGAGCGGTGTACATCCTGCTCGCCCACTGACGAACCCGAAACAGAAGAGATTTTGTCAGACATGGCGAACCTCAAATTTAAACGAATGTGCAAAACAGTTGACTACTATCGCAGGGGTATCCCGCAATAACAACCCATTAACAGCGCGTAAAAGCAGCATAAGACGCTGACAGACTAACTGTGCGACCGGTTTCTTTTTCATATCATAGTAAAACACGTAACCGAACTCCGTTGCGCGGAGCGGCGAAACCACGAGAATACTCTTATCGATGACAAGAGAGCCCAAGTTCTGAATTTCGAGGGTTTAAAAACCGGCCCGAGAATCCATCGATGCGCCAAGATGGGAATAACATCGGAAGGAATGCAGCTGTAGCAAAGAATTGCTGGATGCGAGGAGCATATGCACGACCTGGACGGTCGCCAGAGTTTGCGAATTAAAGCGGTTTTTCAATCGTATCACCTCCACGCATACGGTTTGGGTATGCGACAAGCCAAAGCTCAGAAATTTGCTCAACCCGGCTGGAAGTGGGCAACACAAAAACTGTGTGCTTGTTGAATGAGCCGCGCGCGCCGCTTTATACCGATAACAGACGCAAATTGCAAAGTAAAAATCCCTGGATTGCGGCACTGTCAGTAAAATTTGCCACCCGAGATTATTTGCGCAGACTTGCAGGCGTAAAAATCACTGGTAATCTGATTAATGGATAACCTAGAATAGACGTCCAGATGTTAATCCATCTATACCGATTAACTGTTAGACTGCCTGAAATGAAACCTGTGGTGAAAACTCAAGTTACCAGTACATCGCACTGGTTCGAGCGCCGATAAACAGCAGTCTGCACTAACCTAATTCTCTTAGGGTGAATAAAACATGGCCAAACACCTCTTTACGTCCGAGTCTGTATCAGAAGGGCATCCCGATAAAATCGCTGACCAAATCTCCGATGCGGTGCTTGATGCGATCCTGGAACAGGATCCAAAAGCGCGCGTAGCTTGCGAAACTTACGTGAAAACCGGCATGGTTCTGGTTGGCGGTGAAATCACCACCAGCGCCTGGGTTGATATCGAAGAGATCACTCGTCAAACGATTCGTGAAATCGGCTACGTGCATTCTGATATGGGCTTTGATGCCAACTCTTGCGCAGTGCTGAGCGCTATCGGTAAGCAGTCCCCGGATATCAATCAGGGCGTTGACCGTACTGACCCGCTGGAGCAAGGTGCAGGCGACCAGGGCCTGATGTTTGGTTATGCGACCAACGAAACCGACGTGCTGATGCCAGCGCCAATCACTTACGCACACCGTCTGGTTCAACGCCAGGCTGAAGTTCGTAAGAATGGCTCACTGCCATGGTTGCGTCCGGATGCAAAAAGCCAGATCACCTTCCAGTATGACGACGGTAAAATCGTTGGCATCGATGCGGTTGTGTTGTCTACTCAGCATTCAGAAGATGTTGCGCTTAAAACGCTGCAAGAAGCTGTGATGGAAGAGATCATCAAGCCAGTTCTGCCAGCAGAATGGTTGAATGCTTCCACTAAATACCACATCAACCCAACAGGCCGTTTTGTTATCGGTGGCCCAATGGGTGACTGCGGTCTGACCGGTCGTAAAATTATCGTTGATACCTACGGCGGCATGGCTCGTCACGGCGGCGGTGCATTCTCTGGTAAAGATCCATCTAAAGTGGACCGTTCTGCAGCGTATGCGGCACGTTATGTGGCGAAAAACATCGTTGCTGCTGGCCTTGCTGACCGCTGTGAAATCCAGGTTTCTTACGCAATCGGCGTTGCTGAGCCAACTTCCATCATGGTTGAAACCTTCGGTACTGAGAAAATCTCTACCGAGCAATTGACCCTGCTGGTACGTGAGTTCTTCGACCTGCGTCCGTACGGCCTGATTCAGATGCTGGATCTGCTGCACCCAATCTACAAAGAAACCGCAGCATACGGTCACTTTGGTCGTGAGCATTTCCCTTGGGAAAAAACCGACAAAGCAGAATTGCTGCGTGATGCTGCTGGCCTGAAATAACTCCTCGCCAATTCACCATCAAACTTTAAAGGCCAGCGCTTCGCTGGCCTTTTTCATTTTTCACTCCCCTTCAGTACTTAAACCCTCTTCCCGCAAAATCTCTCGTAACAAACAACACCAGTGGAAACGGTTACATTGTCGTTAACAAGGCATTAATTAAGACAGTTCTGCATGACAACATTTTGTTGCTGCGCTAGTTACAAAACATTTCAGATTAGTCTTGCATGGAAAATTTTGGTTTTATTTTCTACACTCAATTCACTGTTTTAATTAAATAAATTATACATACAGTTCTTGACACTAGTGTAACCGATTACACTAACGTGAGTTGAATCACACAATTTTACGTCGCGTTAACCTAACCTTAATAGCGAGATATCCCCCAAATTATTCAACTGGAGAGCACTATGCCTGAAATAAAAAAACAAGGGCGCTCGAACAAAAGCATGACCTTTTTTGTCTGTTTTCTTGCAGCCCTGGCCGGTTTGTTATTTGGCCTCGATATCGGTGTGATTGCCGGTGCGTTACCGTTTATCGCTAAAGATTTCCAGATAACTGCGCACCAGCAAGAGTGGGTTGTGAGTTCGATGATGTTTGGTGCCGCTGTCGGTGCCGTTGGCAGTGGTTGGCTCTCCTTCCGCATCGGGCGTAAATACAGCCTGATGATTGGCGCAGTACTTTTCGTTGCAGGTTCACTGTGCTCGGCTTTTGCACCGAACACTGAAATTCTGATTCTCTCCCGTGTCTTGCTCGGCCTGGCAGTCGGTGTTGCGTCTTATACCGCCCCGCTTTACCTGTCAGAAATTGCTCCTGAGAAAATCCGTGGCAGCATGATCTCGATGTACCAGTTGATGATTACCATCGGTATTCTTGGCGCTTACCTTTCCGATACAGCTTTCAGCTATAACGGCTCATGGCGCTGGATGCTGGGTGTTATCACCATTCCTGCTTTGATCTTGCTTGTAGGCGTCTTCTTCCTGCCAGACAGCCCACGTTGGTTCGCCGCAAAACGTCGCTTCCATGATGCTGAGCGTGTCCTGATGCGCTTACGTGACACCAGTGCCGAAGCAAAACGCGAACTGGAAGAAATCCGTGAAAGCCTGAAGGTGAAACAAAGCGGCTGGTCATTGTTTAAAGAAAACAGCCACTTCCGTCGTGCCGTGTTCCTGGGTGTTCTGCTTCAGGTGATGCAACAGTTCACCGGTATGAACGTCATCATGTATTACGCACCGAAAATCTTTGAAATCGCCGGTTTCACCAACACTACGCAACAAATGTGGGGCACGGTAATCGTCGGCCTGATTAACGTTCTGGCGACCTTTATTGCCATCGGCCTGGTTGACCGCTGGGGCCGTAAACCCACGCTGGTGCTGGGCTTCATGGTGATGGCAGTGGGTATGGGCGTGCTTGGCACCATGCTGCATATCGGTATTCATTCCCAGGGCGCGCAATACTTCGCTATCGCCATGCTGCTGATGTTTATCGTTGGTTTTGCAATGAGTGCCGGCCCGCTGATTTGGGTACTGTGTTCTGAAATCCAGCCGCTTAAAGGGCGTGATTTTGGTATCACTTGCTCAACCGCCACCAACTGGATTGCGAACATGATTGTCGGTGCAACGTTCCTGACCATGCTTAACACGCTGGGCAATGCGAATACCTTCTGGGTATACGCCGCGTTGAACCTGTTCTTTATTGTTCTCACTGTGTGGCTGGTTCCGGAAACTAAACACGTTTCCCTGGAACACATCGAACGTAACCTGATGAAAGGTCGCCGGTTACGTGAGATTGGTGCTCACAACTAAGCAATAGCCGCCCTTCTCCTTAACGGGAGAAGGGCTTGCACCCTGCACCACCTCGCACTATTCTTTGCCGCTATGAAATCCCCAAGACTCCCCATCGCCATCCAACAAGCCGTTATGCGTTGCCTACGGGAAAAGCTTCAACAGGCAAATCTGCACTTAGGCCGTAACTACCCGGAACCGAAACTGGTATATCAGCAGCGAGGCACTGCTGCGGGCACCGCATGGATGGATAGCTACGAAATCCGCCTCAACCCGGTGTTGTTAATGGAAAACCAGCAAACCTTTATTGATGAGGTGGTGCCGCACGAACTGGCTCATTTGTTGGTGTGGAAACACTTTGGGCGCGCAGCGCCACATGGCAAAGAGTGGAAATGGATGATGGAAACAGTACTTGGTGTTCCTGCCCGCCGGACACATAAGTTTGAAGTGCAATCCGTTCGCAAAAACACCTTCCCGTATCGCTGCCGTTGCCAACAACATCAGTTGACGGTACGCCGTCATAACAAAGTTTTGCGCGGCGAATCAGAATACCGCTGCGTGCAATGTGGCGACCTGTTAAAACCTGACGTTACAACTCCCTGTAATTAAAAATATTATTCATAAAGTTTCCTGATTTAGCTTATTGAATCCCAATAAAGCTTCAAGTACCGTGCGAGCACGTTTTAAAAAGGATTCTGGAAATGTCTCGCAAAATTTCTTTGGCTGTTGCACTTGTTGCAGCCCTCTGCTCTTTCTCTACGTTCAGCGCCGGTATCAATAATTTCTCTCAGGCAAAAGCGGCTGGTGCCAAAGTGAATGCCGACGCGCCAGGTGACTTTTACTGTGGATGTAAAATTAACTGGGAAGGGAAAAAAGGTGTTCCCGATCTAGCGTCATGCGGCTACAAAGTGCGTAAAAATGAAAACCGCGCCTCACGTATCGAATGGGAACATGTTGTTCCAGCCTGGCAATTCGGCCATCAGCGCCAGTGTTGGCAAGATGGTGGCCGTAAAAACTGCGCTAAAGACCCGGAATATCGCAAGATGGAAAGCGATATGCATAACCTGCAACCGGCGGTTGGTGAAGTGAATGCTGACCGTAACAACTTTATGTATAGCCAGTGGAATGGCGGTGAAGGCCAGTATGGACAATGTGCCATGAAAGTGGACTTTAAAGAGAAGATTGCCGAGCCACCAGCGCGAGCCCGTGGCGCCATCGCCCGCACCTACTTCTATATGCGTGACCAATATCAGCTCAACCTTTCTCGCCAGCAAACCCAACTATTTGAGGCGTGGAATAAGCAATATCCAGTCACCACCTGGGAGTGTGAGCGCGACGAACGCATCGCTAAAGTTCAGGGCAATCATAACCCTTATGTGCTGCGGGCTTGCCAGGCACAAAACAGCTAACCTACACTAGCGGGAATTGTTATCACTGTTCCCGCTTTTGGATATTAAAAACCATGCGTATACCCCGCATTCATCACCCTGAACTCCTTTCCGTCGGCCAGGACATAGCACTTTGCGAAGATGCAGCAAACCATGTTGGTCGCGTACTGCGCATGAGTGCAGGCCACGCGTTGCAATTGTTTGACGGCAGCAATCAGATTTTTGAGGCTGAAATTGTTCAGGCCGATAAAAAAAGCGTGCGGGTCAAAGTCCTGAGCGCAAATGTTGATGACCGTGAGTCCCCACTTCATCTACATCTCGGTCAGGTGATGTCGCGCGGTGAAAAGATGGAATTCACTATTCAGAAAGCAGTCGAGCTGGGTGTGAACGTGATTACGCCTTTGTTTTCCGAACGCTGTGGCGTAAAACTGGATGCCGAGCGCCTGAATAAGAAGCTCGGCCAGTGGCAGAAAATTGCTATTGCAGCCTGCGAGCAATGCGGTCGAAATATCGTGCCGGAAGTGCGCCCGGCGATGGATCTTGAAGTGTGGTGTGCTGAAGAAGATGCGAGTCTGAAGCTCAATCTGCATCCTCGTGCCAGCGCCAGTATTAATACATTGCCGCAACCTGTTGAACGTGTGCGCCTGCTAATTGGCCCGGAAGGCGGTTTAACGGCGGATGAAATTGCCATGACCGCACGTCACCAGTTTACTGATATTCTGTTGGGACCTCGCGTTCTGCGTACTGAGACTACCGCGCTCACCGCCATTACCGCGCTGCAAGTGCGTTTTGGCGACCTGGGCTAAAAACTGGTACAAGGCTATCTTTTTTGCCATTCTGGCCTTGGGCAGTGCTCGCATTCTCACGTACTAATGTACGCTGCGAATACTGCGCGCTGTCCGCACCCAGACTGCCCGCAACGATAACGCCCTGTAGCCAGCTTTAATGGAGAAAAACAATGATCAAGCTCGGCATCGTGATGGACCCCATCGCAAACATTAACATCAAGAAAGACTCAAGCTTTGCCATGCTGCTGGAAGCACAGCGCCGTGGTTATGAACTGCATTACATGGAAATGGCCGATCTGTATTTGATCAACGGCGAAGCACACGCACGCACTCGCCTGGTCACTGTCGAGCAGAACTACGATAAATGGTACAAATTTGGTAGTGAGCAAGACATCCAGCTTGCCGATCTCGACATCATATTGATGCGTAAAGATCCTCCGTTTGATACCGAATTTATCTACGCGACGTACATTCTTGAGCGCGCCGAAGAACAAGGCACGTTGATCGTTAACAAACCGCAAAGTCTGCGCGATTGTAACGAAAAGCTGTTCACCGCCTGGTTTGCTGATTTGACGCCAGAAACGCTGGTGACACGCAACAAAGCGCAGCTTAAAGCGTTCTGGCAAAAGCACGGTGACATTATCCTCAAGCCGTTAGATGGCATGGGTGGCGCTTCAATTTTCCGTGTTAAAGAAGGCGACCCTAACATTGGTGTTATCGCGGAAACGCTGACTGAACTCGGCAACCGGTACTGCATGGCGCAAAATTACCTGCCTGCGATTGTCGATGGCGACAAGCGTGTTCTGGTGGTTGATGGCGAACCTGTGCCGTATTGCCTGGCGCGTATTCCACAAGGTGGCGAAACTCGTGGCAACCTGGCAGCAGGTGGCCGTGGCGAACCGCGCCCATTGACCGAAAGCGACTGGGAAATTGCCCGTCGTGTTGGCCCTACTCTTAAAGCGAAAGGGTTGATTTTTGTTGGCCTGGATATCATCGGCGATCGCCTGACTGAGATTAACGTCACCAGTCCAACCTGTATTCGTGAAATCGAAGCTGAATTCCCGGTTTCTATAACTGGCATGTTGTTTGATGCTATCGAGACACGTCTGGCAAAATAGTCCTGTGAGCGGGTTTAGCCCGCTCAGTAGTGATAAACTGACTGCTCGCTTTTTCAACCGGAACCAGAACCTCTGACAATGAATTTACAGCATCACTTTCTAATTGCCATGCCGGCGCTCCAGGACCCATTGTTTAAGCGTGCTGTCGTTTATATTTGCGAATACAACGAAGACGGAGCGATGGGGATAATCATTAATAAACCCCTCGAAAATCTCAAGGTTGACGGTGTCCTGCAAAAACTAAAGATCGACCCGGAGCCACGTGACCCAGCTATTCGCCTTGATAAGCCTGTTTTTATTGGCGGCCCGCTGGCGGAAGACCGTGGTTTTATTTTGCATTCCGCCCCAGACTGTTTCGCCTCCAGTATCCGTATTTCAGATGACACGGTGATCACCACATCTCGCGATGTCCTGGAAACCATCGGCACGGCAAAACAGCCTGCGGATGTGATTGTCGCACTCGGTTATTCCTCGTGGGAAAAAGGCCAACTGGAACAAGAGATTCTGGACAATGCGTGGCTAACAGCTCCGGCAGATGCCTCTATTCTTTTCCACACCCCGATTTCTGAACGCTGGCGTGAAGCCGCAAAATTAATCGGCATTGATATCCATAACATGCCAAGTGAAGCGGGACACGCCTGATGAGCAGTGGAACTTTATTAGCCTTTGATTTCGGTACCAAAAGTATTGGTGTCGCCATCGGCCAACGCATTACCAGGACGGCACGCCCCTTAACTGCACTGAAAGCACAAGACGGCACACCCGACTGGAACGTTATCGAGAAAATCCTCAAAGAGTGGCAACCCGATGAAGTCGTCGTAGGCTTGCCACTGAATATGGATGGCACCGAGCAACCACTCACCGCACGTGCACGTAAATTTGCCAACCGCCTGCATGGCCGCTTTGGCGTAAAAGTCTCTTTGCAGGATGAACGCCTCAGCACCGTGGAAGCACGCGCTGGGTTATTCGAGCACGGCGGTTTCCGCGCCCTCAATAAAGGCAGTATTGACTCTGCATCGGCAGTTATCATTCTTGAAAGCTGGTTTGACTATAATCCTTAGTCTTTTTTGTTGTCAGGCATGTCTGAAGACTCATTAATCAGCTCATGCCTTGCTGCGACCGCCAGAAAATGACTGCGATCCCGGTAACCCGATGATGGCTGTTTTACACGGTTATCAATTCGTTCCAAAAGGGCATCTGGCAGTGAAATATTGATCCGCTGCTGCTTTCCTTCCAGGGCTGACAAATCCACATCCACGAGCAGCCACTGGCTACAATACGCATATTCTGGATTTGCCGCGTAGACGAATGGCCCGGCATCTTTAAGCTGGGTGATATCCATACCGCGCTCAACCATTAGATCAACAATCAACAAAATGGCTTCGCGTACCATTTCTGCGATTTCATCCTGATAATCTGCCGCTGATACACAGCCAAACTCATCATTGCATAACGCCGGCACAACCAGACCGAACGCTTCGTTCTCGTTTGCAGGCATCTCCACGCCAACAGAAAAAAACATAGGTAATCTCCGTGAGTTGGGAATCATATTCCCGCGCGTTTACGAATGGATCTGACAGTACCGATGGGAAGATCTTTCTTTGGATGCGGAACCGGGAAAGTTTTCCCAGTATTTGGCGACCACCATATCCAGTGGCTGCATCCAGAATTTCTGGCGGGTTCGCATCCTGCGGCCTTCAGTTCCTTAATAAGGTCAGAAGAATTCATGGTTTTCTCCTGATGGAAAAACAATACACACCAATACACACAGAGGCAATAATTTTAACCATCATTTTTTTCCCCATCGGCAATACGACCTTCCGCACGTAACACCGCTTCACCTTGAGCAAAACTTTGCATGCCATACTGCTGTCCAGTTTGAATCTGCCCCGGTAATTGGTGGGTTTTCCCTTCACGGATAAGGCTCGCCACGGCGGGTGTATTAACCAGTAATTCGAACACTGCCGCCCTCCCTCCACGGCTATCAGGCAATAATTTCTGCGCCAGCACTGCTTTTAAACTGCCCGCCAGTTGGCTACGCACCATGTTTTTTTCTTCTGCGGGAAAGACGTCTACGAGACGCTCCACGGCTTGCGCCGCCCCGCGAGTATGGAGTGTGGCTAATACCAGATGCCCGGTTTCTGCTGCAGTAAGCGCAAGGCGTATAGTTTCGCTGTCGCGCAATTCCCCCAGCAAAATAACGTCTGGATCTTCGCGAAGTGCCGCACGTAAACCGGCGGCAAACGATCGGCAATGCCGACCAGGCTCCCGCTGTTGAATCAAACAACGCTGCGAGTAGTGAACAAACTCGATAGGATCTTCCAGTGTGAGAATATGCCCGTCGAGCTGATGATTTAGGTGGTCTACCATCGCGGCAAGCGTGGTGGATTTCCCACTGCCTGTGGCCCCCGTTACCAGAATCAATCCATCAGCAGATTTTAGTAATTCCGGGACAATGGCAGGAACGTTTAGCGATTCAAGTTTTGGAGTGTGGGAAGCGAGTATCCGCAGTGCGAGTGAGTCCCCCTGCAACTGGTGAAAAGCATTGGCACGCAGCCGCGTACCGCTCGCGAGGGTGACAGCAAAATCCAATTGCCCATGCTCTTCCAGCTCTTCTCTTTGCCCGTTTGTCAGCCAGGCACCCAGCAACGTTGCTGGGGCTGGCGCGTTTTCAGGCACAGGTTCAAGCCGCCCTCGTCTGCGCCAACGAGCAGGAAGCTGCGCGCACAGGTGTAGATCAGAGACATTATGCTTTACACTAAGGGCCACAATTTCTTCGATATCCATATCACTTTCCAACCTATGAACGAGATAGCGCACAATCTGGCACAGGTTCAGAACAAAATCCTGACGGCAACTGAACGCTGCGGCCGTGCTCCAGAAGAAGTTACTCTGCTTGCAGTCAGCAAAACGAAGCCTGCGAGCGCCATCGCAGAAGCCGTTGCTGCCGGACAACGTATTTTTGGTGAAAACTACGTGCAAGAAGGCGTGGACAAAATTCGTTACTTTACCGAAAACGGTGAGATCCCACTGGAATGGCACTTTATCGGCCCATTGCAGTCGAACAAAAGCCGTCTGGTTGCTGAACATTTTGACTGGTGCCACACCGTCGATCGTTTGCGAATTGCAACTCGCCTGAGCGAACAGCGCCCAACTGAGCTGCCGCCGCTTAACGTACTGATTCAAATTAATATTAGTGATGAGCAAAGCAAATCCGGCATTGCGCTCAGTGAGCTTGATGCACTGGCGGCTGATGTCGCTGCTCTGCCGGGTTTGGTGTTACGAGGTTTGATGGCAATTCCTGCCCCTGAACCTGATTACGAGCATCAGTTAGCGGTTTGCCAGAAAATGGCAGACGCTTTCACATCGCTCAAAAACCGTTATCCAACGGTTGATACGTTGTCCCTGGGCATGACCGATGACATGGACGCCGCGATTGCTGCAGGCAGCACCATGGTGCGCATTGGAACCGCTATTTTCGGCGCGCGGGATTACCCTGCTCGTTAATTCATTATAATTGTTGAGGAACGCCATGCTGACGTTGACTTTCCTGGTCAAAACGCTGATTGAACTGTATGTAATGGTGCTGCTGATTCGCATCTGGATGCAGTGGTCACGTTGTGATTTTTATAATCCTTTTGCACAGTTTATCGTCAAGATTACTCAACCGATTGTCGGGCCACTGCGCCGGGTAATTCCATCCATTGGCCCGATTGATACATCTTCATTGTTGCTGGCGTTTATTCTCACCACATTGAAGTACCCGGTTTTGCTGCTCATTCAGGTTGGCGCATTGTCGCTTGACCCGATGAACTTGCTTGTTGGCTTGTTATCACTGCTCAAATCCGCCGGTACGCTGGTGTTTTGGGTGATTATTATCCGCTCGCTGATGAGCTGGATAAGCCAGGGCCGCAGCCCAATTGAATACGTTTTGATGCAACTAACTGAGCCAATGATGGCGCCAATTCGCCGCGTGCTTCCAGCCATGGGTGGCATCGATTTTTCAGCGATGATCGTCATTTTGATTCTCTATGCGCTGAATTACCTCGGCATGGACTTGTTCCCGGGGCTTTGGTATTTGCTGTGAGTGCAGTGAGTCTTAACTCTGACGGGCTGGTTTTACGGCTGTATATTCAGCCTAAAGCCAGCCGGGATAGTATTATTGGGCTGCATGGCGACGAGCTAAAAGTCGCCATCACCGCCCCGCCGATAGACGGCAAAGCCAACGCTCATCTGGTAAAATACCTGGCTAAGCAGTTCAAAGTTGCCAAAAGCCAGGTGCTGCTTGAGAAAGGCGAACTGGGCCGTCATAAACAAATTAAGATTATCGACCCGCAACACATCCCGACGGAAGTCGCGGCTTTGCTCGAATAATTAGCCAATTTCACAGGATTTTCTCACTATGCAAAAAGTTGTCCTCGCGACCGGTAACGCCGGTAAAGTGCGTGAACTCGCCGATTTACTGGGCGATTTTGGTCTGGATGTCGTGGCGCAAACTGAGCTGGGCGTTGAGTCAGCCGAAGAAACCGGCCTGACGTTTATCGAGAATGCGATTCTGAAAGCACGCCATGCATCACAAGTTACCGGCCTGCCTGCAATTGCCGATGACTCCGGTCTGGCTGTTGATGTGCTTGGTGGCGCGCCGGGGATTTACTCCGCACGCTATGCAGGTGTTGATGCCTCAGATCAGCAGAACCTGGAAAAGTTACTCACTACATTGAAAGATGTGCCGGACGAGCAACGTAAAGCGCGATTCCATTGTGTGCTGGTGTATATGCGCCACGCAGAAGATCCAACGCCACTCGTGTGTCACGGTAGCTGGGAAGGTCAGATTACCCACGAAGCTGCAGGCCAGGGTGGCTTTGGCTACGACCCTATTTTCTTCGTCCCGAGTGAAGGCAAAACTGCCGCTGAACTGACTCGTGATGAAAAACGTGCGATTTCCCACCGTGGACGCGCACTAAAACTGTTACTGGAAGCAATGAAAAATGGCTAATTTGCCACCTCTGAGTCTCTATATTCACATCCCGTGGTGCGTACAGAAGTGCCCCTACTGTGACTTCAACTCTCATGCACTCAAAGGCGACGTACCGCACGACGAGTATGTCGCCCACCTATTGCGCGATCTGGAAAATGACGCGCCAATGGCACAAGGACGTGAAATAAAGACCATCTTTATTGGTGGCGGTACGCCGAGTCTGCTTTCAGGCGAGGCGATGCAAAACCTGCTCGACGGTGTGCGTGCTCGCCTGCCGTTGGCAGCAGATGCGGAAATCACTATGGAAGCTAACCCCGGGACGGTAGAAGCAGACCGTTTCGTGAGTTACCAGCGCGCCGGCGTGAACCGCATTTCTATCGGTGTGCAGAGTTTCAGCGAACCGAAACTCAAGCGCCTGGGGCGTATTCACGATTCTGGCGAAGCAAAGCGTGCAGCACATCTGGCTAGCGGGCTTGGCTTGCGCAGCTTTAACCTGGATCTCATGCACGGCTTGCCGGATCAATCTTTGGAAGAGGCGCTCGACGATTTGCGCCAGGCGATTGAGCTCAATCCTCCGCATCTTTCGTGGTATCAGCTGACGATTGAGCCGAATACTTTGTTTAGCTCACGCCCGCCAAAATTGCCGGATGATGACGCGTTATGGGATATTTTCGAGCAAGGCGACAAGCTGTTGACCGCTGCGGGATATCAGCAATATGAAACCTCAGCCTATGCAAAACCGGGTTACCAATGCCAGCACAATCTGAACTACTGGCGCTTTGGTGATTACCTGGGGATTGGCTGCGGTGCGCACGGTAAAGTTACATTTCCAGACGGCCGTATTTTGCGCACCGCAAAAACACGCCATCCGCGCGGTTATATGGAAGGTAAATACCTCGATAAGCAGCACGATGTTGAACAAGCCGACAAGCCATTCGAGTTCTTTATGAACCGTTTCCGCCTGCTGGAAGCAGCGCCACGCAACGAATTTAGCCTGTATACCGGGCTTGATGAGTCGGTGATTCGTGCGCAGTTAGACGAAGCAATTGCGAAGGATTATTTGGTTGAGACAGAAGATTTTTGGCAGATTACCGAGCACGGAAAGCTGTTTTTGAATTCGTTATTAGAGATTTTTCTGGCCGACTGATTAGCTGTCGGATGACGCGCAACGTCATCCGACATTATTTCAGCTTAAATATTCTTCACCCGGCTGGTCAAAATCAACGCCAGCACCGACAGCCCGGCAATCAGCCAGTACACCGAATGGTGCCCAAAACTTTCCGCCAGTGCTCCCTGTAAAACACCCGCCAGAATCACGCCCGTCGAAATACTGTTAGTAAACAGGGTAGTCGCCGAACCCGGCCTGCCGGGCATTAAATCCTGGAACCACAACATCCCGATTCCCGCGACAATGCCGATAAACACCGCATTAAACAGCTGGAGAAGGATTAACGCAGTGCGGCTATGGAACAGAATCAAACCAACGTAAAACAACACACCAGCCGCCACAGCAATTACCATCATACGGCGTTTACCAAAACGCTTAACGTAGTAACCTGCAAGGATCATAGCCGGGATCTCAAGCCCCGCAGCCGTTCCCATCAAAAGCCCCGCCAGTGATTCAGGTAACCCTAAATCACTACTGACCCACAGAGGCATATCAATGATGTACATGGTGTTGCAGGTCCACATCAGCATCGAGGCGATAAACAACATACGGACGTTTTTATCTTTCCAGCCGCTGACTTGTGTGAGGGCAACATCCGCGGGCTGCTCAATCCTTGCAACTGAAGGAAGTGCGAAGAAGATGAGCGCGAGCGAGATAACGAAAATCCCGGCCGCGATAAGAAACATAGTGGTAAAACCGTAGTTTAGCGCCAGCATAAACGATAATGGCGGCCCGATAACCCACGCAAGGGAGAGCTGAGCACGCATGATTGAGCTGAACATCACCACTTCACGTGCTGAGTTATCTGCATACTCACGAGCAAGAGCGAAGATTTGTGGCATCGCCGTGTTGGCAATAGACGCGAACATAACGCCAATGGTGATTAACGTCAGGTAATGGCGGTTAAAAGCAAACAACACGCAGTTTGCCACGGCCATAACGCAGCAAACCATAATCAGTTTTCGCCTGTCGCCCCGGTTATCTGAACGCTTCGCCAACGCAAGGCTGACGAGGATCCCGGCTATCGCATTAACGGTATAAAACATCCCAACCCAGAATGGGCGCACTTCTACTTCGCGACTTAAAAACAGGCTAAGAGTGGGCGCCTGGAGTGCTCCCGCAATCCCCATCATAAAAGCTACTGCCATAAACGCAGCGTATACCGGGTTGAGGCGTCGTCCTCGTGTCAAAAACCACAGCATGCAGAAATTCCTTTTGTTCGAGCGCTCATTGGGTGTGCAAAACGTAAACTATACCCTACTAACGGGTATAAAAAAGCCAGCAGGAACAATCTGCTGGCCAGGTGAAATTCACCAATTCTCAGTCACACATGTATCAACGAGTTAGTGCTCCACGGTCACGGAAGTTGTCACCTCCCACTGCATTAAGTCCTCAAGCATCCTTAAACGTTGCGTTGCTGTCAGGCGAGCCAGCCATCCAGCAGAAACATTTTGTGTTGCGGCAAAATACTGATGATAGAACTTAATAACTGGTGACCGTTTCATATACATCTCCACTTCCTCGTTTCAACGTTGATGATTATTGGCGTAATATGAGGAAAGTTAAATTGATGAGTTTCTGACGGGAGTTCCTCTTTTATGTCCAGCAGTCGTCTGCAACAACAGTTCATACGTTTATGGCAAAACTTTGAAGGTAAGCCGCAGGAAACCACGCTCAATGAGCTGGCAGATCTGCTGAATTGCTCCCGTCGCCATATGCGTACGCTGCTTAGTGCAATGCAGGAAACGGGTTGGCTCAGTTGGAAAGCAGAGGTCGGGCGCGGCAAGCGTTCACAGCTGGAATTCCTGTATACAGGCCTTGCACTCCAGCAACAGCGGGCTGAAGATCTTCTTGAGCAAGACAGGATCGATCAACTGGTGCAGATCGTTGGTGATAAAGCCGCTGTACGCCAAATGTTGATTTCACATCTTGGCCGCAGCTTCCGCCAGGGTCGGCATATCCTGCGCGTTCTCTATTACCGTCCACTGTTAAATCTGTTACCAGGCTCGGCTTTACGTCGTTCAGAAACCCATATTGCCCGCCAAATTTTCAGCGGCTTAATTCGTATAAATGAGGAAAATGGGGAACTGGAAGCAGATATTGCCCATCACTGGCAGCAAATTTCCCCATTACACTGGCGTTTTTATTTGCGCCCCGGCATTCATTTTCACCATGGCCGCGAGCTGGACATGCTGGATGTGGTCACCTCTTTACAGCGGATTAACGCGCTGCCGCTGTATTCGCACATTACGCAAATCACCTCACCTACCGCGTGGACACTGGATATCACCCTTTCGCAACCGGACAACTGGTTGCCGTGGTTGCTGGGTAGCGTTCATGCCATGATTCTGCCCCGTGAATGGCAAACCCTAAGCAATTTTTCACGCCAGCCAGTCGGTACTGGGCCGTACTCCGTTGTGCGCAATAATACTAACCAGCTGAAGATTCAGGCTTACGATGATTACTTCGGCTATCGCGCATTGATTGACGAGGTAAATTTCTGGGTATTGCCAGAGATCGGTGAAGATGTCAGTTGCGCAGTGCAACTATCGGGCATGCCTGACAGTGAAAAAGCCGTCGAAAGCCGCCTGGAAGAAGGTTGCTATTACATTTTGTTTGATAGACGCTCCAAATCTGGCAGTAATGACGACGTTCGCCGCTGGCTAAGCCATATGTTGGCCCCCATTCATCTGCTTTATAGCGCGGGAGCTCAAAACCAGCAGTACTGGTTCCCGGCGTATGGTTTACTGCCGCGCTGGCACCACGCACGTCCACAACCGGTGTTTGAAAAACCTGCTGGTCTGGAATCTGTAACGCTGACGTTTTACCGCGATCACGTCGAACACCGGGTTATCAGTAAAGTCATGGAGGAACTGCTGGCTCGCGCAGGCGTTAAGCTTGTGGTGCAGGAAGTCAGCTATGAGGAGTGGCACCAGGGCAATGCCGAAAGCGATATCTGGCTTAACAGCGCAAACTTCACTCTGCCTTTAGAATTCTCCCTTTATTCGCATCTGTATGAAGTCCCTCTGATTCAAAAATGCATCGAAAATGACTGGGAAACCGATACCCGGAAATGGCACAACGGCGAGCTTTCTTTGCCTGAATGGTGCCAGAAGCGAGTTGAAAACAATGATATTTTGCCATTAATCCACCATTGGTTGCGCATTGAAGGGCAGCGCAGTATGCGCGGCGTGCGTATGAACACGCTCGGCTGGTTTGACTTTAAATCGGCATGGTTTGCACCACCGGAACCTTAATACTTCCGATTCATTCACAGAATCATTACAATGCACGCGTTCTCAACGGGGTGCTAAGACGAAAGTCTGGCTGAGATAATACCCGTCGAACCTGATCCGGATAACGCCGGCGAAGGGATTTGAGGCTCAATTCTCAAAGTCCTTTGCCACCCCTAATTTAAAGAGGTGCAAAGTGTTCAAAAAATTCCTGCCGTTACTGGCGCTCGTCGCCGCCCCTGTTTTCGCCAAACCCCTGCTGACTGTTTACACCTACGACTCTTTCGCTGCCGACTGGGGCCCAGGCCCTGCGGTAAAAAAAGCCTTTGAAGCAGACTGCAATTGCGAGCTGAAATTCGTCGCACTCGAAGATGGCGTGTCACTGCTTAACCGTCTGCGCATGGAAGGTAAAAACAGCAAAGCCGACGTGGTTCTGGGACTGGATAACAATCTGCTGGAAGCGGCTGCGCAAACCAAACTGTTCGCGCCGAGCAACGTTGACACTGGTTCACTAAAAATCCCAGGTGGCTGGAATAACAATACGTTTGTGCCGTCCGATTACGGCTATTTCGCTTTTGTGTATGACAAAAACAAACTCAAAAACCCGCCGAAAAGCCTGAAAGAACTGGTCGAAAGTGACCAAAAATGGAAAGTGATTTACCAGGATCCACGCACCAGCACCCCAGGTCTCGGCCTGCTGTTATGGATGCAAAAAGTATATGGCGACAAAACGCCTGAAGCCTGGGCGAAACTGGCCAAAAAAACCGTTACCGTCACCAAAGGCTGGTCTGAGGCTTACGGCCTGTTCCTCAAAGGCGAAGGCGACCTGGTGATGAGCTACACCACCTCTCCGGCATATCACATCATCGAAGAGAAAAAAGATAACTACGCGGCAGCCAATTTCAGCGAAGGACATTACTTGCAGGTGGAAGTTGCGGGTCGCCTGGCTTCAAGCAAGCAGCCAGAGTTGGCAGCGAAATTCATGAAGTTCATTACCACGCCTGAGTTCCAGAACACCATTCCAACCGGCAACTGGATGTACCCGGTCACAGACGTGAAATTGCCAGAAGGCTTTAATGGTCTGGTAAAACCGCAAACCACGCTGGAATACAGCGCCCAGGATGTCTCAAAACAACGCGCCAGCTGGATTAGTGAATGGCAACGCGCCGTCAGCCGCTAATTCCCGGCTGGCTGATTCCAGGGCTATGCGCCGCCACTCTCGTGGTAGCCGTAGCCCTGGCGGCTTTTCTGGCGCTGTGGTTTAACGCGCCGCAAACCGATATCCGCGCGTTGGTGCAGGATAGCTATTTGTGGCACGTACTTCGCTTTTCCTTCTGGCAGGCATTTCTTTCAGCCACCCTTTCGGTGTTCCCGGCCATTTTTCTTGCCCGGGCACTTTACCGACGCCGTTTCCCTGGGCGATTAGCACTGTTACGTCTGTGCGCCATGACGCTGGTTTTGCCAGTATTGGTGGCAGTGTTCGGTATTCTGACGGTGTATGGCCGTGAAGGCTGGCTGGCCTCACTGTGCGCCTGGCTTGGCATCGAATGGGGGTTCTCACCCTATGGCCTGAAAGGCATTTTGCTGGCCCACGTCTTTTTCAACCTGCCAATGGCGACACGCCTGCTGCTTCAAGCGCTGGAAAATATCCCCAGCGAACAACGACAGGTCGCCGCACAGCTTGGCATGCAGGGTTGGAACTTCTTCCGTTTTGTCGAATGGCCGTGGCTACGCCGTCAGATTCTTCCTGCCGCCGCGTTAATTTTTATGCTCTGCTTCGCCAGTTTTGCCACCGTGCTTTCGCTCGGCGGCGGGCCGCAAGCAACCACCATTGAACTGGCCATCTTCCAGGCACTCAGTTATGACTACGACCCTGCTCGTGCGGCACTGCTCGCAATAGTACAAATGGTTTGCTGTCTTGGCCTGGTGCTGATGAGCCAACGACTCAGTAAAGCCATTCCTGTGGGTATCAGCCAAATGCAGGGCTGGCGTGACCCGCAAGATAACCTGCACCGGAAACTGTGCGACGGATTGTTAATTTCACTCGCACTGTTGCTGCTGTTGCCTCCGCTGCTGGCAGTCATCATTGATGGCATCAACAGTGGTTTTAACAGCGTGCTTTCCCAGCCGATTCTCTGGCAGGCATTATTCACCTCGTTAAGAATTGCAGTCGGCGCGGGATTGATAAGCGTAGTTATCACGGTAATGCTGCTGTGGAGTTCGCGGGAATTGCGCCTGCGTAACCGCGCATTTGCCGGGCAGGCGCTGGAGTTAAGCGGCATGCTAATCCTCGCGATGCCGGGTATCGTGCTGGCGACCGGCTTTTTCCTGCTGCTCAATAACACGGTAGGTTTGCCGCAATCCGCCGATGGCATTGTGATTTTCACCAATGCATTAATGGCGGTTCCCTACGCCCTGAAAGTGCTGGAAAACCCGATGCTGGATGTGGCGGAACGCTACAACAAGCTGTGCCAGGCGCTGAATATCAGCGGCTTAAACCGCCTGCGTTATATCGAGTTGCGCGCCCTGAAGCGCCCACTGGCGCAAGCGCTGGCATTTGCCTGCGTGCTGTCGATTGGTGATTTTGGCGTAGTGGCGCTGTTCGGGAATGAAGATTTCCGCACGCTACCGTTCTACCTATATCAGCAAATTGGTTCATATCGCAGCCAGGATGGTGCCGTTACCGCGCTAATCCTGCTGATACTGTGCTTTGCTTTATTCACATTGATTGAAAAACTTCCGGGACGCCATTCCCAAAATGATTCAGGTTGCAGGAAGGCGACAAGTGAATGAAGCCAGGGAACATAGAAAACTATGTGACCTGGATGAAAGAAAGCAGCCAACACACCTGCAACTTGAAGGATGAAGGGAATGCTAACGCTAACTGATATAACCTGGCTCTATCACCATTTACCGATGCGCTTTTCGATGCAAATTAACGCTGGAGAGCGCGTTGCGGTGTTGGGGCCTAGCGGGGCGGGGAAAAGTACGCTGCTGAGTTTAATTGCCGGTTTTCTCGCACCTGCCAGCGGGCAGATTATGCTTAATGGCAATAACCATACGGCGACGGCACCCGCACAGCGCCCGGTGTCGATGCTGTTCCAGGAGAACAATCTTTTTAACCACCTGACTGTGCGCCAGAACATTGGGCTGGGGTTAAATCCTGGCCTGAAGCTTAATGCCGCACAGCTCGAACGTCTGGCAACAATTGCCAGCCAAATGGCGATAAGCGATTTACTCGACAGGCTGCCAGCGCAGCTTTCTGGCGGTCAGCGCCAGCGTGTCGCCCTCGCCCGCTGTCTGGTACGTGAACAACCGATTTTGCTGCTCGATGAGCCATTTTCAGCACTCGACCCGGCACTACGCCAGGAGATGCTGCAACTGCTTGATAATCTATGCCGCCAGCAACAACTGACGCTATTGATGGTGTCACACAGTATTGAAGATGCAGCGCGAATCGCTGAAAGAAGTCTTGTTGTGGTCGATGGCCGTATCGCCTGGGATGGCGACACGGCAACCTTATTAAGCGGAGAAGCTAGCGCATCAGCGCTGTTAGGAATTAGTGTTGCCCGGTGAGCACTTTCCAAAGAATGCTGCGGTAAATCGGCATCATCGGGTGCATCTGGATTGCAACAAAGCTCCCCAAGGCCAGCACCGTCATTGTTGGTGCTAACCAATGCAAACGAGAACGTGGCAAGTACTGTGTTAAACGGTCAGTACTTGCTTTACCACTGCGCCACCAGCGCCAACACAACCATCCCGCTAGCCACAGCCCCAGTGCTACTAGCAGCAAGAGCCATTTAAAGCTGCTACTTTGCATATCCGCAGGAATATCAATCGCGGCACCCGCCAGAATCCCCGGCAAGAAGTAGATGGGTGGCCAGAAAATGCAGCCAATAATGTTCGGGATGATAAATTTAGAAACCGGGAGGTCTAGCATGCCTGCGACCATCGGCACCAGCGGGCGTGTCGGGCCAACAAAACGGCCGACCAGGATGGTAAACATGCTGTGCTGATGCAGCGCATGCTCGGTTTTATCCAGCAGCGCTTTGTTCTTTTTCATAAACGACCAGCGATGCAGTGGCCCTTTAAAGCGGCCTCCCAGCCAGAACGAAATCCAGTCGCCCAACAGGCAACCGACAATTCCGGCAGCCCAGGCGTGATAAAAGCCCACCTGACCGCCACCAATCAGCGCGCCAAGCCCTGCCATCATGACTGTACCAGGAAGGATTAGCCCGACCAGCGCAAGTGATTCCAGAAAGGCCACCAGCATCACCGCGAAAAGTGAATACGCCACTGACTGAGTAATAAAGTGTTCCAGCAAAGCTTCCATAAAGCATCCGTCGAGAAACGAGTGGGCGATTCTCCTGAGTGATGAGACAACCGTCAAGACATGATTTGTGTCATCCAATTATAGTTACCCAAAGTAATTCGGGCTGTATCGCAGCGGCAAGAGAACGAGTCCCGATGAGCTTACTCAAGTAAGTGATTCGGGTGAGTAAACGCAGCCAACAAAGAGACAGCGTGAAGTACGAAGGGTAAAGCTACTCACAGCCTGCACGGAATTCACTCGGGCTGGCACCGGTACATTTCTTAAAGACGCGAGAAAAATAGAGCTGGTCTTCAAAACCGACATTGCGCCCGACGCTGGCAATCGGCATGCGGGTCGTGCTCAACAACAGTTTTGCCTGCAGGATGCGTTGGTCTTCGCGCCAGCTTAAAACACTGACACCAAGCTGCTGACGGAACAGATGCGACAGACGTGAAGGCGATAAACAGACATGCTGCGCCACACCTGCAATATCAAAATGGTTATCGGCCAGATGGTCGCTGATGTACTGGCAGGCATCGCGAACGCGGTTATCAAGCGGTGGATTGAGGGATGCGCTCAGCACTTCCATACGCCGCAACAACAGCTGCTCTAATAGGTTAATCGCCAGTAATTCGGCGTAGCGCCCTTCTGCCTGCCCGGATTCAATTATCTGGCCAAACAACTGTGAAAAATTCTGCTGATGGGCGTCATCAGGACGGAAGAAACCGGTATGCGCAAAGATAGGGTCCCAGTTTAGCCACTCCTGCCAATACGCACGCGGGCGGAAGTAAACCCACTGGTGATACCACTCTTTGCTATCCGGAGCGCGGCCATAGTGATGCACCTCACCCGGGGGGAACAACAGAATATCGCCAGGGCGGCAAACGTAGTTTTTACCCTGATTATTGATAACTCCTTCACCCTTCACCGTTAAATTCAGGATGTAACCTTTCATTCCTAACGGGCGGTCGATGAAAAAATCCAGCGGCCCTTCGGCTTCAATCGGCGTTAATCCCGCGACTAAATGGGCATTAAAAGAGTACCCCGGCAACAGTGGGTCATTTTGCATTTCAGCCATCTACAAGCTCGCTATTCAAGAAGGGTGTAGAAACAATTTGTCCATATCCGTGCTATTCCTTGCCAGGGCAACACTGTCTGAACCGTAAACCGTCCGATTCTCATCATAAAGCCGCAATTTACCTGCACCTATGCTTTTTATCTGACAACCTGGGGGTTTTAAGAAGATAACCAATGTGTTTATAAAAGTAGCAGAAATATCCACATCGATTATTTGCGGGGCGTCACACTTCTCAACGGCACAGCACATTTCTCCATAACTACAGCGAATACGACCTGACTGTTTTTCTGCATAAAAACTAATGTCATTTCCATAGATAACAGGTCAGGGAGTTTAAAAATGTCGATTGCGCTGGGCCTCGATTTTGGTAGCGATTCTGTTCGCGCTTTAGCCGTTGATTGTGAAAACGGTGCAGAGCTTGCGACCAGTGTGGAATGGTATCCGCGCTGGCAAGAAGGCCAATACTGCGACGCCCCAAATAACCAGTTTCGCCATCACCCACGAGACTATATTGAGTCCATGGAACGGGCAGTAAAAACCGTTCTCGCCGAACTGACTGCCGATCAACGCGCCCGGGTTTGTGGCATCGGCGTTGACAGCACCGGCTCAACACCCGCGCCAATTGACGCTAACGGGAATGTGCTGGCACTCACCCCAGAATTTGCCGACAACCCGAACGCCATGTTCGTGTTGTGGAAAGATCATACTGCGGTTGAAGAAGCCGAAGCGATTACCCGCTTGTGCCACCAGCCTGGGAAAAATGACTATTCCCGTTATATCGGCGGCATTTACTCCAGCGAATGGTTCTGGGCAAAAATCCTGCACGTTACCCGTGCCGACCAAAAAGTAGCGCAAGCTGCTGTGTCTTGGATTGAATTATGTGACTGGGTCCCGGCGCTGCTTTCCGGCACCACTCGTCCGCAGGATATTCGCCGTGGCCGCTGTAGCGCCGGGCATAAATCCTTGTGGCATGAAAGCTGGGGCGGTCTGCCTCCGGCGAGTTTCTTTGATGAGTTAGATCCGGTGATTAACCAGAATCTGGCCTACCCGATGTTTACCGAAACCTGGACTGCGGATGTTCCGGTGGGCAACCTTTCCGCCGAATGGTCTGAGCGCCTTGGTTTGCCACAAAGCGTGGTAGTTTCCGGTGGCGCGTTTGACTGCCATATGGGTGCCGTTGGGGCTGGTGCGCAGCCGAACACGTTGGTGAAAGTTATCGGCACTTCTACTTGCGACATTTTGATTGCTGACAAATCCACCGTTGGCGACCGCGCAGTAAAAGGTATTTGTGGGCAAGTTGATGGTAGCGTGATCCCTGATTTTATCGGCCTCGAAGCCGGGCAATCGGCATTCGGCGATATCTACGCCTGGTTTGGCCGTGTCCTTGGCTGGCCGCTGGAACAACTGGCGCTTGCGCATCCGGAACTGAGCGAACAAATCAACGCCAGCAAGAAGCAGTTGCTGCCAGCGCTTACTGAAGCTTGGGCGAAGAATCCTTCCCTTGAACATCTGCCGGTAGTGCTCGACTGGTTTAACGGCCGTCGCACCCCGAATGCCAACCAGCGCCTGAAAGGTGTAATCACCGATTTAAACCTGGCGACAGATGCACCCGCGCTGTTCGGTGGGCTGATTGCCGCAACCGCCTTTGGTGCCCGGGCGATTATGGAATGCTTCACCGAGCAAGGAATTCCCGTCACTAACGTGATGGCACTTGGCGGTATTGCACGCAAATCCCCGGTCATCATGCAGGTCTGCGCTGATGTACTGAATCGCCCGCTACAGATTGTCGCTTCTGACCAGTGCTGTGCATTAGGCGCGGCCATTTTTGCCGCTGTTGCCGCGGGTATTCACGCAGATATTTCCCGCGCCCAACTCGCCATGGCCAGCCAGATTGAAAGCACACTGCAACCCGATTCTCAACGCGCCGAGCGCTTTGAACAGCTCTATCGCCGTTACCAGCAATGGGCGATTAGCGCGGAACAACACTATCTCCCTTCTGCCCCAGCTGCGGTTACTCGTGTAGCTCAGGCCACTGTGACCCATTAAGGACATGACGATGAACATTTTTGAACAATATGAAGTGTGGTTTGTAATTGGCAGCCAGCATCTCTACGGTGCGGAAACGTTGCGTCAGGTGAATCAACACGCCGAGCAGGTTGTGAATGCGCTCAACAAAGAAGCCAAACTGCCGTGCAAACTGGTGTTAAAACCATTGGGCACGTCGCCGGATGAAATTACCGCTATCTGCCGCGATGCCAGCTACAGCGATAAATGTGCCGGAATGGTGGTGTGGTTGCACACCTTCTCGCCGGCAAAAATGTGGATCAACGGCCTGAGCATCCTGACCAAGCCGCTGCTGCAATTCCATACCCAGTTCAATGCGCAAATCCCATGGGGCAGCATTGATATGGACTTTATGAACCTGAACCAGACCGCGCATGGCGGCCGCGAGTTCGGTTTCATCGGCGCACGTATGCGCCAGCAGCACACAGTGGTGACCGGTCACTGGCAAGATCCGCAAGCCCATCAACGCATTGGTTCCTGGATGCGCCAGGCGGTGTCAAAACAAGATACTCGTCAGCTAAAAGTGGTGCGTTTTGGCGACAACATGCGTGAAGTTGCCGTGACCGATGGCGACAAAGTTGCCGCGCAGATGAAGTTCGGTTTCTCAGTCAATACATACGCCGTTGGCGACCTGGTTCAGGTCGTGAATGCTGTTAGCGACGGCGACGTCAATGCGCTGGTCGATGAATACGAAAGCAGCTATCGCCTGACAGCCGCCGCGCAAATCAACGGCGATAAACGCCAAAACGTACTGGATGCCGCGCGCATCGAACTGGGAATGAAACAGTTCCTTGAGCAAGGCGGATTTAATGCCTTTACCACCACATTTGAAGACCTGCACGGCCTGAAGCAACTTCCAGGCCTGGCAGTGCAACGCCTGATGCAACAAGGCTACGGCTTTGCGGGCGAAGGCGACTGGAAAACCGCCGCTCTGCTTCGCATCATGAAGGTGATGTCAACCGGTCTGCAGGGCGGCACCTCTTTCATGGAGGACTACACCTATCACTTTGAAAACGGCAACGATATGGTGCTCGGTTCCCATATGCTGGAAGTTTGCCCATCCATTGCTCTTGCTGAAAAACCAATCCTTGATGTTCAACACCTGGGGATCGGTGGCAAGGACGATCCTGCACGTTTGATCTTCTCCACCCAAACTGGTCCGGCACTTAACGCGAGCCTTATTGATCTGGGCGATCGTTTCCGTCTGCTGGTGAACTGCGTTGATACCGTTGAAGCTCCTCACCAGTTGCCGAAACTTCCTGTGGCGAATGCACTGTGGAAAGCGCAGCCGGATCTGCCAACCGCTTCTGAAGCATGGATCCTGGCTGGTGGTGCGCACCACACCGTGTTCAGCCAGTCTCTGACGCTTGACGATATGCGCCTGTTCAGCGAACTGCACGGTATCGAACTGGCGGTTATTGATAACGACACCCGCCTGCCTGCGTTTAAAGATTCGCTGCGCTGGAACGAGGTTTATTACAGCTACAAACGTTAGTCAGGAGAACGGTGGATGGCGCGTGCGCTTATCCACCCTACAACTTCAAGTAGGTCGGATAAGCACACGCGCCATCCGACACTAATTTGACCGGGACTTAATATGTTAAAAGATCTCAAACGTCAGGTACTCGAAGCGAATCTCGCGCTGCCGAAACATAATCTGGTGACGCTCACCTGGGGCAATGTCAGCGCGGTGGATCGCGAGCGCGGTGTGCTGATCATCAAACCGTCCGGTGTCGATTACAGCGTGATGACGGCAGAAGATATGGTGGTGGTGAGTCTCGAAACCGGCGAAGTGGTTGAAGGTAATAAGAAACCTTCGTCCGACACACCAACCCACCGCCTGCTGTACCTGCAATTTCCGCACATCGGCGGTATCGTCCATACCCACTCGCGCCACGCGACCATTTGGGCGCAGGCCGGGAAATCCATTCCCGCAACGGGCACCACCCACGCGGATTACTTCTACGGCACCATTCCTTGCACCCGCAAAATGACCGATGAAGAGATCAATGGCGATTACGAATGGCAAACCGGCGAAGTGATTGTAAAAACTTTTGCTGAGCGTGGAATCGACGCAACACAGATGCCCGGCGTGCTGGTGCATTCACATGGCCCGTTTGCCTGGGGAAAAGATCCGGTCGATGCGGTACATAACGCTATTGTGTTGGAAGAAGTGGCCTATATGGGCATATTCTGCCGCCAACTTGCGCCGGAATTACCTGATATGCAGCAAACTCTGCTCGATAAACACTACCTGCGTAAACATGGTGCAAAAGCCTATTACGGGCAGTGAACACTGTATATAAAAGCAGTAACCCCTGACAAAGTGGTCTATAATCAGACCACTTTTTCCTTTATGAGAATGCAGCGTGTCGCAAGCTCGTCAGGGGTTTCTACTTACGCGTCACTGGCGAGATACCCCGCTCGGTACTGAAGTTGAATTTTGGCTGGCAACAGATGATGGCCCGGTAAAAGTGCGCCTGCCGCGCCAGGAATCGGTCGCATTTATCCCACAGTCACAACAAGCAGAAGCCGCACGTTTACTTGAGCGCGAATGCCAGTATCGGCTCACACCGTTGCCCCTCAAAGATTTCCATCGTCAGCCCGTTTGCGGCCTTTATTGCCGCCAGCATCGCCAGCTTATGCGTATCGAAAAACTGTTGCGCGATGGCGGCATCAGAGTTTACGAAGCCGATATTCGCCCACCAGAGCGCTTTTTGATGGAGCGCTTTATTACCGCCCCGGTGTGGTTTAGCGGTGAGCAGCGCAACAACCTGGTGGTTGAAACAAAGCTAAAACCCGCGCCGGATTACCGCCCACCGCTGAAATGGGTGTCGCTGGATATCGAAACCACTCGCCACGGCGAACTGTATTGCATCGGCCTGGAAGGTTGCGGGCAGCGTATCGTTTATATGCTTGGCCCGGAAAATGGCGACGCCAGCGGGCTGGATTTTACGCTGGAATATGTAGCCAGCCGTCCTTTACTTATCGAAAAACTTAACCAGTGGTTTGCCAAACACGACCCCGATGTGTTGATTGGCTGGAATGTAGTGCAGTTCGATTTGCGCGTGCTGCAAAAAATGGCCGAGCGCTATCAGGTGCCACTGCGCCTTGGGCGTGAAAACAGTTTGCTGGAATGGCGCGAGCATGGTTTCAAGCAAGGTGTGTTTTTCGCACAGGCCGCAGGGCGCGTGATTATCGATGGTATCGAAGCACTGCGATCTGCCTTCTGGAATTTCTCCTCATTTTCTCTCGAAACTGTTTCTCAGGAACTACTCGGCGAAGGTAAAGCGATTGATAACCCGTGGCAGCGGATGGACGAAATTGACCGTCGTTTTGCCGAAGATAAGCCGGCACTTGCGAAGTACAATCTTAAAGACTGCGAGCTTGTAACGCGGATTTTCCACAAAACCGAACTAATGCCATTTTTACTAGAGCGGGCAACGGTCAACGGTTTGCCGCTTGACCGCCACGGCGGCTCTGTTGCAGCATTTGGTCATCTGTATATTCCACGCATGCACCGTGCCGGTTATGTTGCTCCAAATCTTGGAGATGTGCCTCCGCAGGCGAGCCCTGGCGGGTATGTCATGGACTCGCGCCCAGGCCTTTATGACTCAGTGTTAGTACTCGATTACAAAAGTCTTTATCCGTCGATTATTCGCACATTTCTTATCGACCCGGTTGGCCTGGTTGAGGGGATGGCGCACCCGGAAGCTGAGCATTCCGTTGATGGTTTTCTTGGCGCGCATTTTTCCAGGAATACGCATTGCCTGCCCGAAATCGTCGGGCAAATCTGGTCTGGTCGCGATGAAGCCAAACGTCATGGCAACAAGCCATTGTCCCAGGCGCTGAAGATCATTATGAATGCGTTTTACGGGGTGTTGGGCACCAGTGCCTGCCGCTTCTTTGATCCTCGCCTTGCCTCGTCGATCACCATGCGTGGGCATCAGATCATGCTACAAACCAGGGAGCTGATTGAATCTCAGGGCTACGACGTGATTTACGGCGATACGGATTCCACGTTTGTCTGGCTGAAAAAAGCCCGCTCAGAAGAAGATGCGGCGCGTATCGGCCAGCAATTAGTGAATCACGTTAATGCGTGGTGGAAAGCGCATCTGCAAGAAACCCAGCAGCTAGACAGTAAACTTGAACTGGAATACGAGTCCCACTTTTGCCGCTTCCTGATGCCAACCATTCGTGGCACGGTTGAAGGTTCCAAAAAACGCTACGCAGGAATGATTCAGGAACATGACAAGCAGCGCATGGTGTTCAAAGGACTGGAAACCGTGCGTACTGACTGGACGCCGCTGGCCCAGGAGTTCCAGAAAACACTTTATTTGCGCGTGTTCCGTAACGAGCCATATCAGGATTATATCCGTGAAACTATCGCCAGTTTGATGGCCGGTGAGCTTGATGAGCAGTTAATTTACCGTAAACGTCTGCGCCGGCCGTTAAGCGAATATCAAAAAAATGTGCCGCCACATGTCCGTGCCGCTCGGCTCGCTGATGAGCATAATCAACGGCTTGGGCGTGCGCCTCAATATCAGAACCGTGGGACCATTAAGTATGTGATTACAACCAACGGCCCTGAACCCGTGGATTACCAGGAATCCCCCCTGGACTATGATCATTACCTGACCCGCCAGCTTCAGCCCGTCGCTGAAGGAATTTTACCTTTCCTCGAGGATGACTTTGCTACACTGATGACAGGGCAGTTAGGGTTATTTTGAGAAACTCTAAATAATTCAAAGTGCAACCAGGCGGCAAGGGAACGAATCCCCTGGAGCTTACTAGAGTAAGTGACTGGGGTGAGTGAGTGCAGTCAACGCAGTTGCAATTTGAAGTATGACGAGTTGGTGACGAATGCGTTTGCTTCCAGTACCATAGCGCCCTCCTGAATCATCCTTAAATCTACTTTTGAACTACCGCCCCCTTTGCGCGCGGTCGTTTTACTATTGCCTGCAAATCTTAGTAACTGATAATAGAGCCGAAATCTTATGCCTTTTACACTTGGTCAACGTTGGATCAGCGATACCGAAAGCGAACTGGGACTGGGAACCGTGGTCGCTTTAGACACACGTATGGTAACCCTGCTCTACCCTGCCACCGGTGAAAATCGACTGTACGCCAGAAATGACTCACCTATCACACGCGTGATGTTTAACCCGGGTGATACCGTCACCAGCCATGAAGGTTGGCAACTCAAAGTTGATGAAGTTAAAGAAGAAAACGGCTTACTTGCCTACATCGGTACGCGCCTGGATACAGAAGAAGCCGGTACCATGCTGCGCGAAGTGTTCCTCGACAGCAAACTGGTGTTCAGCAAGCCGCAAGACCGTCTTTTTGCCGGGCAAATTGACAGAATGGACCGCTTCGCCCTGCGTTACCGTTCCCGCGTTTACCAAAGCGAGCAGTATCGCCAACCCTGGAGCGGCTTGCGCGGCATGCGCACCAGCCTGATCCCACACCAGCTAAACATTGCCCACGATGTAGGTCGTCGTCATGCGCCACGCGTATTGCTGGCTGACGAAGTCGGTTTAGGGAAAACGATTGAAGCCGGGATGATTTTGCACCAGCAGTTGCTGGCTGGCAGCGCTGAACGCGTATTGATCGTGGTGCCGGAAACCCTGCAACACCAGTGGCTGGTTGAAATGCTCCGCCGCTTTAATCTGCGTTTTGCTCTCTTTGATGATGAGCGTTATGCCGAAGCCCAGCACGACAGCGATAACCCATTCGAAACAGAACAACTGGTTATCTGTTCGCTTGATTTCGTGCGCCGCAGTAAGCAACGCCTTGAGCATCTTTGTGATGCCGAGTGGGATTTGATGGTGGTCGATGAAGCCCACCATTTGGTGTGGAGCGAAAATGTCCCAAGCCGTGAATATCAGGCCATTGAACAACTGGCAGAACATATTCCAGGTATTTTGCTATTAACCGCAACGCCTGAGCAGTTGGGCCTGGAAAGCCACTTCGCCCGTCTGCGTTTACTGGACCCGAGCCGCTTCCACGATTTCGAGCAATTTGTTGAAGAGCAGCAACACTACCGCCCGGTGGCCGATGCCGTTGCGCTGCTGCTGGCAGGCAATCACTTGACCAACGATCAGCTCAATATGCTGAGTGAATTGATTGGCGAGCAGGATATCGAGCCTCTGTTGCAAACCGCGAACAGTGACCGTGAAGGTAGTGATGCGGCGCGCAAGGAGCTGATTTCCATGCTGATGGACCGCCATGGCACCAGCCGTGTGTTGTTCCGTAACACCCGTAATGGCGTTAAAGGTTTCCCGAAACGCGAACTGCATACCATTCGTTTGCCACTGCCGCTGCAGTACCAAACCGCGATTAAAGTGTCCGGCATTATGGCCGCACGTAAATCCGTGGAAGAGCGTGCACGCGATATGCTCTATCCGGAGCAGATTTATCAGGAATTTGAAGGTGATAGCGGCACGTGGTGGAACTTCGACCCGCGTGTCGAATGGCTGATGGGTTACCTGACAAGCCACCGCTCTCAGAAGGTGCTGGTGATTTGTGCCAAAGCCGCGACAGCATTACAGCTCGAACAAGTTCTGCGTGAACGCGAAGGTATTCGTGCCGCAGTATTCCATGAAGGCATGTCCATCATCGAGCGTGACCGTGCAGCCGCATGGTTTGCCGAAGAAGACACCGGCGCTCAGGTACTGCTGTGTTCAGAGATTGGTTCCGAAGGCCGTAACTTCCAGTTCGCAAGCCAGTTGGTGATGTTTGATCTGCCGTTTAACCCGGACCTGCTGGAGCAGCGTATTGGCCGTCTGGACCGTATCGGCCAAGCGCACGATATCCAGGTTCACGTTCCTTACCTTGAGAAAACTGCGCAATCAGTACTGGTGAAGTGGTTCCACGAAGGTCTGGATGCATTCGAACACACTTGCCCTACCGGCCGCACAATTTACGACAGCGTTTATCCGCAACTGATTCAGTATTTAGCAGCTCCTGAAAATACCGACGGTTTCGATGCGCTTATCAAGCAATGCCGTGAACAGCATGATGCGCTGAAGATTCAGTTGGAACAGGGCCGTGACCGCCTGTTGGAAATTCACTCTAACGGCGGTGAGAAATCACAAGCGTTAGCAGCGTCTATTTCCGAGCAGGATAACGACACCAATCTGGTGAGTTTTGCTCTCAACTTGTTCGACATCGTCGGTATTAATCAGGATGACCGCGGCGACAACATGGTGGTGCTGACCCCTGGCGATCACATGCTGGTGCCTGATTTCCCGGGACTTCCGGAAGACGGTTGTACGATTACCTTTGAGCGTGAAGTGGCCCTGTCGCGTGAAGATGCGCAGTTTGTGACATGGGAACACCCGATCATCCGTAATGGTCTGGATCTGATTCTGTCTGGCGATACTGGTAGCTGTGCACTCTCTTTGTTGAAAAACAAAGCACTGCCTGTGGGGACATTATTGCTGGAGCTGATTTATGTTGTTGAGGCAAAAGCGCCGAAGCAATTGCAGCTCAACCGCTTCCTGCCGCCAACGCCAGTGCGTATGTTGGTGGACAAAAATGGTACCAACCTTGCTGCTCAGGTTGAGTTTGAAAGTTTTAACCGCCAGCTCAGCACGGTGAATCGTCACACTGGCAGCAAATTGGTGAATGCAGTTCAGCAAGATGTTCACGCTATTTTGCAATTGGCAGAAGAGAAAGTGGAAGCTGCAGCGCAAGTGTTGATCAAAGCTGCTCGTGAAGAAGCTGATGAGAAACTGAGTTCCGAGCTCTCCCGTCTGGAAGCACTAAAAGCGGTGAACCCAAACATTCGTGATGATGAACTCGAAGCAATCGAAAGCAACCGTCAGCAAGTGTTGGAAAGCCTCGCGCAAGCTAACTGGCGTCTTGATGCTTTACGTCTGATTGTGGTGACACACCAATAATGTTAATGGAACCCTATAACCCGCCCATCGATCCCTGGCTGGTCATCCTTTATCAAGATGACCACATCATGGTGGTCAATAAGCCTTCGGGCTTGTTGTCTGTGCCAGGCCGTCTGGATGAGCATAAAGACAGCGTGATGACGCGCATTCAGCGTGACTTCCCGCAGGCAGAATCGGTGCATCGTCTGGATATGGCGACCAGCGGCGTGATTGCCGTGGCGCTGACGAAAGCGGCAGAGCGCGAGCTGAAACGCCAGTTTCGTGAACGTGAGCCGAAGAAGCAGTACGTGGCGCGGGTTTGGGGCCATCCACAGCCGGAAGAAGGCCTGGTGGATTTACCGCTAATTTGTGACTGGCCGAACCGGCCAAAGCAGAAAGTGTGTTATGAAACCGGAAAAGCGGCGCAGACGGAATATCAGGTTCTGGATTATGCAGCGGATAACACGGCTCGAGTGCTGTTAAAACCGATTACCGGACGCTCACATCAGTTACGCGTTCATATGCTGGCACTGGGTCATCCCATTCTTGGCGATCGCTTCTACGCTACACCGGAAGCACTGGCAATGGCTCCGCGTTTACAGCTTCATGCTGAAATGCTGACCATTACCCATCCCGAGTATGGAACACCCATGACGTTCCGCGCGCCGGCAGACTTCTAAAAAAAAGCCTCTCAACTTGAGAGGCTTTTCAATTACTTAAATCCTTTCGCCGTCTTAATCAGATCGTACGCTTTCTGGATTTCCTGCGCTTTCTGCTTGGCCATCTCCATCATCTCTGGCGGTAAACCTTTAGCAACCAGCTTATCAGGGTGATGCTCGCTCATTAATTTGCGATATGCACGCTTAATGGCAGTCGCATCATCAGTGCTTTTAACGCCGAGTACATTGCACGCATCTTCGAGTGTCGGACCACGCTGTTGCTGGAAACCACCGCCTTGCGACTGGTTGTATCCACCACCAAATTGCTGCCCGCCTTCCATCATGCGTAAGAACTGATCGAACTGAATGCGTGAAATGCCAAGCTCTTCCGCAATAACGTACAACACTTCCCGTTCGTTAGGGTGCAAAGAGCCATCAGCAAACGCCGCCTGGATTTGAATTTCAAGAAACATCCGAATCAGGTCAAAGCGGCCAAAGCATACGCTGCGTAACTGACGCATTTTTTCACGTAGCGGGTAGCCATTTTCTTTGCCAACACGAAACGCATGTTGTGCTGCACTACGCGCATCACCATGTAATTGCATGCGATCCATTAATAGCGAGGCTATTTGGATGTCTGCTTCTGTGACGCGCCCTTTTGACTTAGTCAGGTGGCCCATCACTTCAAATGTGGTGCTAAAAAACAGTGACTGACGCTGTTGTTGGTTAGAAAACCATGACTGACGACGGCTACGCACCTTATCGATGGCATGGCCAATCAGCAATCCTAAAACCACACCCCAGAAGCCACCACCCATAATTAGTGCTATTGCGACACCGAGTACTTTTCCCCAATACTGCATATACTCCCCAAATCGTCATGCCGTCGGCTAGAATTTGCTTTATCATACCCGTCATTGATAGCGGTGCCTAACGGCACTCTGCTGAACGGGAAGGATTAACACTAGCGCTGTGGTGATGAGTAAGTTAGTCTCTGACCGTTTGCCGACGCTAAGCCATTGATGATGGAACAACGAATAACACGTATGAAAAAACGTATTCCCACCTTGCTGGCCACCTTGATTGGCGCAGCGCTGTATAGTCAACAAGGTATGGCTGCCGATCTTGCGTCGCAGTGTATGCTTGGTATCCCAAGTTACAATCGCCCTTTAATTCAGGGAGATACCAACAACCTACCCGTTACTATAAATGCCGATCACGCAAAAGGAAATTATCCTGATGATGCGGTGTTTACTGGCAATGTTGATATTCAGCAAGGCAATAGCCGCCTACAGTCTGATGAAGTGTTGCTACACCAAAAACAGGTTGAAGGTCAGCCGGACCCTGTCCGCACGGTCGATGCTGTCGGCAACGTACACTACGATGATAATCAGGTTATTCTTAAAGGGCCAAAAGCCTGGTCAAACCTGAACACCAAAGATACCAACGTCTGGGAAGGTGACTACCAAATGGTAGACCGCCAAGGGCGAGGTACTGCCGATCTAATGAAACAGCGCGGCAATAATCGCTACACCATTCTGGAAAATGGCACATTTACTTCCTGTTTGCCGGGTTCTAATACCTGGAGCGTTGTGGGAAGTGAAGTGATTCAGGACCGTGAAGAAGAAGTCGCGGAAATCTGGAATGCCCGTTTCAAACTGGGCCCGGTTCCAGTCTTCTATAGCCCTTATCTGCAGTTGCCAATCGGTGATAAACGTCGTTCCGGCTTCCTGATCCCAAATGCGAAGTACAGTACCAATAATGGCCTTGAGTTTTCTCTGCCGTATTACTGGAACATCGCACCAAACTTTGATGCCACAATCACTCCACACTATATGGAGCAACGTGGTACTCAATGGCAGAATGAATTCCGTTACTTGACCAAAGCTGGTGCGGGTATTATGGAATTCGACTACCTGCTGTCTGATGAGGAATACAAAGACGATACCGCGAAGAACCCTGAAGGGGATGAACGCCGCTGGTTGTTCTACTGGAATCACAGAGGTGTGATGGATCAGGTGTGGCGTTTTAATATCGACTACACCAAAGTCAGCGATCCTAGCTACTTCAACGACTTTACTTCGCAATATGGTTCCAGTACTGACGGTTATGCCACGCAGAAATTTAGTATTGGTTATGCCGTCGAAAACTTCGACGCCACCCTTGCGACAAAACAGTTCCAGATATTTGAGTCTCAACAAAATAGTGGTGCAAATTCATATAGCGCTCAGCCGCAGTTGGATATGAACTACTATCGAAATGACGTTGGACCTTTTGATACGCGTATCTATGGTCAGGCAGTTAAGTTTACTAACTTTAATAACAACATGCCGGAAGCTACACGCTTGCATGTTGAGCCAACCATTAGCCTACCGTTATCCAATGGTTGGGCGAGCCTGAATACCGAAGCCAAGCTGATGGCAACACACTATCAGCAGGATAACCTCGAAAAATACGAAAAAAACGTAAATAAAAACAGTAAATTAGAATCCTCGGTTAACCGTACCCTGCCTCAATTCAAAATGGACGGGAAGCTGATTTTCGACCGTGATATGGACTCTGCTGCAGGATGGGCGCAAACCCTTGAGCCACGCGTACAGTATCTGTATGTGCCGTATCGTGACCAAAGTAACATCAACAACTATGATTCTGCGCTGTTGCAATCTGACTACTCAGGCTTATTCCGTGATCGTACTTACGGCGGCCTTGACCGTATAGCTTCAGCCAACCAGGTCACCACGGGGGTTACAACTCGTGTTTATGATGACGCAGCGGTTGAACGTTTTAATGTTTCTGTTGGTCAAATCTACTACTTCACCGAGTCTCGTACTGGTGATGAAACGATTAACAGTGAAAAAGGTGACGAAACAGGTTCTGTGGTATGGGCTGGTGATACCTATTGGCGCATGACTGACCGCTGGGGCTTACGCGGTGGCGTACAGTACGATACACGCCTTGATAATATTGCGACCGGTAACGGCGTTATCGAATATCGTAAAGATAACGATCGCCTGGTACAATTTAACTACCGTTACGCAAGCCCTGAATACATCGGTGCTACTGTTTCTAAAATCGACATCAATAAAGACCAGTACAAAGATGGCATCTCACAAGTTGGGATGACAGCGAGCTGGCCTATCGTTGATCGCTGGTCTGTTGTTGGAGCGTATTACTACGATACCAATGCACAACAAGCGGCTGATTCCATGTTAGCCGTGCAGTACAACTCTTGCTGTTATGCGATTCGTTTAGGTTATGAGCGCAAAATTAACGGTTGGGAAGATAACCAAAGCAAATACGACAACGTAATTGGCTTTAACATCGAGTTACGTGGCCTGAGTTCCAACTACGGCCTGGGCACACAGCAGATGTTGCGTTCAAACATTCTGCCGTATCAGAGCTCGATGTAATTCACTTTGACTTGAATTAGCAGTCCGCTTTGCGGCTAAGAAATGGAAAAAGTATGAAGAATTGGAGAACGCTGCTTCTCGGTGTCGTCCTGGTGGCGAACACCTCTTTCGCGGCCCCACAAGTGGTCGATAAAGTTGCAGCCGTAGTGAATAACGGTGTGGTACTGGAAAGTGACGTTGACGGCATGATGCAGTCAGTGAAGAGCGGCGCCCAACAGGCCGGGCAACAGCTTCCTGACGACAACACTCTGCGTCATCAAATTCTGGAACGTCTGATCATGGACCAGATCATGCTGCAGATGGGTCAGAAAATGGGCGTTAAAGTGACGGATGAGCAGCTTGATAAAGCCATTGCTGATATCGCCGCTCAGAACAAAATGAACATGGACCAGATGCGTAGTCGTCTGGCCTATGACGGCGTTAATTACAATTCTTACCGTGCTCAGATCCGCAAAGAGATGACCATTTCGGAAGTGCGTAATAGTGAAGTTCGTCGTCGCGTATCTATACTGCCGCAGGAAGTTGATTCCCTTGCGCAGCAGGTGGGTAGCCAAAACGATAGCAGCACCGAACTTAACCTGAGCCACATCCTGATTCCATTGCCGGAAAACCCTACTTCTACTCAGGTAGACGATGCGGAAAAACAAGCGCGTGACATTGTTTCACAAGCTCAAAACGGCGGTGATTTCGGCAAACTGGCAATCACCTACTCTGCTGACCAGCAAGCACTGAAAGGTGGTCAAATGGGTTGGGGCCGTATCCAGGAACTGCCAACTATTTTCGCTCAGGCATTAGGGACAGCGAAAAAAGGTGATGTAATCGGTCCGATTCGTTCAGGTGTTGGTTTCCATATCCTGAAAGTGAACGATCTGCGTGGCCAGAGCCAGAGCATTTCTGTGACTGAAGTTCATGCACGTCATATCTTACTGAAATCATCGCCAATCATGAGTGACGACCAGGCTCGAGCTAAGTTAAACCAGATTGCAGCTGATATTAAGAGTGGAAAAACGACCTTCGCTGCGGCAGCAAAATCGTTCTCTGAAGATCCAGGTTCAGCAAACCAGGGCGGTGACCTGGGTTGGGCTGCTACCGATATCTACGATCCTGCCTTCCGTGATGCACTGTCGAAAATGCATAAAGGTGAGTTGAGCGCACCGGTTCACTCCTCCTTCGGCTGGCACTTGATCGAACTTATGGATACTCGTAGCGTTGATAAGACTGATGCTGCGCAGAAAGACCGCGCGTATCGCATGCTGTTCAACCGTAAGTTCTCTGAAGAAGCACAGACCTGGATGCAAGAACAACGCGCATCTGCTTATGTGAAAGTCATAGGTAGCAATGGCTAATATCCAACGTGTAGTTATCACTCCCGGCGAACCAGCCGGGATTGGTCCTGATCTGGTCATCGCGCTGGCACAGCGCGACTGGCCTGTCGAAGTGGTTGTCGCAGCGTCTCCCGAATTACTCCTGGAACGTGCAGCTCTTCTCGGTCTTCCTCTTCAGCTCATTCCTTACTCGCCTGACGCTCCTGCAAGCCCGCAAACTGCCGGAACACTCACCATACTGCCCATAGCCCTACGAGCCCCCGTCAAACCGGGGTTGCTTGATGTGAAGAACGGTAAGTATGTGGTGGATATGTTGGCTCGGGCATGTGATGGTTGTATCAAGGGTGAATTTGCAGCACTGATCACCGGGCCGGTACATAAAGGCATCATTAACGATGCTGGTATTCCCTTTATCGGGCATACCGAGTTTTTCGAAGAGCGATCGCACAGCGAAAAAGTCGTGATGATGCTGGCGACCGAAGAACTTCGCGTTGCGCTGGTGACGACACATCTGCCGCTTAAAGCCATTAGTGATGCGATAACGCCAGAATTATTACGCCAGATAATCACCATCCTGTATCATGACCTGCAAACCAAGTTTGGTATCGCGCAGCCACATGTACTGGTTTGTGGCCTCAACCCCCATGCCGGGGAAGGTGGCCACATGGGTACTGAAGAAATTGATACCATCATTCCAGTACTGAATGAAATGCGTGGTCTTGGAATGAAGCTTTCTGGCCCGCTACCGGCAGATACGCTGTTTCAGCCTAAGTATCTCGATAACGCCGATGCAGTGTTGGCGATGTACCACGACCAGGGCTTACCTGTACTCAAATATCAGGGCTTTGGTCGGGCGGTAAATATCACACTAGGCTTACCTTTTATCCGCACTTCGGTTGACCATGGCACCGCGCTAGATCTAGCCGGTCAGGGGAAAGCCGAGGTCGGCAGTTTTATTACGGCGCTTAATCTCGCCATCAAGATGATTGCTAATACTCAATGAATACTCGTGTCCACCAGGGCCATTTAGCCCGTAAACGTTTTGGACAAAACTTCCTTAATGACCAGTTCGTTATCGACAGTATTGTCTCTGCTATTAATCCACTGAAAGGCCAGGCAATGGTTGAAATCGGCCCCGGCCTTGGCGCATTAACCGAGCCCGTGGGTGAACGCCTGGATGAAATGACCGTCATCGAACTGGACCGCGATCTTGCAGCTCGCCTGCAAACGCATCCATTCCTGGCACCGAAGCTGACGATTTATCAGCAAGATGCCATGACAATGGATTTTGGAGAGCTGTCGCAAAAAATCGGTCAGCCGTTGCGCGTTTTTGGCAACCTGCCGTATAACATCTCCACGCCATTGATGTTCCATCTCTTTAGCTATACTGATGCCATTGCTGACATGCACTTTATGCTGCAAAAAGAGGTGGTAAACCGTTTAGTTGCTGGCCCTAACTGTAAAGCGTATGGTCGTTTATCAGTCATGGCGCAGTATTATTGCAATGTGATCCCAGTACTTGAAGTGCCACCAACGGCCTTCACACCGGCACCGAAAGTTGACTCTGCCGTTGTGCGCCTGGTACCACATGCAGTAATACCGAACCCAGTTAAAGAGCTGCGTGTGTTAAGCCGCATCACCACTGAAGCCTTTAACAAGCGTCGCAAAACGATTCGTAACAGCCTTGGCCATCTGTTTAGCCCAGAGGTGATGGCGGAGCTGGGAATCGACGCAACCCTACGCGCTGAGAACATCTCAGTCGCACAGTATTGCCAACTGGCAAACTATTTGGCTGAGCACCCACAGCAGCAGCCAAAGGAGAGTTAACGATGTTGAATTCGCCCCGCGTATGCATTCAGGTACAAAGCGTTTATATCGAAGCGCAGTCCTCTCCGGAGAACGAACGTTTCGTCTTTGCTTACACTGTAACCATCCGCAACCTGGGGCGAACACCGGTTCAATTGCTTGGTCGTTACTGGCTTATCACCAATGGAAACGGCCATGAAACTGAAGTTCAGGGTGAGGGCGTGATTGGCGTCCAGCCGCATATTGAACCGGGCAACGAATATAGCTACACAAGCGGTGCAGTACTTGAAACACCGCTTGGCACCATGCAAGGCCATTACGAAATGGTCGACTCTCAGGGCGATGCTTTCCGTGTCGCTATTCCCGTATTCCGTCTGGCTATCCCAGCCTTTATTCACTGATACGATGTCTACATACCTGATTGGCGATGTTCATGGTTGTTACGATGAACTGGTAGCCCTGCTGCAACAGGTTGAGTTTACGCCTGGCAAAGATATTTTATGGCTTACGGGCGATCTCGTCGCGCGTGGACCCGGCTCGCTTGAAGTGCTGCGTTTTGTGCGCGGGCTTGGTGAAAGTGCTCGCATCGTTCTCGGTAATCACGATCTGCATCTTCTGGCAGTTTATGCAGGCATTAGCCGCAATAAACCCAAAGATCGCGTTTCCCAATTGCTGGAAGCGCCAGATGCCGACGAACTGCTGAACTGGTTACGTCGCCAACCTCTGATACAGGTTGATGAAGAGAAAAAACTGGTGATGGCGCATGCCGGGATTACGCCGCAGTGGGATTTGAATACTGCAATGGCCTGCGCGCGTGATGTTGAAGCCGTGCTTTCAAGCGACAGCTATCCGTTATTCCTTGATGCGATGTATGGCGATATGCCTAACAACTGGTCGCCTGAACTTTCAGGGCTCGCTCGTCTGCGCTTTATTACCAATTCGCTGACCCGCATGCGTTATTGCTTCCCTAATGGGCAACTGGATATGTACTGCAAAGACACACCAGAAAGCGCGCCTGCGCCGCTCAAACCGTGGTTTGCTATTTCAGGGCCGGTTACCGATGAATACTCAGTTATCTTCGGACATTGGGCATCACTGGAAGGTAAAGGCACACCAGAAGGGATTTACGGGCTGGATACAGGATGTTGCTGGGGCGGTGAGCTAACTTGCCTACGCTGGGAAGATAAAACATATTTCACCCAGCCCTCGAATCGCCAGCAGGATGTTGGCGGTGGTGAAACGGCTATTGCTTCGTAATAAAAAACCCGGTTATATCCGTCATAATTCAAGTTGCATGAGCGTTGGCTGCTCTTGTTCACCCCAGTCACTTACGTTAGTAAGCTCCTGGGGATTCACTCCTTTGCCGCCTTCCTGCAACTCGAATTATTTTGGATATACTAGCTAACCGGTTTTTTCATTCTTCAACGCCTTAACGACGCTCCAGAACCTCAAAACAATAACCGTGTGAGTTATTCTCATCGGCATCATGGAATTCACTAAACGTTGACTGCCACTCGTCCGGATCGTAATCCGGGAAGTGCGTGTCGCCTTCCACTTCCGCATCAATGTGCGTCAGATACAGGCGCTGAGCTTTTGGCAGGAATTGTTCGTAAATACGACCGCCGCCAATCACCATAATCTCTTCCGCATCGCCACAGGCTTTAATCGCGTCTTCGATGGATGATACCCACTCAACGCGGTCATCGGTGCCGGGCTTGCTGCTAATAACGATGTTCTTGCGACCTGGCAGCGGACGACCGATGGATTCCCAGGTCAAACGCCCCATCACGACAGGTTTATTCAACGTATTACGTTTAAACCAGGCCAGATCGGCAGGTATTTCCCAGGGCATGGCGTTTTCCATGCCAATTACACGATCTACCGCTAATGCAGCAATCAGACTGATCATTCTATTAACCCAAGGGTGGTGAAAAAATTGCCGCCACTATACGGAAAGCGCATTCTTTCGTCGACTATCCGCAAGCATGTCCGTGAGAATATTTTTGTTCTGCGACTGTAAACCCGTAACGTATTGCTTCCTGTTATAGCAGGAACAACGAGTTAGCGTAAAAGTGTCAGAAGCATTGTAAAAGATGACGTAAAAAATACTTAACCGCTCTCCGTCACCCTCTATAAGTTTATGCAATAGCTGCGGTATAGTTCACGTTTCTTTGACTGCACCGGATTAAACCATGTTAGAAACCACGCTTTTCGTCGCCACCATTGCCACTTTGGGAATGCTATCTCCCGGGCCTGATTTCTTTCTGGTGATTAAGAACGCAGCACGCTATTCACGTACTGCGGCAATGATGACTTCGCTGGGTGTCATCAGCGGCGTGGCAACTCACATGACTTATTGTGTTGCGGGTTTAGCTGTGGTTATTACCACGACACCATGGTTATTCGACCTGTTGAAATATGCCGGGGCCGCTTATCTGATCTGGATTGGTTTACATGCACTATTTGCTCGTGGCAGCAGTAAAATGGATGTCAGCAACGTTGAGCGCCAACAAACAACACTTAAGAAAGCATTCTTACAGGGCTATTTGTGCAACCTGCTGAACCCAAAAGCGACCCTATTCTTCCTTTCTGTTTTCACCCAGGTATTGAGCGTGAATTCAGGGACCATGGAAAAACTTTGGTATGCCGGAGTTATCCTGATGCTATCCGTGGTCTGGTGGCCTCTGTTGGTTGTGTTAATCCAAAGCGAGCCTGTTCGTCGCGGCCTGGCTAAAGCACAGAAAATTGTCGATAAACTGCTGGGCGGCATGTTGATTGCGCTGGGGATTAAAGTGGCTTTGAGCTGACTTTTACTCAAACCAATAGATTTTAAAAAGCTCCCAAATTCGGGAGCTTTTTCGTTATTCCGGTTTCACTGGCGGCTCATCAGCCAGTTTCCCCGAATGAAGCCCTTCTTCCGTCCCCTGCCAGCCGTGGCGCTGAATCACATTCAGATGAGTACGATCTTCGTTAATAACCTCAGTCAGCATGGCACTGGTGCGCTTGAGCACATCGGCTCGCGCTGACCAGTCTGGAGACGGAACCATCTCTTCAACCATCTGCGTATTAAAACGTCGGAAGTGATCGGCTCGCTCACGTGCTTCGTAGCTGCCAACGCCCAGACCTTCCAGTGCCCGACGCCCCACTTTTAGTGCACCTTCAAATGTTTCACGCTCTGGTTGTTCAACACCCAACTGGCGCAGGCGAATGAAGTGGTCAAGATCGCGTGCTCGCGCAATCACTTTCAAATGTGGGAAGTGCTCCTGCACCAACTCTGCTAACTGCATGTTGGCATCAGGATCGTCGATAGCATTGATCAGCACTTCAGCTTTTGCAGCCCCGGCGGACTCCAGTAAATCCACGCGTGTTGCATCACCATAAAAGACTTTGGTGCCGAACTTACGCAACGTTTCAATGTGGTCTGGGTCATGGTCAAGAACCACCATTTTCACCCCACTGGTGAGTAACAAACGGCCAGCAATCTGCCCGAAACGACCGAAGCCTGCGATAATCACTCGCGGCTGTTCTTCATCGATTTCATCCGCTTCTCGGGCCTGTTCTTTACCCGATTTCTCCAGACGGTTGAGTAATACCAGCAGTAGCGGCGTTGCCGCCATTGATAGCGCAACAGCTAGGGTCAGCGATTTCGCCCAACTGTCATCTAACACCTCAGCCATTCTTGCTGTACCAAAAATCACGAAAGCAAATTCACTACCTTGCCCCAGCAAAACAGCAAACCAGCGCCGTTGCTTGCGCGGCACATTCAGCGGTTTTGCCACAATCCAGAGCGTAATGATTTTGATCGCCAGGAATCCGAACAGCAGCGCAATAATCCGCAGTGGATTCTCAAGCAGCGTGCCGAAATCTATCGACATGCCCACACCGATAAAGAACAGCCCGAGCAGCAAACCTTTGAACGGTTCGATATCACTTTCCAGCGCATGGCGATACTCAGAACTTGCCAGTAACACACCGGCAAGAAACGCTCCCATCGCCATCGAAAGCCCTGCTTCTTCAAGCAATAAGCCAAAACCAAACACCATAAACAATGCCATGGCGCTGAAGACTTCACGCAGGCCGGAACGCGCAACGAACCACAGCAACGGGCGCGTCACATAGCGGCCAAGCAATACAACGATGGCCAATGCACCAACCACTTTCAGAGCTGAAATGGAAAACGCAGCCAGGGTAGTAGTCGCACCGCTACTGGCTAATAACGGGATCATTGCTACCAGCGGGATCGCAGCGATATCCTGGAATAACAGCACGGCGAACGCGCTGCGCCCCATTTGCGAAACCGTCAGGTTGCGCTCGTTCATGGCTTGCATAGCGATGGCGGTAGAAGAGAGCGCCAGCGTAAGGCCGATCAAAACGGCTACCTGCCAACGCAGCCCTAAGAACATGCAGAACAAACCAAGCAGCAAACCGCACGCCACCATTTGCAGCGCACCGCCACCAAACACCGAAGCGCGTAGCGTCCACAAGCGACGAGGGTCAAGCTCGAGACCAATCACAAATAACATCAACACCACGCCGATCTCCGCAAAATGCAGAATAGTTTCGGCATCGGTAACCAGACGTAATCCCCACGGGCCGATAATGCACCCGGCAATCAGGTAGCCAAGCACCGAACCTAATCCAAGCCGCACGGCAATGGGCACAATGATCGCGGCGGAGCCGAGATAAATCAGCGCCTGAATCATGCTGTGACTATCCATGGTTCGCCTCCCGCCAGTCGAGCAACCGTTGTTTATATTGCCCGGCCTGTACTTCGAGCGTGTTCTCATCGCAAACGAAAGTGAAATGAACGGTGAAATGCGGTAGCCAGTTCATGCCACAGTAAAGGGCGGTCGCCTGCAATGGTTGTCCAAGCACATCAAAGCCTGGGTGGTCACCCAGATTAAAGTGGTTATCGCCACCACCAGTAGTCACCGCCCACATGACGTTTTTTCCGTGTAGTGCCCTACCGCCACGCCCGTATGCCCAGCCGTGGGCAAGGACTTTGTCGATCCACAGTTTCATCAATGGCGGAGTGCTGTACCACTGCATTGGGTGCTGCCAGATAACCAAATCTGCGCGGCTTAATGCTTCCTGCTCGGCGGCAATATCAATATTGAAATCAGGGTATAACTCATAGAGGGAGCGCACTTCTACATCAGGCAAAAGCGAGGCTTGCTCAAGCATTTTTCGGTTTGCGTGAGAGTGTTGCGGGTAAGGATGTGCATAAATAATTAAAATCATCAATTAGCCTGTTGTTTTACCGCACTCTTTTCTCAAAGAGTGTAGTCAGTAATTCAACAGGCTAATAGTCATAATTCCAGCCGGGCTAAGTGGGAAGACCTGGATTAATTATCCAGTTCGCCCATGGATTTAACCTGGTCACGGTTGATCTGCTCGGTCTTGCCGGTTTCGGCATTTTTGTAAGAGACCAGGCCTGTGTCGTCGTCAACCTGCGGTTTGCCATCGGTGACAATGGTTTTGCCATCGCTGGTTTTTACCGCCTGGTTAGACGAACAGCCTGCCACGGTAACCATGGTTGCAGCCGCGAATATGGACGCCAGCAGAATTTTGTTTTTCATGTTGTTCTCCCTGTTTGTAGTCATTTCTCATCTTCAGACTAAAAACATTAGCAGGATTTTCCGGCTTCGCTGGAAAATACAGAACACTCTGAAGTGTCGACCACCACAAACATCAGACGAAAAAAAACCCGCGCGAAGCGGGTTTCAAAAGTATCGAGAAGCGATTACTTAGTGATTTGCGCGTGCATTTCCTGCACTGAAATCACTTTTTCAGTCGCGTCAGAGTTCAGCGCCATCGCGGTAGCAAAACCACCGTTCAGCGTGGTGTCGTAGTGCACTTTGTATTGCAGTGCGCTACGGCGAATCAGCTTGGAATCCTCAATCGCCTGACGACCAGCTGTGGTGTTGATGATATAGGTATATTCGCCATTCTTGATACGGTCCTGAATGTGCGGACGACCTTCATGCACCTTGTTCACCAGACGCGGGTTAATGCCAGCTTCACCCAACACAACCGCAGTACCGTGAGTCGCATCCAGTTCGAAGCCCTGCTTCAACAATTTAGCCGCCAGGTCTACCACACGTTTTTTGTCGCCTTCGCGAACAGACAGCAGTGCGCGGCCTGGTTTACGCATGGTGGACTGGCTACCCAGCATCGCTTTGGAGAAAGCTTCTGCGAAGGTGCGACCCACGCCCATCACTTCACCGGTAGAGCGCATTTCTGGCCCTAACAGTGGGTCAACGCCCGGGAACTTGTTGAACGGCAGAACTACTTCTTTTACCGAGTAATACGGTGGAATGATTTCTTTGGTCATGCCCTGCTGTACAAGGGTTTGCCCAACCATCACTCGCGCCGCCACTTTAGCCAGTGCCATGCCGGTTGCTTTAGAGACAAACGGTACGGTACGCGCAGCTCGTGGGTTAACTTCAATCAAGTAGACTTCGTTATCTTTCACCGCAAACTGCACGTTCATCAAACCGCGAACTTGCAGTTCGAAAGCCAGTTTCTGCACCTGCTGGCGCATCACGTCCTGGATTTCCTGGCTCAGCGTGTAAGCTGGCAGAGAACATGCAGAGTCACCGGAGTGAACGCCCGCCTGTTCGATGTGCTCCATGATGCCGCCAATCAGCACGGTTTCACCGTCGCAAATCGCATCGACATCCACTTCTACCGCATCGTCAAGGAAGCGGTCGAGCAGCACTGGTGCATCGTTAGAGACACTTACCGCTGTCTGGAAGTAACGGCGAAGGTCGATTTCGTCATAAACGATTTCCATCGCGCGACCGCCCAGAACGTAGGATGGGCGAACCACCAGCGGGTAACCAATGTGTGCTGCTTTTTCTACCGCCATTTCGATAGTGGTAACGGTGGCGTTGGCAGGCTGTTTCAACTTCAGGCGGTCAACTGCGTGCTGGAAACGCTCACGGTCTTCTGCGCGGTCAATCGCGTCAGGGCTGGTGCCGATAATCGGAACACCTGCTGCTTCCAGTTCACGTGCCAGTTTCAGCGGAGTCTGGCCGCCGTACTGCACGATAACGCCTTTAGGTTTCTCAACGCGGACGATTTCCAGCACGTCTTCGAAGGTTACTGGCTCGAAGTACAGGCGGTCTGAAGTGTCGTAGTCGGTAGAAACGGTTTCCGGGTTACAGTTAACCATGATGGTTTCGTAACCATCTTCACGCAGCGCCAGAGAGGCGTGTACGCAGCAGTAGTCAAACTCGATACCCTGGCCGATACGGTTTGGACCACCGCCCAGCACCATGATTTTGTCACGGTCGTTGTTCGGGTTAGCTTCGCACTCATCTTCATAAGTGGAGTACATGTACGCGGTGTCAGTTGAGAACTCCGCCGCACAGGTATCAACACGCTTATAAACCGGGTGCAGTTTATATTGCTCACGCAGTTTGCGGATTTCAGATTCGCGAACGCCAGCCAGTTTCGCCAGGCGCGCATCCGCAAAGCCTTTGCGTTTGAGCATACGCAGGAAGTCGTAGTCCAGGCCGGTGATACCGATCTCTTCAACTTTCTCTTCCAGGCGAACCAGCTCTTCGATTTGCACCAGGAACCAGCGGTCGATGTTGGTCAGGTTGAACACGCCGTCAACGGACAGGCCTGCACGGAAGGCATCAGCCACGTACCAGATACGCTCAGCGCCTGCGTCTTTCAGCTCGCGGCGAATTTTGGTCAGCGCTTCCGGGTCATCCAGATTCACTTTCGGGTCAAAACCAGTTGCGCCCACTTCCAGGCCGCGCAAGGCTTTTTGCAGTGATTCCTGTTGTGTGCGGCCAATCGCCATCACTTCACCAACAGATTTCATCTGCGTGGTCAGGCGGTCGTTCGCGCCGACGAATTTCTCAAAGTTAAAGCGTGGGATTTTGGTGACAACGTAGTCGATAGACGGCTCGAACGATGCCGGCGTTTTGCCACCGGTGATATCGTTCATCAGTTCATCGAGGGTATAACCCACCGCCAGTTTCGCCGCCACTTTGGCAATCGGGAAGCCGGTCGCTTTGGATGCCAGCGCAGAAGAGCGCGACACGCGCGGGTTCATCTCGATAACAATCAAACGGCCAGTTTTCGGGTTAACCGAGAACTGCACGTTGGAACCGCCAGTTTCTACGCCGATTTCACGCAGTACCGCCATCGAGGCGTTACGCATGATTTGGTATTCTTTGTCGGTCAGCGTTTGCGCTGGCGCAACAGTGATGGAGTCACCAGTGTGAATACCCATCGGGTCAAGGTTTTCGATAGAGCAAACGATGATGCAGTTGTCGTTTTTATCACGCACAACTTCCATTTCGTACTCTTTCCAACCGATCAATGATTCGTCAATCAGCAGCTCTTTGGTTGGAGAAAGATCCAGACCACGTTCGCAGATTTCTTCGAACTCTTCACGGTTGTAAGCGATACCGCCGCCCGTACCGCCCATGGTGAATGAAGGGCGGATGATGCACGGATAACCCACGTCAGCCGCAACCGCCAGCGCTTCTTCCATGTTGTGAGCAATACCAGAACGCGCAGTATCAAGGCCGATTTTTTTCATCGCCACGTCGAAACGGCGGCGGTCTTCAGCTTTATCAATCGCATCAGCGGTAGCACCAATCATGGTGACGCCGAATTCTGCCAGCACACCTTCACGTTCCAGTTCCAGTGCGCAATTCAGCGCAGTCTGGCCGCCCATGGTTGGCAGAACCGCATCCGGGCGCTCTTTCTCAATGATTTTGCGAACCACTTCCCAATGAATCGGCTCGATGTAGGTCGCATCAGCCATTTCCGGGTCGGTCATAATTGTTGCCGGGTTGGAGTTCACCAGAATGACACGGTAACCCTCTTCACGCAGCGCTTTACACGCTTGAGCACCGGAGTAGTCGAACTCACACGCCTGGCCGATAACAATTGGGCCTGCGCCGAGGATCAGGATGCTTTTTATATCTGTACGTTTTGGCATTTTCTTAGCTCCTGATACTTACTTGCTATTAAGAGTGGCGGTAGAACGGTAGTGCTTAATCAATTCGACAAAGTGGTCAAACAACGGTGCCGCATCGTGTGGACCCGGGCTTGCTTCAGGGTGGCCCTGGAAACTGAATGCCGCTTTATCGGTACGATGGATGCCTTGCAGCGTGCCATCGAACAATGACTTATGGGTCACGCGCAGGTTCGCCGGAAGTGTTGATTCCTCTACCGCAAAACCGTGGTTCTGGGCAGTAATCATCACGCAATCGCGATCCAAATCTTTAACCGGGTGGTTACCACCGTGGTGACCAAACTTCATCTTCACGGTTTTCGCGCCGCTTGCCAGAGCCAGCAACTGGTGGCCTAAGCAGATACCGAATACCGGCACGTCGGTTTCCAGGAAGGATTTGATTGCGCTAATAGCGTAATCACACGGTGCCGGGTCACCTGGGCCGTTAGAAAGGAAGATGCCGTCTGGGTTCATCTTCAGCACTTCTTCTGCTGGCGTTTGTGCTGGAACCACTGTCAGGCGGCAACCGCGGTCAACCAACATGCGCAGAATATTGCGCTTCACGCCGTAATCGTAAGCCACGACATGGAATGGTAAGTCTTCTTCTTTAGCCGCTTCAGGTAATTCGCCTTCCAGCGTCCAACTGCCTTGCTGCCAGGCATAAGCTTCCTGAGTGGTCACTTCTTTCGCCAGATCCATGCCATTAAGGCCAGGGAAGGCTTTCGCTTTTTCCAGCGCCAGTGCCGCGTCCAGGTTATCACCGGCAATAATGCAGCCGTTCTGTGCACCTTTCTCACGCAGGATTCGGGTCAGCTTACGGGTATCGATATCGGCGATGGCCACAATGTTATGGCGCTTAAGGTAGGAAGAAAGGTCTTCGGTATTGCGGTAGTTGCTGGCAATCAGTGGTAGGTCACGGATAACGAGGCCTTGCGCATGTACCTGGGAGGATTCTTCGTCAGCAGCATTGGTGCCGACATTTCCGATATGAGGATAAGTAAGAGTGACAATCTGGCGGGAGTAGGAAGGATCAGTGAGGATTTCTTGATAACCGGTCAAAGAGGTGTTGAAAACGACTTCCCCAATGGCCGAACCCGATGCCCCAATGGCCCGACCGTGGAATTGGGTTCCGTCTTCCAGAACCAATATTGCTGACTTAATCAAAACGCCCTCCAGGGAATAAACAGTCAATTTATTTGCATATTAATTCAAAATGAATTCAGGAATCAATGCAAAACAGCCTGTCATTTGGATTTTTGACAAACGGCGGCATTCTAGTGAGCGGCCGGGCAAAAGTCTACCATAAGCGCAACTTTTTATGTGTTTTTTAGCGTTCTGATGTAAAAAAGAGGAATTGACCGGTGAAATCAACAGCTAACTTACAGTGCGTAATCGGTTGCGGGCCAGGATGAATGGGAATCTAATTACAAGAAGGTAAAAAGTGGACCAGATGGTCAAAAATGATAAAAAAACAACGATGAAAGGGTTATAAAGATATAATTATAAGAATCTCAAACAAATAATTGAAACAAACAACCAAAATAACATTAAATAAAAAGGGCAATAAAATATTGCCCTATCAATCAAGTAATTATGATTGGAATAACCACATCACGATGGGTAATAACGGCTACAAACTATTAAGATCAAGGACATCACGCATGTCATAAAGACCACTTTTCATTGCACTCAGCCATAATGCAGACTTAACTGCACCATTTGCAAAAGTCATACGACTGGATGCTTTATGGCTGATTTCAATACGCTCGCCGATGTCCGCAAACATCGCCGTATGTTCACCAATAATGTCGCCTGCACGCACTGTGGCAAAACCAATAGTGCCTGGAACGCGCTCGCCGGTGTACCCTTCACGGGAATAAACCGCACACTCTTTTAAGTCTTTATCCATCGCATGAGCAATAGCTTCGCCCATCGCCAGAGCGGTGCCGGATGGAGCATCAACTTTCTGACGATGATGTGCTTCAATGATTTCGATATCGGTATAGTCGCCCATAACTTTGGCGGCTTTTTCCAACAGCTTGAGCATCACGTTCACACCAACGCTAAAGTTGGCGGCAAAGACAATTGGGATCTGTGTTGAAGCGTCAGTAATCGCCTGTTTGCCCGCATCATCAAAACCCGTCGTCCCAATCACCATGCCCTTGCCATGTTGGCGGCAGAAAGCCAGATGGTTCAGCGTACCTTCAGGACGAGTGAAATCGATAAAGACATCGAAGTCGTTGACCACGGCATCCAGACTATCGCTCACGATAACGCCCGTTTTCGCTACACCGGCTAATTCACCTGCATCACTACCAACCAGGGATGACCCTGTACGTTCAAGTGCTGCACCGAGTTTGATGCCATCCAGCTGTAATGCAGCCTGAATCAGTTGTCGCCCCATGCGACCACCCGCACCCGCGATTGCTACACGGACTTGTGATCCATCCATATTCACTCTCTTTTCTGTATTAATCTGCATATATAACGTTCTCAGGTTAACCAGCCCGCTCACAAGCCGCCACTCGAAAACACCGATAATAAGAAATTTATGACAAAACGCTGAAGTTATCAGTAAAACCCATCATTCACCTGATAATCAAAAGGTTTTAAATAACCCATTATGCAAACCCACATGACTCCCGCACCACTAGCGTTGGAGGCAGGATGATACGTTTTGGCGGCTCGTCGTTGCCCTGAATGCGGCTAAACAACAACTCTCCGGCTTTGCGACCAATCTCTTTAGCGGCGACTGAAACTGTCGTCAACGCTGGCTGAACCAAAGATGCTTCGGTAATATCGTCAAAACCTACAAGCGCAAAGTCGATGCCCGGCTGGCGGCCCATTTTACGCAGTGTCTGCATGACGCCGAGTGCCACAATATCCTGATAACAGACAGCGGCTGTGATTTCCGGATACTGCCGGAATAGCTCTTCAGCCACGCGGGCACCATCACTTTGACTCGCGAGCGACGAAACCACCCATTCACTTTTCGGCTGGATACGGTGCTCTAGCAGTTTGCTGCTGTAGCCACCGATACGCTGTGCACGGCTAATAGAATTTTCACTACCGCCGATAAATGCAATGTTGCGATGCCCGAGACGCAACAGATGCTGTGTCGCTAACTGAGTGCCCAAAAAGTTATCGGTACCGACAAAATCGAAGTCCACATCGTCCATTGGGCGCACCACCATAATCGCCGGAATATTGCGGCGCTTCAGGGTTTCGAAAAATAGCGGTGGCGTTTCCCGTGCCGCGCACAGCACCATGCCGCACGCGTTATTGCGCATCAGAGAATCGACAAATTTTTGCTGGCGCTCGCCGGACTCTTCACTGTTTGCCAAAAATAGCAGCAGATCGTGGCGTTCCATTTCCTGGCTTAGCCCGGCAGTCATTTCACCGTAAAAAGGGTTGGTAATGTCGTGCAGCAACAGCCCGACCTGATTACTGGTGCGATTACGTAAATTGGCTGCCGTTTGGTTATACACGTATCCCAGATCATCCAGTGCTTTCAGCACACGGGTTCGAGTGGCGTCAGAAATTCTGCCCCGATTACGCAACACCATTGAAACGGTAGCAGTTGAAACTTCGGCCTGCTTTGCGACTTGGGCAAGGGTTACGGTGCTCATTAGCACTCCTTGGTATTTAGCAATGATTCTCAGATTAATCGAATAACCAAAAAATTGCATATATCCATGTGAAAGCCATCACAGATAACCCCACTTCAGGCAACATCTTGCTAAAATTGGTGGGTTAATCGCGTTTACCACCCTGTTCAAAGTCGGTTAATCGATTAATCTTAATTCATTAAGAACAGGGAGAAGAATATGCATCCGGCATCATACGAAAAGTATCCCGAAGTCAGCGTTTCGGGGTTTGATGATCACGCATGGCAGGGTTGGGCCGCTATCCAACAAGCCGTCAGCAAACAACTTGCTCGCTCGGGAAAAACCGTGTTGGTTATTGACTGCTACCCGGGCGTTCAACTCGAAGAGATTCACGCGCAACTCATTGCACAACTCAACCCAACGCTCACCATTAATGCCGAATCCGCGCGCTTAAGTGAACAACATCTGCATGATTTGCTGGCACGCAACCTGACGGATGACCGGGTGTTTGGCGTACTCTCATGCCATGAATTAAATGAGTTTCTTTGCCCGGAAAAACTAGCCGCCGCGCAGCTTGAGGTCGCGGAAATAACCGAAGGATTGGTCGTGGTCTACGGCCCCGGCGCGGCACTTATTCATTCAGGTGATGTGCTGGTGTATGCGGATCTGGCGCGCTGGGAAATCCAGCAGCGTTTTCGCCGTGGTGAACTAGGGAACTGGGGGGCGAATAATACAAATGAAGATATTCTGCGCCGCTACAAACGCGCCTTTTTCATTGAGTGGCGTGTGTTTGATCGCCATAAAACGCCACTTCTGAAGCGCGCGGATTTCCTGCTCGATACCAATAATGCCGCACAACCGGCGATGGTGAGCGGAGATGCGTTGCGCCATGGCCTGCAACAAACCACGCAACAACCGTTCCGCGTAGTGCCATTCTTCGACCCTGGAGTCTGGGGCGGGCAATGGATGAAAGACAAATTCGATCTCGATCCCTCAAAGCCAAATTACGCATGGTGTTTTGACTGTGTGCCCGAGGAGAACAGCCTGTTACTGCGTTTTGGTGATGTGCGGATCGAGATCCCCTCTCAGGATCTGGTGTTGCTCTACCCTCGCCCGCTGCTTGGCGAGCGTGTTCATGCCCGTTTTGGTGCGGAATTCCCGATCCGCTTCGACTTCCTCGATACCATCGGCGGGCAAAATTTAAGCTTCCAGGTTCACCCGATTACCGAATACATCCAGCAGCATTTCGGCATGCATTACACCCAGGATGAGAGCTATTACATGCTGGAAGCCGAGCCTGGTGCGCAAGTGTATCTGGGGACCAAAACAGGCATCAATCCACAGGAAATGCTCGACGATCTTGCGTGTGCGCAGCGGGGCGAAAAAGCGTTTGATGATGAGAAATTCGTTAACCGTTTCCCGGCACGTAAACACGATCACTTCCTGATCCCGGCAGGCACTGTTCACTGCTCTGGATCCGGTGCAATGGTGCTGGAGATCAGCGCCACCCCGTTCATTTTCACCTTCAAATTGTGGGACTGGGGGCGCCTCGGTCTGGATGGTCTGCCACGTCCGGTGCATCTTGAACACGGTGCACAAGTGATTGACTGGCAACGTGATACGCAATGGGTCACCGAGCATCTGGTGAATCATTTCGAGCCTATCGCGGAAGGTGATGGCTGGCGCGAAGAACGTACGGGTCTACATGAACGTGAGTTTATCGAAACCCGCCGCCATTGGTTTACGCAACCTGTCACGCACCACACTCATGGTGGCGTAAACGTACTGAATCTGGTGGAAGGCAGTGAAGCGCTGGTTGAAAGCCCGAGCGGCGCATTCGAACCCTTTGTGGTGCATTACGCCGAAACCTTCATTGTTCCGGCGGCGGTCGGCGAATATCGCATTTCCCCATACGGCAGCGGTGTAGGTCAACAGCTCGCCACCATGAAAGCCTGGGTAAGAGGATAACAAGATGATCAACGTAATTCTGGCAACACATGGCTCGCTTGCCGAAGCACTACTGGCCGGTAGCAAAATGGTTTATGGAGAATTGCCGCATGTATTCCCGGTGATGCTCACGGAGAACAAGGGCATCAATAGTTTTGGCGATGAGTTTGCTGCGGTGCTGAAACAGGCCGCCAAAGATGCTGATGGTGTGCTGGTGCTGTGCGATTTGCAAAGCGGCACGCCTTGGAATATTGCCTGCCACCATGCGTTCGATCCGCAAACGCAGCCGCCAATGGCAGTGTTGGGAGGTGTTAATTTCCCCATGCTATTGCTGAGCGATGAAATAAAAGATCTGACCGATGTAGCCCAAGCGGCAGCGGTTTTACTGGAAGAATCGCGTGACTCGCTGGTTCAGGCCCAACTGGCTGAAACCACACAATCTGATGATTTCTAAGGGGCAACGATGAGTATTTCTTTTGTACGCATTGACGATCGGGTGATCCACGGCCAGTTGATCACCCGCTGGGCAAAAGAGTTGCCGTGCGATGGGATCATCGCCATTGATGACGCTGTCGCCGCCGATCCGTTGTTGTCTTCGGTGATGAAAGGTGCGGTGCAGGATACCAAAGTCTGGTTATTTGATACCGCCACCGCGATTGAAAAACTGCCGAAGATCATCGCCAGTGAGAAGCATTATTTCGTGATTGGTAAATCTCCGGTGACGCTAAAACGCATTGAAGAAGCGGGAATCAGCCTGCAAAACAGCAATAAGAAAATCAACGTTGGCCCGATGAGCGCACGAGCCACTACCACCACCATTGGCCCGAATCAGTCTGTGAATCCGGAAGAGATAGCGGCGTTCGACTATCTCTCGCTGCGCGGGCACCAGATTGAATTTCGACTGGTACCCGACGCCAGCAGTTACAGCTGGCAAGATGCTCGACAAAAACTCAAATAAAGGAGTGCATTATGGCTTTCGAAGCAGCTCTAATCGGCATTCTCTGTTACCTCGGTGCGCTTAGTAGCCCATGGCTACTGGGGTTGACCGGCGGCTGGTATCTGATTACCCGCCCACTGGTTTCAGGGATGCTGGTAGGTTTTATTCTCGGCGATGTGCAAACCGGGATTATCATCGGCGTGGCGGTTCAAGCCGTGTATATCGCCATGGTAACCCCCGGTGGTTCTATGCCTGCGGATCTCAACTTTGTGGCCTTCCCGGCCATTGCACTGGGCATTCTTTCCAATAAAGGCCCGGAAGTGGCTGTAGCGTTAGCTGCCACTATCGGCATTGCGGGCACCGTGTTATTCAACGCCATGATGGTGCTCAATTCCTGGTGGAACCACCGTGCGGATATCGCGCTGGAAAAGGGCGACGAGCGCGGCGTGTATCTCAACAGCGCAATCTGGCCGCAAGCCACCAACTTCCTGATGCGTTTTATTCCAACGTTTATCGCGGTCTATTTTGGCGCTCAGTACATCAATGCCTTTATGGACAGCCTGCCGCACATCGTTCTTTCCACCATGAACGTGTTGGGCGGGATTCTGCCTGCGGTCGGTATCGCGATTTTGCTTAAGCAAATTATCAAGAATTACAGCATGTTGATTTACTTCCTGGTGGGATTTATCTGCATTGTTTTCCTGAAACTAAACATGGTGGCGCTGGTGATTGTCGGCGCGTTGCTGGCACTGATTCACTACAACTACAAACCTGAGCCACAGGCTGAACGTGCAGCCTCCACGCCCGCTGATGATGAGGATGAATTCTGATGGAAGAACGTAAACTCACTCGCCAGGATCTGCGCCGTTGCTGGCGTAGTTGGATGATGTACAACCTCTCCTCAATGAGCTTTGAGCGCCTGGAGTCATTCGGCTTTTGCTTGAGTATGTTGCCGGTGGCGAAGAAGCTGTATCCCGATCCAGAACAACGCAAAGAGATGCTCAAACGCCACGCGTCGTTCTATAACACCGAGCCGCAGTTGGGTGCGATAGTCAACGGCATGGTGCTGGGTCTTGAGGAGAAACGCGCCAACGGTGAGCCAATCGACGGCGAAACCATCAACACCCTGAAAGTGGGACTGATGGGTCCAGTGGCTGGGATTGGCGATTCAATGATTCCGGGGATGTTAATCCCGATTCTGCTGAGTATCGGTATGGCGCTGGCGGCGGGAGGGAATATCCTCGGGCCACTGTTTTACTGTGTAGCATGGCTGGCAATTATCATTCCTGGCTCGTGGTTCCTGTTCCTGAAAGGCTACCGCATGGGGTCGACGTCCGTTGAGATGCTGGTGAGCAGCAAATCGACTCGCCTGCGTGAAGCGCTATCGTTGCTCGGCGTATTTGTGATGGGCGGCGTGGCGGCAAGTTACGTGAAGCTTGGCACCGGACTGGAGTTTGTCACCAAGGATGGCGTGAATATCCATGTGCAACAAATGCTGGATGGAATTTTCCCGAACCTGTTGCCGCTGTTAGTGGTGATTGGCACCTGGTATTTGATGGCGAAACGCGGTGTGTCACCGGTGAAAGCAATGTTGTTGTTATTGGTGTTGGCGGCGGCGGGTGTGGCTGTGGGGCTGTTCTCGTAAAACATGGTGGATGACGCTGCGCTTATCCCCCCTACGACACCAAACTCGTAGGTCGGGTAAGCGCAGCGTCACCCGACTTTTTTAAGGATGGAACCCCACCCATTTCCCGCTCACCATTCCCGGCTTTGAAATAAACTGAAAACGCGCCGGATCATCAATAAATTGTTGATACAGCGGCGCATCGGTAATCCCAAACTCGGTATATTGGCGCGGCGAGGTCACCTGTAAACGCCCCGGCATATAACGGCGATTATGCTGCCAGGCAATATGCTCATCTTGCAAAAGCGGATACCACGCCAGCCCCTTGTATGCCCGCACCGCATCGTATTCGAAACCATATTCCCGGTCGCACCAGGCACCAAACGTCAGTGGTTCATCAGGTGATGCAGAGATAGTGGCATGCGCCCAACCCGGCGGCACCAGCACTTTTTCGCCAGGCCCGGCCACGATTGCAAAGCAGCGGCCGGGATCGTCGGCAACATATTCCTGCATGTAAATAATCGCTTTGCCCTGCCAGATTTCATATAGCTCTGGCGGCGACCAGCCACTATGCGCACTAATTCGATGAATATGCCCCTGGCTGCGGACAGGTTCATCGCCCAACCGCCCGGAAGCGTAAGTCACCACACCAAACAGTAACATCCGTTTTTTAAGTTCTTCTCTGTCCTGCAATCGAGCAACATCCATAACGATCGCGTAAACATCTTCCGGCCCCTGGCACAAAGGATCACGCAATGAAGCACGGATCTGATCGAGTTTACGGATCTCCGGCACCGGCCCAATTACCTCTTCACCGTAGCTAAAACCCATTGGCTGGTGATGGACCTGCATATCCAACCCATAATTGAGGAGTGGCTCAGCCATTTTGCACCTCCTTCGCCTGAATTTTGCCATCCTGCTCTACAACGCGTAGCGCAAAGCCTTTTGCCAACGAGGCATAATCATGCCCGGCAATGGTTGGCCAGACTGCCAGTGCTGAAAGAATTTCCGTTCCGGTGTTGATTAGACGATGTGCGGTAAAACCTGGAATGATGTGGACAGAGCCTGGGAATACTTGCTCCAGCCTCGCCTCACCTTGCTCAGTTTGTAGGAGCAACAGGCCACTTCCACGCAGGCCAAAGTAAACCTCACCTTGCTCGCGCCGTTGATGAAAATGCCCCCTGGTCATGTAAAATTCGTCGCCAACACGCCCCGGATTCAGATGCGTGGTTCCCACATAAAGCTCGCCGTCACCTTGCGCTGAACTCAGCATTTCAACCTGGTAAATTGGCGTTTTTGAAGGGATCGCCCGCCAGGCGGTTTGATCGTGAAATATGCCAGCCAGATCCCCGCTATGCGTGACCTTAGTAATGATATTTTCAGCCGTGAAATGGCCGTTAGCGAACGCCACGCCAGGTGGCATAAAGAAAGGAATAGTCATGTTGTTTCTCCGGCCCAAGGAGAACTGCTTAATCAGCATAGCAAGGTTAATCGATTAACCCCATTATCAGGCCGAAGAAAGTCGATCTGCGTCGCGTTTAATATTTAAGGGGCTAAGGCCAGGACTTCCGCCACCCATTTCTGGAAACCTGCGACGTCAAGATCCAGCGCCACATGGGCGTTTGGCTCGCGCTGATAGCGGCCTTCGATATCCACAACAGTCGTGCCAGAAGTGAATTCTCCATGGGTTTCAACGGCCACAAAACAGGGCTTCACACTGAACAACTCAGGCTTCACCAACCAGGCAATGGCGCATAAATCATGCATCCGCAAACCTGTCGCCATGCTGCCGCTGCGGTAATGACTAAATAGCGCGTGTAGCATTTTTCCGGTTTGGTTAAGAGATGGGAGCTGCTCTAAATATGCCGGGCTTAACATCGCTTTATTGGTGACATCCAGGCCGCACATCACAATTTCCACCCCACTTTCGAACACCCTTGCGGCAGCTTCTGGATCAATGGCGATATTAAACTCGGCGTTTGGTGTGAAGTTTCCGCGCCCCGCCGATCCACCCATGATCACCAGTCGTTTGATTTTCGCTTTGCATTGCGGGTATTGAGTGAGCAGCAGTGCAATATTAGTCAACGGCCCGATCGCCACCAGCGTGATAGGTTCAGGGCTTGCGTTCAGGCACTCATAAATAGCCTGAAAAGCGGGTTTATCCAGCGGCTGGCGTTGGTGGTCAACAAACGCATAACCTTCCATGCCGGACTCGCCGTGAACATAAGCGGCATCACGCAATTTACGCACCAGCGGCGTGGCTGCCCCTTGAGCAACAGGAATATCTTTGTGCCAGAAGTGCATCAGTTGCAGCGCGTTGCGGGTGGTTTTCTCGACGCTGACGTTCCCGGCGACCGTGGTCAGCAATTTCAAATCAAGCTGCGGGGCAAAAAGTGCTGCTGCAATGGCTACGGCGTCGTCGATACCTGGATCGGTGTCGAGAATAATTGGAGTTCTACTCATACATTGCTCTCTTATCTTTTAAGTACATACGGTGCGAATACGGCTCGATTAGCTTACTATGTAGCTCATTTCCATGTTTAGTCACGACCGAGAAAGTGTAATGAAAGTCCCACAGACAAATATTTCTGAATCTGTCACCCAGCACCTTGCACGCCGTATCATGCATGGCGATCTCGCGCCGGGGCTTTCTTTACCAGGTGAAAACGAACTGGCCGTGGAGTATGAAGTCTCCCGCACTTCAGTACGCAATGCCCTCCAGGTGCTTGCCGCAAAAGGGCTTATCTCCATTCAGGCCAAAAAACGCAGCACGGTGAATAGCCGCGAGCAGTGGAGCCTGCTGGATATTGATGTTCTCGGCTGGCTGTCCGAAGGGGAAGTTGACCTAAAGCTGGTTGAACAACTGATTGTGACACGCCTGATTTTCGAGCCAAATGTAGCAACACTCGCGGCATTAAACGCCAACGGACATGATTTGGCAGCGATGGAAGACGCACTCCAGTTGATGCGTAAAGGCCAGCTTGAAGCGCAAAGAGCCTTATTTGAAGAAGGGGATCTGGCATTTCACCATGCGCTGCTGCGTGCCACTCATAATCCTTTCTTACTGGCACTCGGTAATGCACTTTCCGCAGCCATGGAACTTTCTTTCAAACAGACGATTGAGAAAGATGTTCGCCAAACCAAAGCCGCCGTCGATGATCACTTTCAACTGTTTGATGCTATTCGCCTGAAACAAGTCGAAACTGCCCGCCAGCAAATGCGCACCATCTTGTTGAATGCAGCCAAAAAACGCATCTGGCAAGATCGTCCGGAAATGTTCGACCACATTATTTGATCCTCTCCTGATGTAATTTCGATCTCTCTCACAGATTGCGGGTGTTTTTTGCTCTAGCATTCTTGTATTACAAGATTGCATGGTTTGTATTACTTGAAATGAAAAACAACTGGATCGCCATCGACTGGGGAACGACTAATTTCCGCGCATTTTTGATGCAGGAAAGTGTACAAGTCGCCCACATCAATCAAGCCTGCGGGTTGTTGTCCATTGAACAAGGGCAATTTGCCTGCACGCTGCAAACCTTACTGCAACCGTGGCTTGAGCAGCATGGATCATTGCCCGTCGTGATGGCGGGAATGGTCGGTTCGCAGCAAGGCTGGCGGGAAGTACCCTACGCTCCGCTGCCTTGCGACATCGACATTTTAGTCGCCCGAACACTGGCTTTCACCACGCCATGGGGCAGTCCAGCGTGGATTGTGCCTGGCGTACACGGGATGAGCCAATACCACCAGCCCGATGTCATGCGTGGCGAAGAAGTTCAATTACTTGGGCTCGCCGCATTACATGCTGCCGATGAACACCTGGTCTTGCTACCGGGCACTCACAGCAAACACGCGAAGATCGTGAACGGGAAAATCACCGCCTTCTCAACATTTATGAGTGGTGAACTTTTCTCGCTGTTAAGCCAGCACTCAATCCTTGGGCGCGCACTGCCAGAACAGCAAGAAAATGAAGAAGCTTTCTTGCTTGGCGTGGCAACAGCCCTGCGTGATGCGCCATTCAGTCACCTGATCTTTTCAGCGCGAACACGCCGTCTGGCCTTAGAAATCCAGGAATCCCACGTTCACAGCTATCTCTCAGGCCTGGTGATTGGCTATGAACTTAAAGCACTTCCCGCAGGCCAACACGCCTGGGTTGTGGGCAACCCGGCGCTAATAGCTCGATATCAACTTGCAGCAAACCAGATGGATCTCAATCTGCTATCGGCTGATGGCGACGCCTGCTTCGTGACGGGCCTCAGTCACCTCTTTACTCGACTACAAGGAATGCAAAAATGAGTCCGGAACAATTTATTGCCCGCTGGCAACAAGAGCCTTTACCGTTGATTGCCATTCTGCGCGGTATAACGCCGGAGCAAGCCGTTGAAGCCGCAGAAATTCTGCTTGAGTGCGGTTTCCATTACCTGGAAGTCCCCCTTAATAGCCCTTCTGCACTGAAATCTATTCACCTGATGAGAGATACCGTAGGCAACCGTGGGTATGTCGGTGCGGGCACGGTGTTAAATGTGGAACAAGTGGATAGCGTTGCTGAATGCGGTGGGCAATTGATCATCTCCCCAAACTGTAATCCCGATGTAATTCGCCATTCGGTGAAACGCGGCTTGATAAGTCTCCCTGGCGTTATGACACCAAGCGAGGCTTTTAGCGCCATAGATGCCGGGGCGAGCGCGCTGAAATTATTTCCGGCCGAACATATCACTCCAGTAATAACCAAAGCGTTCCGCGCAGTCGTCCCACGTGAAGTGGCCTGTTTACCCGTAGGTGGCATCCAAGCGGATGCCGCACAAATGCGTAGCTATATTCAGGCAGGAGCCGATGGTTTTGGCCTGGGTGGCGGGTTGTATCAGGCAGGTATGAGCATGGCTGTATTACGTGAACGGGCACAGGCGTATCAGCAAGCCTGGCTTGAGCAATAGAACATTAAATTCCCTACACAATAAAAAAACCTCTTACCCTGAATTTTCTGGAGACAAAAAAATGAACACAGCTCTGGACAACAAACCCACAGCTTCGGCAGCGGAGTCAAAGGTTTATAGCAAGATAACGCGACGCCTGATCCCGTTTTTGATCTTATGTTATTTCTTCGCTTATCTGGACCGCGTTAACGTCGGATTCGCCAAACTACACATGCAAGATGCGCTGAGCTTTAGCGACACAGTATATGGGCTCGGGGCGGGCATCTTCTTTATCGGTTATTTCCTGTTTGAGATGCCAAGTAACTTGCTGATGCAACGTTTCGGGCCGCGTTTCTGGATTGCCCGCATCATGGCAACCTGGGCGGTACTCTCAGCGGGCATGATGTTTGTCACCACGCCGACGCAGTTTTACGTGGTGCGTTTTTTACTCGGCGTGGCAGAGGCCGGTTTCTTCCCTGGCATCGTGTTTTATCTCACGTTGTGGTTCCCGTCGTGGCGCTCCGCTCGCACACTGGGGCTGTTTATTCTGGTGACGCCGCTTTCGACCATTATCGGCAGCCCGCTTTCCGGCCTGATCCTCAAACTGTTTGAGGGCGTCGGCAGCCTGCACAACTGGCAGTGGTTATTCCTGGTTGAAGCGATCCCCTCTTTCCTGCTCGCTTTTGTGGTGCTGCGTTATCTCGATAACGACGTGAAGTCGGCGAAATGGTTAAGCGATGCCGAAAAACAGGTCGTCATTAACGATCTGGCAAAAGATGCCGCCAACCGTGAACGAGCCAATAAAGGCAAAGTGGATAGCAGCGTGAGAGGCATGCTGAAAAACGGCTATGTCTGGCTGCTGGCGGTGGTGTTCTTTAGCTTCAACATCGGCTACTACGGCATCAATTTCTGGCTGCCGTCGATCATCAAATCCTCAGGCGTCAGCGACGATTTCCATATCGGCCTGCTCGCGGCGCTGCCGTATGTCTTCGGTGCCTGCTTTATGGTGTGGAACAGTCGTCACTCTGACCTAAAACAAGAACGCCGTTGGCACATCGCTATTCCCGCCATGATTGGCTGCGTGGGCCTGGCACTGAGCGCTTATTGCAGCGGTTCAACCTTCTGGATGATGGCGTGGATTTGCGTGGCGATGTCCGGCACCCTGGCATTGATTCCAACCTACATCAGCCTGCCAGGCGCTCTGCTTTCCGGCACTGCTGCAGCCGCAGGTATCGCCTTCGTTAACTCCATCGGCAACCTGGCAGGTTTCTTTGGCCCGACAGTATTGGGATGGCTGAAAGACACTACCGGACGCACCGACACGGGCTTATATATTCTCGCCGCCTTCTTACTGCTGTGCGCGCCACTCATTCTCACCCTGCCAGCACGGCTGGCGAATCCGAAGAAAGTTATCGCTGTACCCGAACAGAGCGGTGAGCAGCTTGATGCTGCCCAACATATCAACGCGACTATTAATCGCAACGTTTAGAAGAGATTGAAACTATGAGTGGATGTGGCGGTGGCGGATGTGCCAGTTGTGGCACGCATTTCAACCCGATCCTCGAAGGTGACGACGGCGCACTGAAACGTGCGCTATACAAATCAATGGGTCATACCGATGAACAACTGCGCAAACCTGTGATTGCCGTAGTAAACAGCTACACCAACGCAACTGCGGGCCATGCCAACCTGAATGAACTAACGGCGAAAGTGCTGGAAGGCATTGATGAAGCCGGTGGCGTGGGCATGGTGTTTGGCACTATTGCCCCTTGCGACGGGATAGCTGAAGGACATTTGGGGATGCGCTATATCCTCGCTGCCCGTGAAGTGATTACCGCATCAATTGAAGTGATGATGCGCGCCCACCGTTTTGACGGCATGGTGTTACTCGGTTCGTGCGACAAAATCGTTCCGGCGATGTTAATGGCCGCTGCTCGCCTGGATATTCCGGCGATTATGGTCAACGGCGGGCCAATGTATCCGGCTGAATACAAAGGCAAACACTGGGATGGCAATATCGTTACCGAAGCTATTGGCTGGAAAATGCGCGGTGAAATCAGCGAAGAAGAGTTCGCCCACATTGAAAATATCGCCGAACCAGGCCCTGGCTCCTGCACCATGTATGGCACCGCGAACACCATGTGTTGTATCGGCGAAGTGCTGGGCATGAGTTTACCAGGTAGCAGCACGCTGCCTGCTATCTCAAAAGAGCGCCGTGAATGTGCAGTGGAAACCGGTCGTCAGGCCGTCAAACTGGTATTGGATGGTGTTAATGCACGTCAGATCATTACCGCTGAATCCATCCGCAATGCGATGATTTATTTGCTGGCAACGGGCGGTTCGACCAACGCAATTCTGCACTTGCAGGCAATTTATTATGAAGCAGAACTGGGCCATTTGCCGCTGTCTGCTTTTGATGAGTTAAGCCATCAGGTGCCGTTGGTTGCCTCACTTTATCCGGCCTCAGAACACGACATGATCGACTTCTGGGAAGCCGGCGGTGTACAGGCGGTCGAATATGAAATCAGCAAATTGATGGATCTGAATGCGCTGACAGTGGCCGGAAAAACCAAAGCCGAGTTGCTGACCGAAGCAACCCGGAGTTGCCGCCCGGAAGTCATCCATACCTTAGCCATTCCCGTGCGTAACGAGGCCGGTGTTGCCGTGCTGCACGGCAATCTGTCACCACTCGGATGCGTGGTAAAACCTGCCGCAGTCCCGGAAAACCTGATGGTGTTCCGTGGCCCTGCGGTGGTGTTTAACAGTGAGCAGGAATCTGTGGAAGCGATCATGTCTGGCCAAATCCAGCCGGGTAGCGTGCTGGTTCTACGCTACGAAGGGCCAAAAGGCGGGCCTGGTATGCCAGAAATGTACAAGCCAATGAAATCACTTGAAGGTATGGGGCTTTCTGATACTTGTGCGTTGATTACTGACGGGCGTTTCTCAGGCTCCAACCGTGGTCTGTTCGTCGGCCATATTTCACCGGAAGCGGTGGATGGTGGCGAATTGGGTCTGGTAGAAGATGGCGATGAAATCTCGATTGATATTCCAACCCGTAGTCTAACTTTGCACGTAGCCGAGGCCGAACTGGCTACGCGTCGTGAAAACTGGAAGCCAGTCGATAAACAAGTTCCACGCGGCTTCCTGCGTTTGTATCGCCGTTGGGCGCTGCCTGCCGCACAAGGTGCAGTGTTGGCTGACCGGGAGGACGACTGATGACTAAGCACTATACCGCGCAGGACATTGGCGGTGTGAACCCGATTGTCGCGATGCCTTTTACCACTAACGGCGAAATTGATGAAGTGAGTTTTGTGCGCCTGCTTGAGCATCTCGCGACGACTGGCGTGCAAGGAGCCACGCTATTTGGTATCGCCAGCGAATTCCCGAAATTGCACGATCAGGAACGTGACCGACTGGCGCAAATGTTTGTCAGTACTCTGGCGGGTAGCCCGCTTTATCGGGCGATGTCAGTAACCGATCACAGCACTGAGCTGGCAGTCAAACGCGCGCGTTACTACGAAAGGTTGGGCGTGGATGCGCTAATGCTGCTGCCGCCATTCTTTCTCAGCCCCAATCCACAGGCGATTCAGGAGCATATTTTTGCCGTGCTGGAAGCGGTCGAGATCCCGGTGATGGTGCAGTACGCGCCGGGCGAAACCGGGCTGCCGATAACGCCTGAACAACTGGCTGTGGTCGCAGACCGCTATCCGCATGCGGTATTCAAAATCGAGTGTAATCCGCCGGTCGACTACACCCGCGATTTCCTGAAACTGGCCCCACAGGCCAGCGTGCTCAACGGCTATGCCGGTTTGTACATGCTGCAAATGCTGGCGGCAGGCGGAAAAGGCGTGATGCCGGGTTGTTCTTTTGCTGAGGTATATGTGCGGATTTATCAGCACTGGCAGCGGAGCGAAACAGCACAGTCCGAGGCGCTACATCAGGCGCTGTTACCCTTTATCCAGCGCTGGATGACGCATTGCGAATACATCATTCAGGTTGAGAAAACGATTTTGATGAAACGTGGGATTATCGCAACGGACTATTGCCGCAGGCCTGGCTGGCAACTTTCCAGTGAAGACCATCAGATCATTGATCGCTTCCTGAGTGACTTCCAGCTGTGAGGAGTGAGGCTTGATCAAAAAAGGGGAGCATAAGCTCCCCTTTTGAATTTGGTGTTTGCGATGGATGTCGATTACTCGACTTCTTTCACATCCATACGCAGTTCGCGCGGCACTTCGAAAATGATGTTCTCTTCGCGCCCGACAAGCTCTCGGGTTTCACTGCCGCCTAACTCACGCAAGCGAGCAAGGACGTTTTGCACCAGAATATCTGGTGCGGACGCCCCTGCCGTAACGCCAACACAAACCGCATCTTTAACCCAGGATTCCTGGATATCGGTCGCATCGTCAATCAGATATGCGGCCTTGCCCATGCGTTGTGCAAGCTCTGCAAGACGGTTGGAGTTAGACGAGTTTTTCGAGCCAACCACCAACACCACATCCGCTTCATCAGCCAGTGCTCGCACGGCTTCCTGACGGTTGGTAGTGGCGTAGCAAATGTCGTCTTTACGCGGGCCAATGATTTTCGGGAAGCGTTTACGCAGCGCATCTATCACGTCAGAAGTGTCATCAACAGAGAGCGTGGTCTGCGTCATAAACGACAGTTTGGCTTCGTTTTTCACATCCAGCTTGCTGACATCTTCCGGTGATTCAACCAGATACATGCCACCTTTCGGGTTGCTGTACTGGCCCATGGTGCCTTCCACTTCCGGGTGCCCGGCGTGGCCAATCAGAATGGATTCTTCACCACGACGACTGGCGCGAGCCACTTCCATATGCACTTTAGTCACCAGCGGGCACGTTGCGTCAAACACCGTTAAATCACGGCCTTTGGCTTCATTACGTACTGCCTGGGAAACACCATGTGCGGAGAAAATCAGGATTGCGCCGTCCGGCACTTCGCTGATTTGCTCGATGAAAATCGCCCCGCGTTCGCGCAGGCTATCAACCACATAGCGGTTATGCACCACTTCGTGACGAACGTAAATCGGTGCGCCGTAAATGGCCAGCGCGTTTTCAACAATGCTGATAGCGCGGTCTACCCCGGCACAAAAGCCGCGAGGGTTAGCCAACAGGATCTGCATTCAACGCCTCCAGTACCGGGTCAATTTCCAGTACTTCGATATCAAAATGAATGGTTTGCCCGGCGAGCGGGTGATTGAAGTCAACGGTGATGGAATCGCCATTAACTTCACGCACTACACCTGGCATCTCGCTGCCATCCATTGCGGTGAACAGCATGATCGCCCCTGGCACCGGCTCGCCCGCGTCGATAAATTCGCGGCGCGAGAAATACTGAATCATGTCCGGGCTTGGAATACCAAACGCCGATTCTGGTGCCAGAGAGAACGCTTTTTTGTCCCCTGCTTTTAAGCCGACTAGCTGGTCTTCCATGCCTGGCGACAGTGTTTCGTCACCCAGCGTGAAGAGTGCCGGTTTGCCGTTATTGCGGGTCGACTCGGCAGTGGAGCCATCTTCAAGTTTCAGCGTGAAATGCACCAAAACTCTGCTATTGGCCTGGATAGACTCAGCCATGGATTACCCTTTTTCTTTTGCGGGTTTGTCGGAGGAGACAAAGAACCCCTCCAGAACAATCAGCGCCGCGCCGATACAGATTGCCGTATCAGCCAAGTTAAACGTGGCGAAGTGCCAGTCGCCGACATAGAAATCAATCATGTCGACCACAAAACCGTGCCATAACCGGTCAAACAAGTTACCGAGTGCACCGCCAATGATTAAAGCATAGGCGATGTTATGCAGCTTCTGGCTTGCTTTGGCGCGATACATCAACACCGCCAAAATCACGCAGATACCGATAGCGATACCCGCGAAGAACCAGCGCTGCCAGCCGCCTTTATCAGCAAGGAAACTAAACGCGGCACCGTAATTGCGGGCATAGTGCAGATTCAGCGACGGGAACAGCGATACGGTGTCCCCCAGCATGAAATGCTGGAGGATCAGGTATTTGCTGCCCAGATCGACGATCAGTACCACGACCACCAGCCACAGCCAGCTCAGTCCGGTAGAACAAATCGATTTACTCATCAGGCAAATTTACGCTTTTCGCCGTCACCGGCTACGTTGGTTACACAGCGGCCACAGATTTCTGCGTGTTCCGCTACCTGACCGACGTCGGTGGTGTAATGCCAGCAACGCGGGCATTTTTCACCGTCGGCTTTACGCAGGGCAACTTTCAATCCTTTCAGGATTTCGCTTTGCTGTGCGTCTTCAGTTGCCTGTGAATAATCGGCAACTTCGCTACCTGAGGTCAACAGGACAAATCGCAATTCCTCGCCCAGGCTGTTGAGCTTCGCCGCCAGTTCGCTGTCGGCATACAGGGTCACTGCTGCTTCCAGAGAGCCGCCCACACGCTTGTCAGCACGCGCTTGTTCGATAACTTTGTTCACTTCGCCACGCACGGTTAACAGCGTGTCCCAGTATTCATTGTTCATCGTTTCGCTGTCAGCCAGACCGAACAGACCTTCGTACCACTCGCCGGTAAAGACGTATTTCTCACGATTGCCAGGCAGGAATGCCCAGATTTCGTCAGCGGTGAAGGACATGATTGGTGCCATCCAGCGAACCAGCGCTTCTGCAATGTGGAACAGCGCGGTCTGGCAGCTACGACGCGCTATGCTGTCAGGCTTCGCGGTGTACTGACGGTCTTTGATGATATCGAGGTAGAACGAGCCCATTTCGATGGAGCAGAAACGCATCAGGCGTTGCACCACTTCGTGGAAATCGTAGTTTTCGTAAGCGGCCAGGATATCGTTTTGTGCATCCTGCGCACAGCTGACTGCCCAGCGATCCAGAACAACCATCTCTTCCGGTTTCACCATATCGGTTTCTGGATTGAAGCCGTTAAGGTTCGCCAACAGGAAACGCGCGGTGTTACGGATACGACGATAAGAGTCGGCAGCGCGTTTCAGGATCTCATCGGACACCGCAATTTCACCGGTGTAATCCGTTGATGCCACCCACAGACGCAAAATATCCGCGCCCAGTTTGTTCATCACATCCTGCGGAGAAACGGTGTTACCGATGGATTTGGACATTTTGCGGCCCTGACCATCAACGGTGAAGCCGTGGGTCAGTACCTGGCGGTAAGGCGCTTTGCCTTTCATCGCCGTCGAAATCATCAGTGAAGACATGAACCAACCGCGATGCTGATCCGAACCTTCCAGATACATATCTGCCGCGTGGCCGTTGAATTCAGGGCGCACATCAACAACAGATGAATGCGTTGAACCGGAGTCGAACCACACGTCCAGGGTGTCTGGCACTTTGGTGTAGTTGTCAGCGTCGTCACCCATGATGTCGCGCGGGTCGAGATCCCACCACGCCTGGATGCCGTCTTGTTCAACACGTTTAGCGACTTCTTCCATCAACTCCAACGTGCGCGGGTGCAGTTCTTCCGTGTCTTTGTGTACGAACAGAGACATTGGCACGCCCCAGGTACGCTGACGAGAGATACACCAGTCTGGACGGTTAGCAACCATGGACTCAATACGTGCCTGGCCCCAGTCTGGGATCCACTGCACGCCTTTGATCTCTTTCAGAGACTGCTCGCGCAGGCCTTTTTGATCCATGCTGATGAACCACTGTGGAGTAGCACGGAAGATGATTGGTGTTTTGTGGCGCCAGCAGTGTGGGTAGCTGTGCAGCAGTTTTTCAACGTGCAGCAGAACGCCTTTATCACGCAGGATGTTAACGATCAGGTCGTTCGCTTTAAACACCTGAACGCCATCCAGACCTTCATAAGTACCAGGCAGGTAGCAACCGTCTGGGCCAACCGGGTTGGCGATTTCCAGATTGTATTTCTGGCTGATCACGTAGTCGTCCGGACCGTGGCCACCTGCGGTGTGAACCGCACCGGTACCCGCTTCCAGCGTAACGTGCTCACCCAGAATCGCAGGAACATCGAAATCTAAGAACGGGTGTTTGTAGCGAGTCAGTTCCAGATCGGCGCCTTTAGCGGTGCCCAGAACAGTCCACTCGGTGATAGCCGCGCTCTTCATTACGCTTTCGAGCAAATCTTTAGCAACGATCAGCGCCTGGCCATCAACCTGCACCAGCGCATATTCGAATTCTGCATTCAGAGAAACCGCACGGTTAGCTGGCAGAGTCCACGGAGTGGTGGTCCAGATAACCATGGAAACCGGGCCATCAACCTGAGTTACGCCAAATTTCGCTTTTACCGCGTCAGCATCAACAGCCTGGAAGCTAACAAAGATTGATGGAGAGGTTTTGTCATAGTATTCGACTTCTGCTTCAGCCAGAGCTGAACGGCAGTCGACACACCAGTGCACCGGCTTAGCACCTTTATGTAGGTGGCCATTACCGACAATTTTACCCAGCGCACGAATGATATTCGCTTCGGTGTTGAAATCCATAGTCAGGTACGGACGTGACCAGTCACCCAGCACACCCAGACGGATGAAGTCGGCACGCTGCCCGTCAACCTGCTCTGCCGCATATTTTCGGCATGCAGCACGGAACTCAGCCGCAGAAACTTTCTCACCTGGCTTGCCGATCAATTGCTCTACTTTCAGCTCGATTGGCAGGCCGTGGCAGTCCCAACCAGGAACATACGGGGAGTCAAAACCGGAAAGCCCTTTGGACTTCACGATAATGTCTTTCAGAATCTTGTTAACTGAGTGACCAATGTGAATGCTGCCGTTCGCGTATGGAGGGCCATCATGCAGAATGAAGGATTTTTTGCCTTTCTTTGCATTACGGATGATGCCGTACAGGTCATCATCATTCCAGCGAGCCAGCATGCCCGGTTCGCGTTTGGCGAGGTCGCCACGCATCGGGAACCCTGTTTCCGGTAAATTCAGGGTAGATTTAAAGTCACTCATTAGATTCTCGGTTCCGTAGTTAGCTTGCTCAGGTATTGGGCCCAAAAAATTCGCGGGCGGTTACCACATCTTTGGCGATTTGCGCTTTCAGTTCATCAAGCGAAGCAAACCGTTGTTCATTTCGTATTTTTTTACGTAGCACCACATCAATATGGTGCCCATATAAGTCCATTGCAACGTCCAGCAAATGGACCTCTAGCTGTTGGCGAATCCCCGCTACCGTAGGACGCGTGCCAATGTTGGCAACGCCTGGCAGGGGTTTATCGCCCAGGCCTGCGACTTCTACCGCAAACACCCCTTTTACCGGGGAAACCTGGCGACGCAGCGGTAAGTTCGCCGTTGGGAAACCAATGGTTCTCCCGAGTTCATCACCATGGACAACGCGCCCGGAGATGATAAACGGATGGCCCAGTAAACTTTCGGCAAGTATCAAATCGTCATCAGCCAGTGCCTGGCGAACAGCCGTGCTGCTGATTCGCACTCCACCTTCGCAGAAGGTTTGCGTACTGGTGACGTCAAAACCATATTCGAGACCAGCCTTCTGTAATAACAAGAAATCCCCCTGGCGACCAGCACCAAAGCGGAAATCATCACCTACCGCGAGGAATTTTACCCCGAGGCGGTCAACCAGAAGATCGCTGACAAAGTTTTGCGCGGTGAGTGCAGCAAAACGCCTGTCAAATCGCACACACAGCACGTAATCCACACCACACTCAGCCAGATAACGCAGCTTTTCGCGCAGGCGGGTGAGACGCGCTGGGGCTTTATCGCCTGCAAACAGCTCAAGCGGTTGCGGTTCAAAGATCATGACCATCACCGGCAGATTTCGCGCACGCCCTTGTGCACACAACCCTTTTAACAGGGACTTGTGGCCTCGATGCACGCCATCGAAATTCCCAATGGTGAGGACACACCCGTGGTGGTTCTGGCGTAAATTATGTATGCCGCGTATCAGCTTCATGGCTGGCTCAAAACAGTGGAAATCGGCGGATTATATCAATTACCACGGTGAAGGTTAACCGGCGATTGTCCCCTTTGGCATAAAGCATTAAGGTTTTCATCGAACTGGCGCCTGGTTTCTACGTAGATGCGCATCACTGGACGATTTTTGTTGCTTAAAGCTGTATTCATGACCGTTATGCTGGTAGAATCCGCGCCATCACAACGTAAGAGGCTCCGGAAATTTAACGGCGCTTATTTGCACAAATCCATTGACAAAAGAAGGCTAAGAGGGCATATTCCTCGGCCTTTGAATTGTCTACATAGATCATATTTGGGAGTTGGACCTTGGCTAATATCAAATCAGCTAAGAAACGTGCTGTACAGTCTGAAAAGGCTCGTAAGCACAACGCAAGCCGTCGCTCTATGATGCGTACTTTCATCAAGAAAGTATACGCAGCGATTGAAACTGGCGACAAAGCTGCTGCACAGAAAGCATTTAACGAAATGCAACCAATCGTGGATCGTCAGGCTAGCAAAGGTCTGATCCACAAAAACAAAGCTGCGCGTCATAAGGCTAACCTTGTAGCGCAAATCAACAAACTGGCTTAATCGCCAACTTGTTGTTAGCTTGAAAAAAACCGGCTTATGCCGGTTTTTTTATATCTGAAATTTGGGTCCTGATTTAAATCTCTTTAAACAAAGCTGAGTAATCCCGGTTACACACACGCTGTACCGCTGGATGTTGAATCATGCGTTCTGCAAATATCGCGTGGTACTCTTCCATCACATTCTCAATGCGCCCAATCTCAACAATGTTCTCATCGTTATAGATATCCTGTCCGTATAGCGTTGGAGCCACAAAAATTGCATTGTGCGCTGCACCAAAGGCTTTCATCAAGGCGGCATCATCAAACTCACCGAGAATCTCCACCTTCAATCCTTGAGTGTTAATCCAGTTCAAAATCTTACGCCCTAACATCGAGCGGCGGCCTGGAATCAACAAGCGTCGGGTTTCAAGACAGGCAGGGAAAGGCAAATCTGGCACCGGGTTTTGGCTCCAGAAGCTAATGCCACATTCGCCGATTTTCACCGAGAACAGCCCTTCCTGCTGAGTTGAATCAATCGGGCAGTCAGAGATGATCATATCCAGTTTATGTTGGCTCAATTGCTCAAGCAGCATTTCATGGGTCGATTCAAAACAGCGTAGGTGGATTTGCTCATCCTCTACGACAGCCGCATCAAGCACGCCGCTCACCAGGCGTTTTGATAGTGCGTCCGCAATACCGACATCAAACAACAGGCTGGACTCTTTGCGGTAGTTCACGATATCCAGCATTTCCTGACTTAAGGTAAACATACGGTCTGCATAGCGGAAAACAAGCTGTCCTAATTCAGAAGGTACCAGACCACGCCCCTGGCGGCGGAAGAGTTTACCTTGCAGGCGCTCTTCCAGCGCTTTGATCTGACCGGTGATGGTTTGCGGCGTTAAATAAAGCGCTTCTGCGGCCCCCACAACCGACCCTTCTTTGCAGACTTGCCAGAAGTAGTAGAGATGGTTGTAATTGATGTGTGACATACGTTTTTCACTCCCTGATAAACAGTCCATTAGCTAACGGCTCCCGAGGAGCCGTTAGTAGTAACATTAATTATGCTGTAACTGCGAGCTGAAGCGGCTTCTCAACATGCAGTAACCGACGACGGCTGAGAACAGTGACCCCAAGAGAATACCCAGTTTTGCCCAGGTAATCAGCGCAGGATCTGCACCGTCAAATGCCAGTGATGCAATGAAGATAGACATTGTGAAACCAATCCCGCAAAGCACGCCGACCGCCATGATTTCCTTACAGGTCGTCCCTTCAGGCAACGTTGCCAGCTTCAACTTCAGTGCTGCCCAGCAGAACAGGCTAATACCCAGTGGCTTGCCGATAAACAGACCCGCCATTATCCCCATCGGTAACAACGACGTTAACCCGTCAAAAGTCACACCGCTTAATGAAACGCCCGCATTCGCAAAAGCAAACAACGGCAGAATCAAGAATGCGACCCAAGGATGCAGCACATGCTCCAGCTCTTTCGCCGGAGAGCGCCCATCTTTTTCTTTCAGTGGGATAAGGAAACCAATGATTACCCCTGCAAGTGTTGCGTGAACGCCCGATTTCAATACTGCGGTCCACAACACCACACCAACCAGAATATACAAACCAGTACGGCGCACATTGCAGATATTCAGTAATGCCAGTACAGCAATAGCACCAGCAGCAACGGCCAGCGAAAGGATGGAAAGATCGCTGGTGTAGAACAGAGCGATAATTACGATCGCACCCAGGTCATCAATAATGGCCAAAGCCATCAAGAACACTTTAAGTGCGACAGGAACACGGTTGCCCAGCAATGCCAGAATACCCAGTGCGAAAGCGATATCGGTTGCTGCAGGAATCGCCCAGCCTTCACGAGTAATCGGGTCCTGGAAGTTGAACAGCAAATAGATTGCAGCAGGGACGACCATGCCACCCAATGCCGCAATAACCGGGAACGATGCCTGGCGCATGCTGGCAAGCGAACCACACACCATTTCGCGTTTTACTTCAAGGCCAATCATCAGGAAGAAGATTGCCATCAATGCATCGTTGACCCACAACAGTAGATTTTTACTGATATCCAGCGAACCAATACGCACCTCTACCGGTGTATTTAAAAACGACTGGTACAACTCACTGGTGGAGCTCAGGTTGGCAAGAACCATTGCCAGCACAGCGGCAAGGATTAAAAAGATGCCGCTGGAGGCATCATTATTGAAAAAGTATTTTAGTTTTTTTGTCATCTTTTCATCCCGGTTTTCAGACTGCCTTAAATCATTTAGGGCATTAATATGTATTAAGCATAGCCTGTCTAACACTTCGAGAAAAGTAGATTATATTGCATTAAAGACTCGAGAAAAACGAATCGAGTTACATAAAAAACTAATGAATGCCTGGCGCATAAAAAAAGCCTGAATCAAAAATATTCGATTCAGGCTTTTTCACTACCAATAAGGAAGTTAGGTTTAGCGGGTTAGATCGTCAAAGAATTTCTTCACGCCGTCAAAGAAGCTCTTTGAACGCGGACTATTCTTTTCACCACTTGGCCCACCAAAACTTTCCGCCAGATCGCGCAGCAATTGTTTCTGCTTTTCATTCAGGCTAACCGGGGTTTCTACAACAACGCGGCATAACAGGTCACCCTGAGCCCCGCCACGTACGGATTTCACCCCTTTACCACGCATTCTGAACAATTTGCCAGTTTGCGTTTCACCAGGCACTTTCAGGTTTACACGACCATCCAGTGTTGGGACTTCAATCTCGCCACCCAATGCCGCCATCGCGAAGTTAATTGGCACTTCGCAATACAGGTTGTTGCCTTCACGCTCGAAGATCGGGTGCTGTTTCACCTGAACCTGAACGTACAGATCACCTGACGGTGCGCCATGCTCGCCCGCTTCACCTTCGCCTGCAAGACGAATACGGTCGCCGGTATCAACGCCTGCCGGGATTTTCACCGACAGAGTCTTAGTTTTCTCTACACGGCCATGCCCATGACAGGTGTTGCACGGATCTTTAATAATCGAACCGCGACCCTGGCAGTGTGGACAGCTTTGCTGCACGGTAAAGAAGCCCTGACGCATTTGCACCTGGCCTTGTCCATGACAAGTCGGGCAAGTTTGTGGCTTGGAGCCTGCTTTCGCGCCGCTACCGTGACAAACACCACACTCTTCAAGTGTTGGGATACGGATCTCTTTGGTGACGCCACGAACCGCTTCTTCCAGCGTTAAGTCCATGTTGTAACGCAAATCGGACCCGCGGGAAGCACGCTGACGGCGGCCACCACCGAAGATGTCACCGAATACGTCGCCAAAGATATCGCCAAAGTCAGCACCGCCACCGCCAAACCCGCCGTGACCGCCACCGCCCATCCCGCCCTGTTCAAACGCGGCATGACCATACTGGTCATAGGCTGCACGTTTTTGCTCGTCGGTCAGGATTTCGTAGGCTTCTTTGATTTCTTTAAATTTGCCTTCGGACTCTTTGTCACCCTGATTACGATCCGGGTGGAACTTCATTGCCAGGCGTTTATAGGCTTTCTTGATTTCACGCTCTTCCGCGTTTTTCGGAACGCCTAAAACCTCGTAATAGTCTCTCTTCGCCATCTTTTTTGTCTGCCCCTAACATGCGGGCACGGGCGCAGAGGAAAACCTCAACGCCCGTGCTTCTATTCACATCACACTTTAACTTACAAAAGGGCGATTATTTTTTGTCTTTAACTTCTTCGAACTCAGCATCAACAACATCGTCGTCTTTGCTTGCAGAGTTACCAGCGTCAGTAGCGTTGCCAGCTTGCTGTTCAGCGTGCTGTGCCTGAGCCAGCTCCATCAGTTTCTGAGAAACTTCCGCCAGCGCCTGCATTTTCGCTTCGATGTCAGCTTTGTCTTCGCCTTTCAGAGAAGTTTCCAGCGCGCTCAGTGCAGACTCGATTGCAGTTTTGTCGTCAGCTGGCAGTTTATCGCCTGCTTCTTCAACCTGCTTGCGAGTGCTGTGCATCAGGTGGTCACCCTGGTTGCGAGTCTGAACCAGTTCTTCGAACTTACGGTCAGCCTCTGCGTTAGCTTCCGCATCGCGCACCATTTTCTGGATTTCTTCTTCATTCAGACCAGAAGAAGCCTTGATGGTGATCTTCTGCTCTTTACCGCTGTTTTTGTCTTTAGCGGAAACGTGCAGGATACCATCAGCATCGATATCGAAAGTTACTTCGATTTGTGGCATACCACGTGGTGCTGGGCTGATACCATCCAGGTTGAACTGACCCAGAGATTTGTTATCAGCTGCACGTTTACGTTCACCCTGAATCACATGGATGGTCACCGCAGACTGGTTATCTTCAGCTGTGGAGAACACCTGGCTGTGCTTAGTCGGGATAGTGGTGTTTTTGTTGATCAGTGAAGTCATCACACCGCCCATGGTTTCGATACCCAGAGACAGCGGGGTAACGTCCAGCAGCAGTACGTCAGTCACGTCACCAGCAAGCACACCACCCTGAACAGCTGCACCGATTGCAACAGCTTCGTCCGGGTTAACGTCTTTACGTGGTTCTTTACCAAAGAACTCAGTAACTTTCTTCTGCACCATTGGCATACGAGTCTGACCACCAACCAGGATTACGTCCTGGATATCGGATACAGACAGGCCAGCATCTTGCAGTGCAACTTTCAGCGGCTCGATAGAACGGTTTACCAGGTCTTCGACCAGGGATTCCAGTTTCGCACGAGTCACTTTGATGTTCATGTGTTTTGGACCAGTCGCGTCTGCTGTGATGTACGGCAGGTTCACGTCGGTCTGCTGAGCTGAAGACAGCTCAATTTTCGCTTTTTCAGCAGCTTCTTTCAGACGCTGCATAGCCAGTGGATCGTTACGCAGATCGATACCTTGATCTTTCTTGAACTCTTCCACTAAGTAGTTGATCAGACGGCTATCGAAGTCTTCACCACCCAGGTGGGTATCACCATTGGTTGCCAGAACTTCGAAGGTTTTCTCGCCATCAACTTCATCAATTTCGATGATAGAGATATCGAAAGTACCACCACCCAAGTCGTATACCGCGATAGTACGGTTGCCAACTTCTTTATCCAGACCGTAGGCCAGAGCCGCTGCGGTTGGTTCGTTGATGATACGTTTTACTTCCAGACCTGCGATACGGCCAGCATCTTTAGTTGCCTGACGCTGAGCATCGTTGAAGTATGCAGGAACGGTGATAACAGCTTCAGTTACTGGTTCGCCCAGGTAATCTTCAGCGGTTTTCTTCATTTTCTTCAGCACTTCAGCAGAGATCTGCGGAGGTGCCATTTTTTGGCCTTTAACGTCGATCCATGCATCACCGTTATCAGCGCCAATAATTTTGTACGGCATGATAGCTTCATCACGCTGCACTTCTTCATCCTGGAAGCGACGGCCAATCAGGCGTTTGATCGCGAACAATGTGTTCTGCGGGTTAGTCACTGCCTGACGTTTAGCCGGCTGACCAACCAGAATCTCACCATCTTGCGTATAAGCAATGATAGAAGGAGTGGTGCGGTCGCCCTCGGCGTTTTCCAGAACGCGAGCAGTAGTACCATCCATAATCGCTACACAAGAGTTGGTAGTACCCAAGTCGATGCCAATAATTTTACCCATCTAAACGTCTCCACTTAAAATTTGTTCGTCATATGGTCGTGAACCTGTTATGCGGGCAAACAAGAGTCTTTCAACTGCCCAAACATGATTTTTTACAGGTCCATCAACTGCGGTTGCATACAAGATGGGGTCACTCGGCTCGCCATCAAGGGGCAAGGCAAAAAAAATTTTCATCTTCACACCTGTTTAGATCATGGACTCAGGCTCTCGACCTGATTATGATGCCGCGCCCCGCTGCCCTTTAGCAGCTTGTGGCGACTACATATAATCATTTTCAGACGAATTTTAGAGGAACTATGGGCAACACTAAGTTGGCTAATCCAGCTCCCCTGGGCTTGATGGGCTTCGGCATGACCACCATTCTGCTCAACCTGCATAACACCGGCATCTTCCCTTTTGATGTCAACATCCTTGCAATGGGCATTTTCTACGGTGGTATCGCACAAATTTTTGCCGGCCTGTTGGAATTTAAGAAAGGTAATACTTTCGGCCTGACAGCTTTCACTTCTTATGGCTCTTTCTGGCTGACTCTGGTCGCCATTCTGATCATGCCTAAGATGGGTCTTGCAGATGCTGCGAACGCACACTTCCTCGGTGCATACCTCGGTCTGTGGGGCGTATTCACACTGTTCATGTTCTTCGGCACCCTGGCTTCAGCGCCACGTATGCTGCAGTTCGTGTTTGGTAGCCTGACCGTCCTGTTTGCCCTGCTGGCTATTGGCCACCTGGTAGATAACGAAAGCATCGTTCGCGTTGCGGGTTGGATTGGCCTGGTTTGTGGTGCAAGCGCCATTTATCTGGCAATGGGCGAAGTGCTCAATGAGCAGTTTGGCCGTACCGTGCTGCCTATTGGTGAAAAACACTAATTCCTGCACTCACGTGTAAGAAAACAAAAACGCGGAGGCTAGCCTCCGCGTTTTTTTATGAATGTTGCAGCGGCCTTTCAACCACCTTATCTTCATGCGTTAAATCTTTGCGTAACCAAATCCCCAATCCCAGCCCAACCATTGCCAGCGCCAGCACATACCAGGCAGGTCCCATTGGTGATATGGCAGATAACATCGTGACAAAGATTGGCGTCAGCCCACCAAAAATGGCATACGACATATTGTAAGAGAACGAGATGCCGCTAAAACGCACTTCCGCCGGGAACGCACGCACCATCACAAACGGCACTGCCCCCACAACACCAACGCTCAAACCAGCAAGCCCATAGAATAAGAAAAGATATTCAGGATAAATTGCCGTCAGGTGATAGAACATCCAACTGCACACGGCTAATAACAAGCTGCCGAAAGTAAAGGTTTTGCTGGCACCGATACGGTCAATAATCAGCCCAGCCAGAATACAACCAATACACAACATGACGATGGCGATACTGTTCGCCTGAAGCGTCAGTGCGGGCGCAATACCCAACTGTTTTTGCAGCCAGGTTGGCGCCATCAAAATGACCACTACAATCCCCGCCGACAACAACCATGTCAGCAGCATCGAAATCACAACCGCTTTTTTATGGTTTGCGATGACCGATTTCAACGGCAACTCTTCTGCCAGCGCTTTGCGTTGTTGCATCTCAAGGAAGATGGGAGTTTCTTGCAACCAGCGGCGCAAATACATCGCCACCAGGCCGAAAATCCCACCGAGGAAGAACGGTATACGCCAGCCACCATCGTGAATCGCTTGCTGGGTCATAGAGGTATTAATGATGGTAGCAACCACGGAACCCAACAAAATACCGGCAGTTAAACCAGCTGTTAAGGTGCCACATGCAATACCAATACGTTTATAGGGAACGTGTTCTGCGACAAATACCCATGCTCCGGGCACTTCACCACCGATTGCCGCCCCCTGAAGAACGCGCATCAGCAGCAATAATACAGGTGCCGCGATACCCAACGTTTCATAGGTCGGCAACATCCCTATCGCAAGCGTTGGCAGCGCCATCAGTAAAATGCTCAAAGTGAACATTTTTTTACGACCAACCAGGTCGCCGAAGTGCGCCATGATGATCCCACCCAGCGGACGAGCCAGATAGCCTGCGGCAAAGATACCAAATGTTTGTAGCTGACGAAGCCACTCGGGAATATCGGCCGGGAAGAAAAGCGCCCCAACAACGGTGGCAAAAAAGACGAAAATGATGAAGTCGTAGAATTCGAGCGCACCGCCCAAAGCGGCAAGGGTCAGGGTTTTGTAATCCTGACGATTCAGGGGCCTGGTGCGATGTGTTGAATTGAGTTGTTGTGCCATAAGAGCCTGCTTCCAGAGTAGAGTGTGGTTATTAGCTTCCATTTTGCTGTAAAGCAAATTCACTATAACGAACCACACTCCACATGCCAGAGTGACTACATCTTATACCGCAAACAACTTGGTTTTAGGAGTTTGTATCGCGAATGGCACTCTTAGGGCGAAAAGCTGCTACCACAGAGCTATCTGTTTCAATGTAAGGACCATCTAATAACTGTATACAATACGGTACACTTGCAAAAATCCCCGGCACTACCACCTTATTGTCAGCGCCTTTTACGCCTTCCAGAGTTTCCTGGATGGACTTCGGCTGCCCAGGTAAATTCAGAATGAGTGCCTGCTTGCGAATGACGCCCACCTGGCGCGAAAGAATCGCCGTCGGCACAAACTGTAGACTTATCTGGCGCATCTGCTCGCCAAAGCCAGGCATCACGCGGTCAGCAATCGCAAGCGTTGCATCAGGAGTGACATCGCGGCGTGCCGGGCCTGTACCACCAGTGGTTAACACCAAATGACACGCCATTTCATCCACCAGCTCACACAGCGCCTGTTCAATAAGCGGTTGTTCATCAGGAATTAAGCGCGTTTCAATTTGGAAAGGAGTCGTTATGGTGCGCTCCAGCCAGTCAACAAGCGCCGGAATGCCTTTATCTTGATATACACCGCTCGAAGCGCGGTCGGAGATGGAAACTAAGCCAATGCGTAAGGTATTCATATCATTCCCGGACAGTCAAAACTTAACGGAATGATACACGGTGGAGGGAGTAGCAGACAGAGGTGAAACACTAAAAAGCGTGGCAGGGCGCAGCCTGCCACACGTCATGATTACAGCAGGTCGCCGATCATTTTTTCCAGTTTTTCCTGGTCGATAGCAAACTTACGGATGCCGTCAGCCAGTTTATCAACTGCCATTGGATCCTGGTTGTGGCTCCACAGGAACTGGGATTCAGTCATACGCTCTGGGCGTGCTTTCACGTCACCAGTGTAAGACAGTTTACGCTCAACAGTACCTTCGCTTTCAGCCAGCTCTTTCAGCAGAGCAGGTGCGATGGTCAGACGGTCACAGCCAGCCAGTTCGATGATTTCGCCCAGGTTACGGAAGCTTGCGCCCATAACCACGGTTTCATAGCCGTGTTCTTTGTAGTACTGGTAGATTTCAGAAACAGAAACCACACCTGGATCTTCATGCGGTGCGTACTCTTTCTTATCGGTGTTCGTTTTGTACCAGTCGAGGATACGGCCTACGAATGGAGAGATCAGGAACACACCTGCTTCAGCACAAGCGCGAGCCTGAGCGAAGGAGAACAGCAGAGTCAGGTTACAGTTGATGCCTTCTTTTTCCAGCTGCTCAGCAGCACGGATGCCCTGCCAGGTAGAAGCCAGTTTGATCAGGATACGGTCGTTGCTGATACCCGCATCGTTGTACATTTTGATCAGACGTTTTGCTTTAGTGATGCTGGCATCGGTGTCATAAGACAGACGCGCATCAACTTCAGTAGAAATACGACCTGGGATCAGTTTCAGGATTTCCAGACCAATATTCACCGCCAGCTTGTCAGTCGCATCCACAACCTGTTGTGCATGATCACTGCTCTGCTCACGCGCCCATGCAATCGCATCATCAATCAGTTTGCGATATTCAGGAATTTGCGCAGCGTTCAGGATCAGAGATGGGTTAGTGGTGGCATCTTGCGGTTGATACAGCTTCATTGCCGCAATATCCCCGGTGTCCGCAACTACTGTGGTTAGCTGACGCAGGGAGGTCAATTTATCCGTCATGATAGTGTTTCTCATTAGATGTAACTTGTTAGGGGGATGTAACCGGTCTGGCTTGATGATATCACGACGCAATTCAGGTGCAACCGCAGCAACACATCGGCAGGAACTGAACGCGAAACTGATAAATACCGTGTATTATTTGCCTGCAATCTAAAGGATCATGCGCGACCACCGCGCATTAGCTGTGCTCACAACGCATGCAAACGAGGGATGTTAATGGCAGATTTTTTTCTGTTTATCAATGAGATACTATGGGGTTCCATCCTCATTTATTTGTTAGTCGGCGCAGGCCTTTGGTTCACCTGGCGCTGTGGTTTTGTACAATTCCGCTATTTGACCCAGCTTCGAAGCATAATTCTGGCGAATAAAAATAAAGATCCTTCCGGAATATCCTCATTTCAGGCGCTCTGCACAAGCCTCGCTGCACGTGTAGGTAGCGGTAATCTTTCTGGCGTGGCGCTTGCTCTTACACTCGGTGGACCTGGTGCTATTTTCTGGATGTGGGTCGTAGCCATGCTCGGAATGGCGACTTCTTTTGCCGAATGCACCCTCGCCCAGCTTTATAAAACGCGTGATAGCGAAGGCAATTATCGCGGTGGTCCGGCGTGGTATATGGAACGTGGGCTGGGAATGCGCTGGATGGGGGTGATGTTCTCCATCTTCCTGATGATAGCCTTTGGTTTGATCTTCAATGCGGTGCAAGCGAACTCCATCGCCAATGCCGTGAATAACGCTTTCGGAATTCCCAAAACCTGGGTTGGCATCGGGCTTGTTGTCTTAACAGCCGGTGTAATTTGGGGTGGAATGCGTGGCACCGCGCGCATCGCCCAATGGTTGGTTCCATTTATGGCACTTATCTGGGTGTTGATGAGCCTGGTCGTCATGGCAATGAATATCGAGCGTTTACCTGAAGTGGTTTCGCTGGTGTTCAAAAGCGCGTTCGGCTGGCAAGAAGCGGCATCAGGAGCCCTGGGATTCACAATTAGTCAGGCAATCACCACCGGTTTTCAGCGCGGCATGTTTTCTAACGAAGCTGGCATGGGTTCTTCACCTAACGCTGCAGCGGCTGCTGCGACATGGCCACCACATCCCGCATCACAAGGGTTGGTGCAAATGTTTGGTGTGTTGATTGATACAATAATCATCTGCTCAGCCACCGCCGGGATTATCCTGTTTTCGGGCATTCTGGATACGGCAAGCCCTGACATGAACGGCATAATGCTGGTACAACAAGCACTTAGTAGTGTAGTGGGGTCGTGGGGAACGGGATTCATCGCTCTCATTGTTATGCTATTTGCATTTACATCGATTGTCGCCAACTACGCTTACGCAGAAAACAACCTTCTGTTTTTACAACAAAAGAGCCCTTTTGCTACTGTGTTATTCCGTTGCCTGGCACTGGTAATGGTGATGTTTGGCACCCTTTCCCCATTGCCATTAGTCTGGCAAATGGCAGACGTAGCAATGGCGTTTATGGCTGTCACTAACCTCACGGCAATTCTGCTGCTTTCGCCTATCGCCCGCGATCTGAGTATCGATTACCTGCGGCAGTTAAAGTTAGGTGAAACCCCCGTTTTCGACCCGAATCGCTTTCCGGAAATTAAAAGCCAGCTGGCACCGGGCATCTGGGACAATCCGGAACCACCTGAAACCAGGCGCTAATCGCAACCATCGGCTAATACTTTCAGTAAATTTGCTACAGTAGTGGGCATTAATCGGCAAGGAACAGATATGCTAATTCTAATTTCACCTGCAAAAACACTGGATTATCAAAGCGATCTTCCTACCGATCGCTTTACACAGCCCGAGCTGCTGGACTATTCCCAACAGCTGATTGCCGTGGCGCGTAAACTTAGCGCCCCGCAAATCTCATCCCTGATGCATATCAGCGACAAACTGGCTTCGCTAAACGAAACCCGTTTTCACGAATGGCACCCGGAATTCACCCCACAAAATGCGCGTCAGGCGATTCTGGCGTTTAAAGGTGATGTGTATACAGGGTTGCAGGCTGAAGAGTTTAGCGATGCAGATTTCGATTTCGCCCAGCAGCATTTACGGATGCTTTCCGGGTTGTACGGCGTATTGCGCCCACTTGACCTAATGCAGCCATATCGTCTGGAGATGGGCATTAAGCTTGAGAACCCGCAGGGTAAAGATCTGTATCATTTCTGGGGTGACACCATCACCGAAAAATTGAACCAGGCGCTGGAAGCTCAGGGTGACAATGTTGTGATTAACCTGGCTTCAGATGAATACTACAAATCGGTTAAACCGAAAAAGCTCAACGCAGAAATCTTCAAGCCGGTGTTCCTTGATGAGAAAAATGGCAAATTTAAAGTCATTAGTTTCTATGCCAAGAAAGCCCGTGGCCTGATGAGCCGCTACATCATTCAAAATCGCCTGACTAAACCTGAGCAGCTAACGGGCTTTAACACTGATGGCTACTTCTTTGATGAAGCGGCTTCCGGTAAACATGAATTGGTATTCAAGCGTCACGAACAGTAAAACTAAACGCCAGCACAATGCTGGCGTTTTGCTTAGTGATGTTTGTATTGGCCATAGTGATTGCCGTTATCATGGTGGTCCTTATCATGGTGGTCATGGTCATGGCGCTCGTCATGATGGTCATGCGGATGCCATCTGTTATCACGCCATTCATAGTGGTCGTTCCACCAGCCACGGTCCCGCCAGTGGCCACCGTCCCAGTAATTACCGCCCCGATCCTGGTCGCCAATTTGCAGTTTCACCGCTGGAATTAGCGTAATTTCTGAAGCCTGCGCAGCCAGCGGAGCGACTACCAGAATCGATAATGCGAGAACAATTGATTTCAACATAAGCTACTCCTTACTGCATTCATGCCCATTATAGGTCGTTGAAGAGAGCATATGCCTGACAGCATGGGGTTGTTATTCTCCGCAATCCTAATCTCAGATTGCCCGCATTTAATGGGAATTCCTACATTTTCCCTCCTTGTTTCCCGCACATTTCCTCCATGATTCTGGTCACTAAATTCATATGCCTGTGTGGATTTTCTTTTGTGAACGAATACAACAACGAGACGAACTCGACGTTACCCCTTTGCTTCTGGAGTATATTTGTCGAACTGAAGATCCAGCTTTAACACGCCAAAAATAAAGAGGCTGTAGATGAAAATATCTGCGTTTAAACGCCAAAAACTAACGCTTCGCAATGGTCTGCTCGTCGCACTCGGCACCACATTTTCATTAGGCTCGACGGCATATGCCAACGACACTCCCGCTTCAGGCTACCAGGTTGAAAAAGTGGTTATCCTCAGCCGCCACGGTGTGCGGTCACCAACCAAGATGACACAAACCATGCGTGATGTTACTCCCAATAGCTGGCCAGAATGGCCGGTAAAACTGGGTTATATCACGCCACGCGGAGAGCATCTGATTAGCCTGATGGGCGGTTTTTATCGCGAGAAGTTTCAACAACAGGGGATTTTATCGCAGGAAAATTGCCCTGCTCCGAACTCAGTTTATGTCTGGGCAGACGTTGATCAGCGCACGCTTAAAACGGGCGAAGCTTTCCTGGCAGGGCTTGCCCCGCAATGTGGTTTGACTATTCATCACCAGCAGAATCTTGAAAAGGCCGATCCTTTGTTCCACCCGGTGAAAGCGGGTATCTGTTCAATGGAGAAAAATCAGATTCAACAGGCCGTTGAAAAGCAGGCGCAAACCCCGATTGATAATCTGAACCAACACTATCTTCCATCCCTGGCCTTGATGAACACTACCCTCAACTTTGCAAATTCTGCCTGGTGTCAGAAACATAGTGTGGATAAAAGCTGTGATTTAGGGCAATCCATGCCGAGCAAGCTTTCGATAAAAGATAATGGCAACAAAGTTTCTCTCGATGGGGCCGTTGGCCTGTCATCCACACTTGCTGAAATTTTCCTGCTGGAATATGCGCAAGGGATGCCGCAAGCGGCTTGGGGGAATATTCATTCAGAGCAACAGTGGGCGGAGTTGCTGAAACTGCATAACACCCAATTTGATTTGATGGCACGCACGCCTTATATCGCCAGACATAACGGGACGCCTTTATTGCAGACCATCAGCAACGCGCTGGACCCGAACGCCACCGCAAGCAAGCTGCCTGATATCTCGCCGGACAATAAGATCCTGTTTATTGCCGGGCACGATACCAATATTGCCAATATCGCAGGCATGCTCAACATGCGCTGGACGCTACCAGGACAACCCGATAACACCCCTCCGGGCGGCGCTTTAGTCTTTGAGCGTTTGGCGGATAAAGCCGGGAAACAATATGTTAGCGTGAGTATGGTGTATCAGACACTCGAGCAGTTGCGCGCTCAAACACCGCTTAGCCTTCAGGAACCCGCAGGAAGTGTGCAGCTAAAAATTCCTGGCTGTAGTGACCAGACGGCTGAAGGATATTGCCCGCTGACAACATTCACACGAGTAGTTAGCCAAAGCGAGGAACCAGGCTGCCAGCTACAGTAAATATCCGACGAAAAAAATGCCGCTCGCGATTAAGCGAACGGCATTACTTTATAGCTTCCCGGGTCGGATTAGCGCGGCGACAGCCGAAAAACTTACGCTTTGCTCATCATCAATTTACGCAGCGCGGCAAAATCTGCTGGCAGATTATGGGAGAGCAGCGGTAAGTCAGCACGCTCAGCAAGTTCTGCAGGCAGTGGCAGAGTTTCGCCCAGGATCTCTTCTACGCTTTCTTTGAATTTCGCTGGGTGTGCAGTCCCGAGGAACAGACCATATTCTCCCGGCTGGAGTTGGTCGCGCAGTGCACGGTAAGCGATAGCAGCGTGTGGTTCAGAAACATAGCCCACAGCTTTCAGCTCTTGCATGGTGGCTTTGGTGGTCTCGTCAGTCACGGTCGCATAGCCCAGATCGGTCAAACGCCAGGTTTTACGGCGGAACAACTCCTCCACGCGCGGCCAGTTGTTTGGCTGGCTGACATCCATGGCGTTAGAAAGCGTCGCCACAGTCGTTTTCGGGGTCCATTCGCCGTTAGCTAAGAAACGTGGAACGGTATCGTTCGCGTTGGTCGCCGCAATAAAGCGCTTGATTGGCAGGCCAAGTGATTTTGCCAGCAGGCCAGCCGTCAAATCACCAAAGTTGCCGCTTGGCACGGAAACCACCAACTGGTTGCGTGCTTCCTGAGGCAGTTGAGCAACAGCTTCAAAGTAGTAGCAAATCTGCGCCAGTAAACGGCTGATGTTGATAGAGTTGGCAGAGTTTAACCCCAGCGCCACTTTCAGCTCTTCATCATCAAACGCTTGTTTCACCAGCGCCTGGCAGGCATCAAAATCTCCATCAATCGCGACGGTTTCAATATTGCCGCCCAGCGTACAGAACAGTTTTTCCTGCAATGGGCTGATTTTGCCGCGCGGATACAGAATCACGACGCGCACGTTTTTCAGGCCATAAAATGCATGCGCAACCGCAGCACCAGTATCACCAGACGTTGCAGTCAGAATCGTAACCGGTTTGTCACCGCTGATATGCGTCAGCATCTGCGCCATAAAACGGCCGCCAAAATCTTTAAATGCCAGCGTCGGGCCATGGAACAGCTCAAGACAGCCGATGTCCGGCTCAACGCTTTTAACTGGTGCAGGGAAAGCGAAGGCCGCACGCACGCGCTCTTCGAGGACTTCCTGCGGAATTTCATCACCGAGGAAAGCAGACAAAACTTTGCTGCTGCGGGAGACGAAATCCATTTTCAGCATTTCGTCTATTTCTGTCAGTTCAAATTCCGGCAAATCATGTGGAAAAAACAGCCCCTGCTGTTTACCCAACCCCTGCACAATCGCCTGGGCAAAATTGACCTGCTCGTTATGATCTTTAAGGTTATACAGTTTCATGCGTTATCCCAGAACTCGTGCGCCCGCCGTATCCAGACGGCAAATATGTACAAAACCTTCCAGGTTCTGCAAATAGTGTTGGCTGAGCCAGTCAGCCACGCGTTGTGCGGTATCAGTGTTATCGCACAGCGCAAATAGAGTTGGGCCAGAGCCCGAAATACCACTCGCCAGCGCACCAATATCTGCAGCAGCCTGGCGTGCCTCGTTAAAGCGCGGCAGCAATTTAGCGCGATACGGCTCAGCAATCACATCACGCATCAGTTTTGCCGCAAGCTGTGGCTGGCGGGTGTGGCATGCGTGAATGAAGCCCGCCAGATGGCGACCATGACTAATACAATCCTGGCGGCGATAAAGCGCCGGCAGAATGGCTCGTGCTTCTGCGGTAGAGACTTTAATCCCCGGATACGCAAGCACCCAAAGCCATTCATCAAAACCCGGTACAGACTGGCTGATGATGCCATTTTCTTCAATCATCAGCTGCATGCCACCGAGGAAACACGGAGCTACGTTATCATAATGAACGCTGCCTGAAATGCGCCCTTCCAGCTCGCCCATCAAGCTCAGTAAACGCGTGTCGCTCAATGGTTTGCCACAGTATTCGTTCATCGCCATCAGGCCTGCGACCACTGAACAAGCGCTGGAACCGAGGCCGGAACCAATCGGCATGCTCTTTTCCAGAGTCATCTTCACAGGAATATTTTTGCCGATCTCCTGGCAGAAACGCTCCCAGCATTGATAAACGATGTTTTCGCGCGGCTCGTCTGGCAATTTGCTGGCGAAGCGCCCGATGTTGTTCAAACTAAAAGTGTCTGCCGCTTCGACAGTCACGTAATCCCCAAGCAGCGAGCCATCTATCGGCGATACGGCTGCGCCCAGAACATCAAACCCGACGCTCATATTGGCACTGGAAGCCGGGGCGTATACTTTAACCATCTTAAACTCCTAACTTCCATGACAAAGTGCGCAATAAGTCGGCGAAAACACCGGCAGCAGTCACATCATTCCCTGCTCCGTAACCACGCAGGACTAACGGCAAAGGCTGGTAATAATGGCTGTAGAAGGCCAACGCATTTTCGCCATTTTTAACTTTATACAATGGGTCGTTGCCATCCACCGCATCAATTTTAACTTTACAGCTACCGTCTTCTTCAATCACGCCAACATAACGCAGCACTTTTCCTTCATCACGGGCTTTTGCAACTTGCGCAGAGAACTCATCATCCAACTGCGGTAAGCGCGCCATGAACGACTCGACATCACCTGTAGAATCAAAGGATTCAGGTAATACTGGCTCAATGATGATATCCGAAAGCTCAAAATTACTGCCGGTTTCACGCGCCAGAATTAACAGCTTACGCGCCACATCCATACCAGAAAGATCATCACGCGGATCGGGTTCGGTATAACCCATTTCACGGGCAACTTTTGTTGCTTCTGAAAGGCTCATACCCTCGTCCAGCTTGCCAAAAATAAACGACAGAGAACCCGAAAGAACGCCAGAGAAACGTTGTAACTCGTCACCTGCATTAAGCAAATTTTGCAGGTTTTCGATAACCGGCAGACCGGCCCCTACGTTGGTATCGTAAAGGAATTTACGGCGTGATTTTGCCGCCGCGTTACGCATCTGGTGGTAGTAGTTCATGGTCGAGGTGTTCGCCTTCTTATTCGGCGTCACTACGTGGAAACCTTCACCAAGGAAGTCAGCATACTGGTCGGCAACCGCCTGGCTGGAAGTACAGTCAACAATCACCGGGTTCAGCAAGTGATACTCTTTTACCAGACGAATCAGACGCCCAAGGTTGAACGGCTCTTTCGCCTGGGCCAGCTCTTCCTGCCAGTTATCCAGATTCAGGCCGTGAATATTGGTCAGCAGCGCTTTCGAGTTCGCAATTCCACATACACGCAGATCGATATGCTTTTGCTTCAACCAGGCCTGCTGACGTTTCACCTGCTCAACTAATGCAGCACCCACTCCGCCCACGCCAATCAGGAATACTTCGATAACCTGGTCGGTATTGAATAGCATCTGGTGAGTCACGCGCACGCCGGTAACCGCATCGTCGTTACTGACCACGACCGAGATAGAACGCTCGGATGAGCCCTGCGCGATAGCGACGATATTGATGTTGGCGCGGGCAAGGGCTGCGAAGAACTTAGCGGAAATACCGCGCAGAGTACGCATACCGTCCCCAACGACAGAGATAATGGCCAGATGCTCCATGATCGCCAGTGGTTCAAGCAGACCCTCTTTGAGTTCGAGATAGAACTCATCATCCATCGCACGACGCGCACGTACACAATCCGCCTGCGGCACACAGAAGCTGATGCTGTATTCAGAGGATGACTGAGTAATCAACACCACCGAAATTCCAGCGCGGGACATAGCAGCAAAGACGCGTGCCGCCATACCAACCATCCCTTTCATTCCTGGGCCTGAAACGTTAAACATCGCCATATTATTCAGGTTAGTGATGCCTTTAACCGGCAGATCATCTTCATCACTTTCTGCACCAATTAAAGTGCCAGGCGCTTGCGGGTTACCCGTGTTTTTAATCAGGCAAGGGATTTGGAATTGAGCAATCGGGGAAATAGTACGTGGATGAAGAACTTTGGCGCCGAAGTAAGAAAGCTCCATGGCCTCCTGATACGACATCGATTTTAGAAGCCTTGCATCCGGTACCTGACGTGGGTCGCAAGTATAAACGCCATCAACATCAGTCCAAATTTCACAACAGTCCGCGCGTAAACAGGCAGCCAGCACGGCCGCTGAATAGTCAGATCCATTACGACCCAGAACGACTAACTCGCCTTTTTCGTTCCCGGCAGTAAAGCCCGCCATCAGGATCATATGGTCAGCCGGAATACGGCTGGCAGCAATGCGACGAGTTGACTCAGTAATATCTACAGTGGATTCAAGGTAATGCCCGACAGCGAGAAGTTTCTCTACCGGATTGATAACCGTCACATTGTGACCGCGAGCTTTAAGCAATTCAGCCATGATAGCGATAGAGAGCTTTTCGCCACGGCAGATGATAGCGGCGTTGATGCTGTCCGGGCATTGCCCCAACAGGCTGATACCGTGCAGAACATGCTTTAGCTGCGCAAACTCCTTCTCAACAAATCCCTTGAGTTGCACGACAGGGAAACCCGGCTGTGCATCTGCGAGACCATTCAGAAGTTCGCTGAAAATGCGTTCTGCATCGCTGATATTCGGTAAGGCATCCTGGCCGCCAATTGTTTTTTCAATCATGGCAACGAGGTGATTGGTAATTTTCGCCGGGGCAGACAGCACGGTCGCAACCTGCCCCTGTTTGGCATTGCTTTCCAGGATATCGGCAACACGCAGAAAACGCTCCGCATTTGCCACTGAAGTACCACCGAATTTCAACACTCGCATTTATTATTACCCTTGAGTTTTTAGTCCAAAAAAAAGCCCGCACTGTTTAGGTGCGGGCTTTTTTCGTTTTTCCTGGTATGCGTCAGCCCGCACCGTTACCTGTGGTAATGGTGGTTGTAATAATTGTTGTCATTGGGCTGATGCGAATCATGGATGTTGTGTGCTCGTAATATGATTTACCTATATTGACTAAAGTATCCGGCAATCTAAGTCAATTTATTTTTAATTTTACCACTATTAGTGACACAGCTTCTGAACGCTGAAAAAGCAGCAAAAATCGCGCTTATTACGCTGAAAAAACGGGGGAATCACACCCCATCCTCACTGCTTTTAAAGCGGTTTCCAGCATTATTCTCTGGCAGTTTTTTTTCGATATCATGCAGCAAACGGTGCAACATTGCCGTATCTCGCTGCGCTAACAAGCCAAGACGCTGCTGTAACCAATCAACCATTTTTTGGTCGCTGCTCGCCTCAACACGCTCAAGCAAGGCAGTGATACGAGAACGTAATGCGCTTAGCTGTTTGGCATCCACCACATCATGTTCTGGCGCAGGGAGCTGCATAAGTGCTGAGAGCTGATAACAATAGACCATTACAGCCTGGCCAAGGTTAAGCGACGGATAATCCGCAACCATCGGTACGCCGGTCAGAACATCTGCCAGTTCGAGTTCTTCATTGGTTAGCCCCGAATCTTCACGACCAAACACCAGTGCCGCAGTCCCTACCCAGGTACGCTTTTCTTCAAGTAATGGAACCAATTGTTGCGGTGTGGCGTAGTAATGAAATTTAGCGCGGCTGCGCGCAGTGGTTGCAATCGTAAAATCGACATCATGCAAGGCTTCCGCCAGCGTATTAAAATGCTGTGCATTATCCAGCACATCACCAGAACCATGCGCGACCCAGCGTGCTTCTGGTTGTCGATCGGCTTCGCTATCAACCACACGCAAATCAGCAAATCCCATGGTCTTCATCGCTCTAGCTGCTGCACCCACATTTTCAGCTCTGGCTGGTGCGACCAAAATAATTATAAAACGCATTAAAACTCTCTTTAAAAAAGTGCCCGTTATTGGACATTCACAAATTTCAAATGATAATACGCATCAAAAATTTACATTAAAGTAACATTCGTATATAAAATGCATGTAATGCGAATCATAAGCACCTTGAATACATATTGGTGGTTTGACCAGCAAGCAAAGATGCAGTAAAAAGCATTATCTCATTGTTTTAAATAACAAAAAAACCACATTAACACCATCATCAATCTGATTTATGTTCTTTACTAATCAATTCATGTAACTATATATATTATTAAAATATTGTGATGAAATGTGGCAAAACGCTACGATGATTTCATCAAACTGTTAACGTGCTACAATTGAATTTGATATATGTCAACGAAGCGTAGTTTTATCAGATGTCTAAAGCGGTCCTGCCTGTTATGTTGCTGTTAAAATGGTATAGGATAACAACCGTTTTTGACACCGTCGGGTCCAGAGGGAAAAGTGCCCACGACCAAGCTAATGATGTTGTTGACGTTGATGGAAAGTGCATCAAGAACGCAATTACGTACTTTAGTCATGTTACGCCCAGCATGTTAATTTTTGGCATGTATTAGGCAGGTCAGGGACTTTTGTACTTCCTGTTTTGATTTAGTTGGCAATTTTAGGTAGCAAACATGCAGACCCCGCATATTCTTATCGTCGAAGACGAATTAGTAACACGCAACACGTTAAAGAGCATTTTTGAAGCTGAAGGTTATGATGTTTTTGAAGCGACTGATGGCGCTGAAATGCATCAAATCCTTTCCGATAATGACATCAACCTGGTCATTATGGATATCAATTTGCCAGGCAAAAATGGCCTGCTGCTGGCGCGTGAATTGCGTGAGCAAGCCAATGTGGCATTGATGTTCCTGACGGGTCGCGACAACGAAGTCGATAAAATTCTTGGCCTTGAAATCGGCGCAGATGATTACATCACTAAGCCATTCAATCCACGTGAATTGACTATTCGTGCACGCAACCTGTTGTCTCGTACTATGAACCTGGGTGCAATCAGCGAAGAACGTCGTTCCGTTGAAAGCTACAAGTTCAATGGATGGGAATTGGATATCAACAGCCGTTCATTGGTCAGTCCAAATGGTGAGCAGTACAAGTTGCCGCGTAGCGAATTCCGCGCCATGCTGCACTTCTGTGAAAACCCAGGGAAAATTCAGTCCCGTGCTGAATTGCTGAAGAAGATGACAGGTCGTGAGCTGAAGCCGCACGATCGTACCGTTGACGTCACAATTCGTCGTATTCGTAAGCATTTCGAATCGACCCCAGACACACCTGAAATCATCGCTACGATTCACGGCGAAGGTTATCGCTTCTGCGGCGATTTACAGGAATAAACCTGTAATCAAACATGAATGTGAAAGGGCGGATTTTTAATCCGCCCTTTTCTTTTGTCTCGATTATCTATCTATTTCCACAAGCGGAACCGCTCCGGATCTTTCTGCATCTCGCCATTTTCTGGCACCTGCACTTTTCTTCTCATTCCGTACCAGTCGATATTTCGTGTCAGTAACATAATGGCTGAGAGTGCTGCAAAAAGGACCCCAGTTCCGAGCAGCAGAGCACTGTCTTCAGACTGCAATAGTTGCCAGAGCACCGCATCCAGCATCAATAATCCCAGAGTGAACATTGCACTCGCTTTCCCGCTATTGAGTACAGCCTTAAGGTAAAAACCGTTAATCCCGGTACAAACCACGCTCGCCAGCAGCCATGCTCCGTTAAATCCAATGTGCTCCGATACGGCCAGTAGAACGAGATAGAACATCACGAGCGATAGCCCAACCAGCAAATACTGCATCGGGTGAACACGCAGCCCGGTCAGTGTCTCCAGCAAGAAGAAGCTCATAAATGTTAGACCAATCAGAAGGATGGCATATTTTACTGCGCGGTCAGTCAGTTGATACTGGTCGACCGGGTTCGCTACCGTGACGCTAAAAGCTGGCAGACGGTCGACGTCAACCCGCTGACCATCATAGAAACTGGTATTCAGATTGTTAGCAAACCAGGTGCTTTGCCAGCTGGCGCTAAATCCACTATCAGTGACAGTCCGCTGCTGCGGCAAAAAATCGCCCATAAATCCAGGATGCGGCCAGTTGCTGGTTAAGTTGAACTGACTATTACGCCCAACAGGCACGACGGCAAGCTGTTTAGTTCCCATCAAATCCAGGTTAAAACGCAGCGTGAGTTTCTCATCCTGAAGAAGTTTTACAGGGAGAATAGCATGTAGCCCCTGCCCCACTCCTGGCAGGTTGCTACCGGGTTCAATCGGATAAGACTCACCGTTGATATCAAGCTCACCCACTTTACCAATCCCGCGTGAGTCGCCGACTGCCAGCACCACGTATGGCGTACCAATAAGAGTATCGGGACCTACCTCGTTTGAGAGCAATTGGCGATTAAACGTGGCATCAAACGTGATAGCTGTGCGCCAGATTTGCCCCTCATAAATACCGATATGGCGTGGTTCAACGGTTTGCTTCCCCACAATACTCAAGTTCTCTGGCAGGTAGTAACGAATGAACCGGCGCTCTTTCTTAATCTCTTTATTGTCTTCCATAACGGTCGTCAGCTCCGTTATGGGGATGGCGATCAGTGGACCAGTAATGGTTTGCGGCCCACTGGCACTTTGGCGCAGTGACTGTTCAACATCATCCCGATAACTGCTGCGTTCATTAACTAACGAACTCAACATATTTAAGGGAATCAACAACACCACCATACATCCCAACAAGGTCATGACTTTCCAGAACAACGCAGATTTAAACATAATCCCCTCCATTTTTGATGGGCAGAGGATAGCGAGCGTTTGTGGGGGCTAAATGAAGTTATGTGAAGGGACGGTGAAGTGCGGGAGTTATTTTTCAGGCAGTGCCAATCGAACTTGCACACCACCTTCAGGACGATTCTCAAGAGTTATGGTTCCACGATGCAAACGTGCGACTTCATGAACAAATGCCAGTCCTAAGCCACTGCTTTTTTGCCCGTTGCTGCGCGGCAATGAGTAAAAACGTTCGAATACGCGTTCTTTTGCATAATCAGGTATCCCGCTTCCTGTATCAGAAACCAAAATAGTGATCTGTCCAATATGTTGTTCAATACTTAAAACCACCTCCCCAGCGGGCGGAGTAAAATCGAGCGCATTATCCAGCAAATTCCCAACAGCTTGCTCAAGCAAAGCCGGATCAGCTTCCACGGTAAGCTCTTCGGGAACATTTTTATCGATTCTTAACGAGATTTGTTTACTGCGGGCGAGCACTTCGCGGCTATCGCATAGCGAAGAAAATAACGCTGGCAGATTTATCGACTGAGCCGTAATTTCAACCCGGCTTTCCAGTTTTGCCTGGCGTAATAGATTATCGACCAGCTGTTGCATGCGCAGATTTTGCTGAAGAATGTTCGCAGAGAACTTCTCGACAATTTCTAGCGGCGGGCCTTCACGTAAAATTTCTGCCGCACCACGAATCGCCGCCATCGGGCTTTTCAACTCATGAGTCAGGGCATGAACGTACTGCTCTATATACGTTTTCCCTTCGAGTTTCAGCCGCATACTTTCCAGCGCCAACGCCAACTTACGCAATTCGCTACTGCCAGGTTTAGGTAGCGGTAAAGGGTGCTCGGTGGTGACCGAGTCTGCATAGCAAACCAGTTTCCCGATGGCCCGGTTAATCCACAACACAAACCCGAAACCAATCAGCAAAGCGATGCCCAGTAATGCCACGCCCGCCCACAGAATGCGCCGCTCACTGCGGCGTATAACCGGGTCCATAGCGCTGTTTGGCTTACCAACACTCAACACACCAATGATGTTTTGCCCGTCACGCACGGGTGCGGCCACATACATCACGGTGCTTTCAGGGTTGTTAGCGTTTACTGGAGTGCTGCGTGCACCGTATTTACCCTGTAACGTCAGCCAGACATCGTTCCAGCGCGAGTAATCCTCACCAGTTGCTTTGCCGCTGGAATCAAATAAAACGATACCTTTCGTATCAGTTAGATAAACACGGTATTCATTTTTGGATTTGGTAATGCCACTGATATTGGCCTTGAAGGAGTGTTGATTAAGGCGGGAGAATGCCTGCGCGAGCTGGCCGTTTTGTGCATTTCCCGCCAGCATATCGGCTTTAGCAAATTCGGCCAGTAACGTAGCGGTATCAATTAACGTGCCTTCCGTTGCGCGCCGAACGCCTGGCTTCACCTCCTGTAAAAAGATCGACAGTACAAACCAGGCCGCAATCGCCACAATCAAAAAATAGCCCAGCAGCAGGCGCATCCCGATACGCATTAATTCACACCAAGACTGTAGCCTAAGCCACGATGCGTGTTGATCGGTGAAAGATCGGGGTTGATCGCCCGCAGTTTGGCACGCAGCGTTTTAATATGCGTGTCGACCGTGCGATCAAAACTTTCTTCGGCAGTACTCCACACCAGATCCATCAATTGTTGGCGGGAAAATACTCGACCAGGCCACTGTAAAAAAGTCTTTAATAACAAGTATTCATAGCGAGTCAGCTGCAACGGCTGCTGGCACCAGGAGATCTGCGCCGCCATTTCATTGAACTCGAAAAGGCCAATCCGCTGGGTGCTCCCGGCTAAAGCCTGCCGTTGTTTTTGCAGGCGACGCAGCACCGTTCGAACCCTCGCGCAAACTTCACGTGGGGAAAACGGTTTGGCGATGTAATCATCAGCGCCAATCTCAAGGCCAATCAGCCTGTCAACTTCTTCACTGCGCGCGGTAAGAAACAGCAGCGGAAGATCCGGGTAATCAGCCAGCAGGCGGCGACATAATTCAAAGCCGTTAATATCAGGCAGGCCAACATCCAGAATAGCCAGATCCGGGCGTTCTTCATGTGCAGCTTCCAGCACAGGCAAACCGCGATCGAAGGCACGCACCGAAAACCCCTCTTGCTGTAACGTGTAGATCAACGTATCAGCAATACTGGTTTCATCTTCAACTAACCAGATAGTGGCCTGGTTCATCGCATGCTCCCTGTTACTTCCACGGCATAATTGGCACCGCACTCAGCGCATTTTTTGGTGAGCCTTCAACCACTTTGTCGGAATACGCCAGATAGGCCAGAGTGTTACGTTTAGCGTCATAGAAACGCACGACTTGCAGTTTCTTGAACACCAATGATGTCCGTTTCTGGAACACAACATCACCCTGAGTTTTGCCAGCTTTTATTTTTTCGCTTAGCTCTACTGGCCCAACTTGCTGGCAAGAAATCGCCGCATCTGAAGTATCTTCTGCTAGCCCTAGCCCACCTTTAATGCCACCCGTTTTTGCACGGCTAATATAGCAAGTGACGTTTTTAACATCCGGATCGTCAAATGCCTCAACAACAATTTTATGGTCAGGGCCAAACACCTTGAAAACGGTATCGACTGAGCCGATCACTTCTGCCCGAACACCCAGTGAAATAAACAGCAATGAACTCAGCGCGACTAAAACTTTATATTTCATATTGTTACCATTAGTTAATGATTGCCTTAAGCGACTATTCACACCCTGGACTAAAAAACCGTTAAATATCACGTTATTAATAAAATTGTTCGAATGAGTAACTGATTTTGGCACGTCTTGTTAAAAAAAACTCTGAATGTCATAACAACAAAAAGTGCTATCATCGCCCAAATTGACGGCACTCACCGTGTCAGGATGAGGATATTATATGGATCAGACAGGGATCATTCGCGATCTATTAACTTGGCTGGAAGGCCACCTGGATCAGTCACTGTCTCTGGATAATGTGGCGGCAAAAGCAGGTTATTCCAAGTGGCATCTACAACGGATGTTCAAAGATGTTACGGGTCATGCCATCGGTGCATACATCCGCGCACGTCGTTTATCAAAGTCAGCAGTGGCGTTGCGTCTAACCGCTCGACCTATCCTTGATATTGCTTTGCAGTATCGCTTTGATTCTCAGCAGACATTCACTCGCGCCTTCAAAAAGCAGTTTGCCCAAACACCGGCACTCTATCGTCGCTCACCTGACTGGAGCGCATTCGGTATGCGTCCACCGTTGCGTTTAGATGAGTTTACTCTTCCTCAAGCGCAATTTGTCACTCTGCCAAAAACCCATTTGGTGGGGGTCACGCAAAGTTACAGCTGTACGCTCGAGCAAATCTCTGATTTCCGTAATGAAATGCGTATCCAGTTCTGGACGCAATTCCTCGGGAATTCTCCGACACTGCCGCGCGTATTGTACGGTTTGCATGAGCCGCGCCCAAGCATCGAGAAAGACGACGAGCAAGAAGTCTTCTATACCACTGCGTTAACACCTGAAATGGCGAATGGGTTCTTACCCGACTCTCATCCGGTCAGCCTTGAAGGTGGGGATTACGTACAGTTCGACTACGAAGGGCCGGGCACGGGTTTGCAGGAGTTTATCCTGACCATTTACGGAACCTGCATGCCGTCCCTGAATCTGACTCGTCGCAAAGGCCAGGATATTGAACGCTTCTTCCCGCAAGAAGAAGCGCGTGTTCATGACCGTCCAATGCAGATCAGATGTGAGTATCTGATTCCTGTACGTCGCTAATTAACGCTGAAGTTCATCCAACGCAGGGGCATCTAAATGCGAGATATCCCCTGCTGTTTCAACCACCCAGCCGGAAGCCAACCACGGGCTTTGCTGGTGATCCACACGGGAAATTGAACAGTTTCTTAAACGTAAGCGACGTTCAGCCCAGGCCGGTAATCCCAGAATCGTACTCACCAGGCAGCCTAACGCCATACCGTGGCTCACCAGCAATGGGCGACTGCCAGCAGGCAAATCCAGGCAAGCATTTAAAGCCGCGTGCATACGCTCACTCATCTCGAGCATGCTTTCCCCTTCGGGAATACGCCCATCAGCGGTGCCATTAACTAACTGACGACGCCAGCTCTCTTCTTCTTCGCTTAGCGTGTCCAGATTACGGCGTTCTAGCACACCCATATCCAGCTCACGTAAACGCGCATCCAGCGTGACATCCACACCACATGCATGCGCGATTATCTCAGCGGTGCGGCGCGTACGCCCCAGATCGCTGGCAATCACATGCGTAATGCCTAACGTTTTAACTCGCTCGGCCACCTGCTCGGCCTGGCGTTCTCCTTTTTCAGTCAGCGCACTGTCTGACTGGCCCTGAATGCGGCGCTGCGCATTCCACTGCGTTTCGCCGTGGCGAACAAGGTATACCTGTAACATGCGTTTTTTCCGTTATACTGCGACAACAATTTCTTGAGAGTTTCACTGATTATGTACCATGTCGTCTGCGCAACAACTAATCCAGCCAAAATTCAGGCAATTCACCAGGCATTCGACGATATCTATGGGGAGGGATGCTGCCATATTGAACCCGTCGCCGTCGATAGTGGTGTGCCTGAACAGCCATTTGGAAACCATGAAACGCGAACTGGCGCACGATGCCGAATTATGAACGCCCGTCAGGTGCGCCCGGAAGCTGATTTTTGGGTGGCGGTTGAGGCGGGAATTGATGATGACAGTACATTCAGTTGGGTTGTGATTGAAAACCAAAATAAGCGTGGTGAAGCCCGTTCAGCAACGCTCCCACTTCCTGCCATCATTCTTGAAAAAGTACGTGCAGGCGAAGCATTAGGGCCTGTGATGTCCGCCTATACTGGTATCGATAAAATTGGTAATAAAGAAGGCGCGATTGGCGTGTTTACTGCCGGAAAATTAACTCGCAGTAGCGTTTACCACCAGGCGGTTATTCTGGCCTTGAGCCCATTTCATAACGACGTTTATCGTTAATCTCTAGCACTCAATAATTCCTGCTCCAGCCACGCACGCAGCGCTGGTGGGGCAGATTTCAAGCTATTTGAGCCACGGGTAATAGTCGCAATCCCCGCACCCAGTTCATTTTTAAGCTCACGCTGGCTCATTTCGCCGCGCAGTAACTCTTCGACAATTCTGACACGAGTCCCAAGGGCTGTGCGTTCGTCTGGTGTCAGTAACAACATCAACAACGGCATATGCAGTTGCTTATCAAACGATTGCTGTAGCAACTCCACAAAGCGGAGCCACTCTTGATTGCTTTGTTCGGCGTGTTCTGCCGAGTATTGAGAGTGCTGAGTCATGTTATGCCACCCTACTTCATACTAATTAACTAGTACGATAGCATAACATGGACACCCCAAAATCAATAACGGCGTTGCCACTCAGTGTCCGTCAGCAACTGTGCGGATTTACCCATGAAGTATTGATAATACGCATCATAAGCCAGCACGTTTTTCACATATCCGCGCGTTTCTGAGAAGGGAATACTCTCAACAAACGCAACTGCATCGATGCGCCCTGCACTGTTACCAAGCCAGGTTCTGACTCGGCCCGGCCCCGCGTTATAAGCAGCTGACGAGAAGATCCTATTGTTCTCGAATTGCTGATAGACGGACTGCAAATACGTCGTACCAATATTGATATTGGTTTCAGGGTCGAGTAACTGAGAGGGGCTGCTGTAACCTGGAATGTTGAACACTTTCACAGTATGCGCAGCCGTAGCCGGCATAACTTGCATCAAGCCGCTGGCTCCAACAGGTGATTTCACTTTCGGGTTCCAGGCACTTTCCTGACGCGCAATCGCCATTGCATAGCTTTGCGAGATATCTTTATCGCTCACATAACGAGAGAAAACATCTTTATACGCCAGAGGGAAACGTTCCTCCAGATGATCCCAAAGCTTCCCGGCGATCGTTGCCTGCACGCTAAGATCCCACCAGTTTTGATCAAACGCATAACGCGCCAATCCTTCCTGCTCTGGTTTGCTGCGGCTGGTGATTAAATTCGCCCATTCGCTGCGCGCAGTGTTATCCATCTGCCAGTACATTAACTCGCGAACTCGCGCCATTTCTGGTCCCTGGACCAGCGCTGGATTGACCGGTACCGCTTTGTCTACCCGCAATGGGTATTCTTCCCCTAAACGCTGGGCTGCCACCATTGGGTAAAATCCGCGTTGCTGCATCAAAGAATGTAGGATCTCTTTGGCTTCCACATCACGGCCACGTTCCAACAATAGATCTGCCTGCCAGTAACGCCACTCATCTTTCTCTTTGGCTTCCATCGGTAAACGCGCAAGCCAGGTATTCAGGCCAGTACGATCGCCCGTTCCCAGCGCCATACGTACACGTCTTTCAACTAGCGTCGTTGATTCTGAACGCATAATGGCATCATCGCGCCATGCAGCCTGTTCGGCCGTAACATCATTGCCCATCAAGCGCCAGGCGACGGTATCTCTGAGCTCCTGAGCCTGAGAGTCATTAAGTTGCTGCGCTTGCACCAGTGACGGGATCATCATGCGCGCATTTTCTACGTCATCCCGGGCCACTCGGGTAAAAGCAATTGCCGCAGCCTGACGCGTAAAGTCTGTTGCACCCACGGTTTGGGCAAATGTCAGCACCGAATTGGGGTTATTTTGCAGATTTATTAGCGCGCTGGAGATGGTTTGGTAATCCGCGGGCATTTGGCTTGCGAGGCTATTGACCAACGAGGTATTGCCCTCTTTCATCGCCAGGCGAATACGCTCCAGATAGGCCAACGGATCTTGAGTCCCTGAAGAGCGCCACGCCGAGAATAAACGGTCACAGCTTGACGGCAGATTCTTCCCCGTCAGCCACAAATCTTTGGCTCCCACCCATGCGGCATCCGCCTGGCCGGTGTTCCATTTCGCGTAGTAATAATTACATTTAGATTCGGTCGTGCCCGGCTGCTCAGGGCTGAATGCCAGCAAGCCACGCCAGTCTTCACGACGGGCGAGTTCATTCACAAAGCGTGACTTCAGGGAGCGAGCTGGCGGCAGCGTTGGATTTGCCTCAATAAAGCGACTAACGACAAGCGTTGGCTCATTCATTAAGTCGTCTGTAATCTGGCGATATTCGAGATAAGGATAGAGAGGATAATCCTGCAACGTGGGCATCATTCGCTGCACCACATCCATTTGCTTGCTATCCCACGCTTGTTTGATTTGTGCGTATCGGCTGCGTTGCTCATCGAGCGAGTCCGCACGAACTGCATGAGTTAATGCCGCAAGGCTTACAATTGCCACCAGCAATTGTCCCGCGACTTGTTTGGCTTTCCCCACAAGTTCTCCTCACATATTTACAGGCAGCATCATGCCGCCATTGGTTACTTCATGCTAACTCTGCTATTGCTGTTTCGCCACGCCAGAGCACGTTATTTTGGGTATAACACTGTCCAGAGTGTTTCGGGTAACACATCCTACTTCCCCTGCTGGGATTACCTGCTGAAAACGGCTACACTTCGCCTTTGATACGAACCATCTTAAATCACGAAAAAGAGGCGAAGTCGCACTGTGGCTCAATTCGTTTATACCATGCATCGAGTCGGCAAAGTTGTTCCGCCGAAACGTCATATCCTGAAAAATATCTCTCTCAGTTTCTTCCCTGGCGCCAAGATTGGCGTACTGGGTCTGAACGGTTCCGGTAAATCCACGCTGCTGCGCATTATGGCCGGCATTGATACCGACATCGAAGGCGAAGCGCGCCCACAACCTGGACTAAAAATCGGCTATTTGCCGCAAGAACCGCAACTCAACCTTGAACATACCGTCCGTGAATCGGTTGAAGAAGCCGTAGCTGAAGTCGTTAATGCCCTGAAAGGCCTCGACGAAGTGTATGCCAAATACGCTGAGCCGGACGCCGATTTCGACAAGCTGGCTGCCCAACAAGGTAAGTTTGAAGAAATCATTCAGGCACACGACGGTCACAACCTGAACGTGCAACTGGAACGTGCTGCTGATGCGCTGCGTCTGCCAGATTGGGATGCGAAAATTGCTAACCTGTCCGGTGGTGAACGTCGCCGTGTAGCACTTTGCCGCCTGCTGCTCGAAAAGCCAGACATGCTGCTGCTCGACGAACCAACGAACCACCTGGATGCTGAATCCGTGGCGTGGCTCGAGCGCTTCCTGCACGACTTCGAAGGCACCGTTGTGGCTATTACCCACGACCGTTACTTCCTCGATAACGTTGCAGGCTGGATTCTGGAACTTGACCGCGGTGAAGGTATTCCGTGGGAAGGTAACTACTCCTCCTGGCTTGAGCAGAAAGACGAACGTCTGGCTCAGGAAGCCTCTTCGGAAGCGGCTCGCCGTAAATCCATCGAGAAAGAGCTGGAGTGGGTACGTCAGGGTGCGAAAGGCCGCCAGTCTAAAGGCAAGGCGCGTCTGGCTCGCTTTGAAGAGCTTAACAACACTGAATACCAAAAACGTAACGAAACCAACGAACTGTTTATTCCACCAGGCGCACGTCTGGGCGATAAAGTCGTTGAGGTTACCAATCTGCGTAAATCCTACGGCGACCGCCTGCTGATTGAAGACCTGACATTCTCTGTACCGAAAGGTGCAATTGTCGGGATCATCGGTCCTAACGGCGCGGGTAAATCTACCCTGTTCCGTATGATGTCCGGCCAGGAACAGCCAGATAGTGGCACCATTGAACTGGGTGAAACCGTCAAACTGGCGTCTGTCGATCAGTTCCGTGACGCAATGGACAACAGCAAAACCGTGTGGGAAGAAGTTTCCGGCGGCCAGGACATCATGCGCGTCGGTAACACCGAAATGCCAAGCCGTGCGTACGTTGGTCGCTTTAACTTCAAAGGCGTCGACCAGGGTAAACGTGTCGGTGAGTTGTCCGGTGGTGAGCGTGGTCGTCTGCACCTTGCAAAATTACTGCAAGTTGGCGGCAACGTACTGCTGCTCGATGAACCAACCAACGACCTGGATATCGAAACCCTGCGCGCGTTAGAAAACGCCCTGCTGGAATTCCCAGGCTGTGCCATGGTTATCTCGCACGACCGTTGGTTCCTTGACCGTATCGCCACGCACATTCTGGATTACCAGGATGAAGGCAAAGTGGAGTTCTTTGAAGGCAACTTTACTGAGTACGAAGAGTACAAGAAACGCACCTTGGGTGCGGATGCGCTGGAACCTAAGCGTATTAAGTACAAGCGCGTAACTAAGTAATAAAAACGGGGCGCTTACTGCGCCCCCTTTTTTGACAAGCCCGATTATCCCCGCTCGCCAATCATGTTCTTCACCAAATCAACACAGCGCAAGAAGCGAGAATCGTAGTCAGGTTCTTCTACATGAACGTAGCTGATGTTGTTCTCATCAAGCATCGACACCAAAAGATTCTGGAACGATTTCCTGTCGGTATCACTGCCCAGGCTACGCAAGCCATCGGCTACCCACGGCGTGTTGTTTTCCAGCAAAATCACCAGATCAAAGCGGTACTCATCAATCAGCGCCTGCACAAAAGGGTGCTCACGCCCTTCATATTTTTTGCAGAATGCCTGAGTGGTAACAAAGTCAGTATCGATAAAAGCGACTTTATTGGCGTATTTAACTGCAAAATCAACGTACTGCGCATGGCCGATCGCAATTTTATCGTAGTCAGAATATTGCAATGCCATCTCATCGCCACCCAGATGGGAAAAGACATAGTCACGCCCGTATTCCCAGGCGCTGGTCGTGTTGAAAATATTAGCGAGCTTATTCACCATCCACGACTTACCGCTCGACTCACCGCCCAGAATCGCAACGGTTCGGACAAAGAACGGTTTCACTTCAGTTGGAATGTATTCCCAGTAGCGGAACGGGTTTTCACGGATCTGCCCACCGCTGATATTCATAAATGTGCGCTTCGGGTCTATCAGCACCGTTTCAATACCGAGCTGTTCGTTAAACCGTGGCGCATCATTCTCTTCAGAGGTGTAGATACAGTCAGGATTAATGCCTTTGCTTTCCATGAAAGCTTTGATACCACGGCTCCAGACATCCCAACCGTGTGGATACGGCTCCATCCCTTCTTCGTTAAACGAATGAATGCGGATATTTTTCTGGTACTTAAAGGTCTGAAGCAACCAACGCAGACGGTCGCCGGTTGTCGGCTGTTGCGACATGGCACTGTCTTCAAACAGAAGACGATCGCGGGTTTCGTCATAGCCCATGATGATATGTAACTCATCAACCTGGCTTGCGGCGCGTTGAATCAAGTAGATATGGCCGGTATGCAGTGGATAAAACTTCCCAAATACAACACCGACCTTTTTCTCACGGCGGGGAAACTCCAGGCCGAGGAAACGGTGCAGGGCTTCAAGTTTTTGAGCGCTTGGGCTTTTGATTTTGGCGTTAAGTAGCTGGCTCAGATAGCCCTTGGTCATACCGCAGGATTCCGCAACTTGCTGCAGCGTAACGTTCTGCTGGCGAATTGCGGTTTTTAAATACTCAAATGACGACATGCTGCCTGCCTCCTGCAAAATTGGGCGAATATACAATTATAAGTCTTGTAAGTCGTCAAACACTGACAGCGCATCAGCAAGTTTTTTCACCCCGAAGACCTGCATCCCTTCCGGTAATTTTTTCGGCACATTGGCCTGCGGTACAATCGCACGTTTAAAACCGTGTTTTGCGGCTTCAGAAATACGCTCCTGCCCGCTTGGCACCGGGCGAATTTCACCTGCCAGCCCGACTTCACCAAACACCACTAAATCTTGTGGCAGAGCCCGGTTGCGCAGACTTGAAACCATCGCCAGTAAAAGCGCGAGGTCAGCACTGGTTTCGGTGACTTTCACACCGCCAACCACGTTCACAAATACATCCTGATCGGCCATTTGCAGGCCACCGTGGCGGTGCAAAACGGCCAACAAAATCGCCAGACGGTTTTGCTCAAGACCAACAGCAACCCTGCGTGGGTTGGACATCATAGACTGATCCACCAGCGCCTGAATCTCTACCAGCAGCGGACGCGTCCCTTCCCACACCACCATCACAGAACTACCGGGAGTCACTTCATCACCACGGCTCAGGAAGATAGCTGAAGGGTTACTCACTTCACGTAAACCCTGTTCCGTCATGGCAAACACACCCAGCTCGTTCACCGCGCCAAAGCGGTTTTTATGGCTGCGCAAGGTGCGGAAACGGGAATCGGCATCGCCATCAAGCATCACCGAGCAGTCGATACAGTGTTCGAGAACTTTTGGCCCGGCAAGTGAACCGTCTTTGGTGACGTGGCCGACCATGATAATTGCCACACCGCGCGTTTTGGCAAAGCGCGTCAGGTAAGCGGCAGACTCACGCACCTGCGCCACGCTGCCCGGCGACGATTGTACGTCGGCCATGTGCATCACCTGAATGGAGTCGATTACCATCAGCTTCGGCGCTTCTTCTTCGGCAATCATGCAAATTTGCTCGATGCCGGTTTCCGAAAGCATATTCAGGTTGTTAGTCGGCAAACCTAAGCGGTGTGCGCGCATCGCCACTTGTTGCAGCGACTCTTCACCCGTGACATACAGAGTTTTCATCTGTTCGCTGAGTTTGCACAGTGTTTGCAGCAGCAGCGTGGACTTACCCGCTCCTGGGTTACCGCCAATCAGAATGGCGCTACCCGGCACAACGCCGCCGCCCAGTACGCGGTCGAACTCTTTAAAACCAGTGGAAAAACGCGGCAACTCTTCGAGGCTGATATCAGAGAGTTTTTGTACTTTGCTGACGCCCGCACTGCCGGCATAACCAGACAAACGCTCGTTACGCGCAACTGTCGGCGAGGCGGCAATGCGCACCTCAGTGATAGTGTTCCACGCCTGACAGGCGCTACATTGCCCTTGCCAGCGAGGATAATCTGCACCACATTCGTTGCAGACAAATGCACGTTTCGGCGCTTTCGCCATTAGCGTTCTTCCTGAATAAGACTGCCTGAAAGAATACAGAATACACCCATCAAATCAGCATGACGGATGGTGATTTCTGTTTTCTCATTAACCTTAGGTTTCGCGTGATAAGCGATACCCAGCCCGGCAGACAGAATCATCGGTAAATCATTCGCGCCATCACCAATTGCCACAGTTTGCGCGACAGGGATTTCATATTTATCCGCAAGGCGCTTGAGCGTATCTGCTTTGAATTGGGCATCAACAATTTGACCAATGACTTCACCGGTCAGTTTGCCGTCGCAAATTTCCAGCTCATTTGCCACAACCGCATGTAAATGCAGTTTATCGCGCAGATACTCTGCAAAGAAGGTGAAGCCACCGGAAGCGATAGCCACTTTCCAGCCTAGCGATTCGAGCTTAAGCACCAGAGAAGTCAGCCCTGGCATCAGCGGCAGTTCATCACGCACCTGGCGCAAAATAGATGCATTTGCCCCTTTAAGGGTCGCAACGCGTTGCTTCAGGCTTGCCGCGAAGTCCAGCTCGCCACGCATCGCGCGCTCGGTCACTTCCGCTACCATTTCACCGGTGCCCGCCAGTTTAGCGATTTCATCGATACATTCGATTTGGATGGCGGTGGAATCCATGTCCATCACCAGCAGACCTGGCGTGCGCAAGTGTGGGATTTTACCCAGCGGCGCGACATCCAGCCCAGCATCGTGGGCAAGTTTGGTAGCTCGCGGCGTTAATGAACCCGCCAGGCGAATAACCTGATAGTCTTCAACACACCACGCGGTGACGATAACCATCGCCGCGCCTAGCTTTCGTTGATAGCGATTCAGGCACTCTTTATCCAGATTCCGACCATACAGAAGCCAGCCGCTGCGGCCAGCACGGTAATCGAGTGGCATAACTTCATCACCACTTAGCGATAGTGGCAACCCAGGCCAGAGGGAGACATCGGTCGGCAGGTCGCACCAGGTCAGACTATTTGGCATCACAGCTCCAGAAAAAAGATAAAGGCCAGAGTAAAAGATCGCATGAGGCTACCTTGTGAACGTTGCTTCTGGCAACATTAAAGTACGCAATTTTCCTAAGGTGCATTATGGCTCGGGCAAAAATGAAATTCAGGCTGCATCGTGCAGTGATTGTGCTTATCTGCCTCGCACTTTTAGTCGCGCTGATGCAGGGAGCATCATGGTTTAGCCAGGGGCATCAACAAGCCCGCAATGTGCAGCTTGAAGAGCTGGCCAAAACGCTGGCGCGTCAGGTGAGTTACAACCTGGCGCCACTGATGAAATCCGAAAACCCTGATGAGAAAAAGATTTCAGCCGCCCTCAAGTTACTGACCCAGGATAGTCGTATTCTTGATGCGGGCGTTTATGACGATAGCGGCGGCCAAATCGCGCGAGCAGGTGAAGGAATTGGCGTGCGTGACAGGCTGGCGCTGGATGGCAAAAAAGCAGGCAGTTATTTCAATCAGCAAATTGTTCAGCCGATTGAAGATAAAGACGGGACGGTTGGCTATCTGCGAATCACACTTGATACCCACACGCTCGCTACCGAAGCCAAACAGGTGGATAACACCACCAATATTTTGCGCCTGATGATGTTGCTGGCGCTGGCAATTGGCATTGTGCTGACGCGTACTCTTTTGCAGGGCAAACGCACCCGCTGGCAGCAGTCTCCTTTCCTTCTCACTGCGAATACCGAAGTGAAAGAAGATGAGGAAGAACAGGCTGACAATAAGCTATAAATAAGAAAGGATTTCTACGATGACGACCTTACGACTACTGATTTCTGACTCTTACGATCCCTGGTTCAACCTGGCCGTAGAAGAGTGTATTTTCCGCCAGATGCCTGCAACTCAGCGCGTGCTCTTTTTATGGCGTAACGCAGATACCGTAGTTATTGGCCGGGCGCAAAACCCCTGGAAAGAGTGCAATACCCGTCGAATGGAAGAAGACAACGTGCGGCTGGCGAGACGCAGCAGCGGCGGTGGCGCGGTGTTCCACGATCTGGGCAATACCTGTTTCACCTTCATGGCTGGAAAACCGGAATACGACAAAAGTGTATCTACCGCTATTGTGGTTAATGCACTCGATTCACTGGGAATTAGCGCGACTGCTTCCGGGCGCAACGATCTGGAAGTTGCCACTGCTGAAGGGCCACGCAAAGTTTCAGGTTCCGCGTATAAAGAAACCATGGATCGCGGCTTCCATCATGGCACACTGCTGCTCAACGCAGATTTAAGCCGCCTGGCTAACTACCTCAATCCAGATGAGAAAAAGCTGAAAGCCAAAGGGATAACGTCTGTGCGTGGACGCGTGGCAAACCTCAGCGACCTGCTACCTGGCTTAACCCATGAGCAAATATGCGATGCTGTGTGCGAATCATTCTTTGCCTGGTACGGCGAGCGCGTTGAAGCGGAACATATCTCGCCTGATGCCCTGCCCGACCTACCCGGATTTGCGGAAACCTTTGCCCGCCAAAGCAGTTGGGAATGGAACTTCGGCCAGGCTCCAGCGTTCAGTCATTTGCTGGATCAGCGTTTTATCTGGGGTGGCGTTGAGCTGCATTTCGATGTTGAGAAAGGACATATCACACGCACGCAAATCTTCACCGATAGCCTGAATCCTGCCCCGCTGGAAGCTCTGGCGGCACGCTTGCAGGGTTGTCTGTATCGTAGCGATTTGTTGCAGCAACAGTGTGAAACACTGATTGCTGATTTCCCCGAGCAGGAAATGGAACTACGTGAATTAAGTGCATGGATTGCACAGACGGTGCGTTAGGCAAGGCGTTTAACGTTGGCTTCAACCGCATCCAGCTCTGAAGCCATCACACAACTCAACTCCTGGAAACTTTCGCTAATCCCTTGATTCTGGCTTGCATCAAGCCAGAACTGGCGAGCATAGGGCAGCATTTCCAACCACACCTCGCGCGGCACAACGGGATCAATCTGCGGTTTGACCGGTTCTCTGCGCATATTCCCGACGCTGTTCGGGGCAAAAGCCATGGGTAGCATGTCGTAGACAGGAGCCAGCCGCAGTGGCATATCAGACAGATAGAACGAAAGATTCCCTGCGTGCATATCGCTGTTGGCTATCAACCGACCAAATGCCCAGAGGCGTTGCGTCAGGCGCAAAGTTGCAGGTTCAACCGACTTTTGGACGAGTAATTTTTCCATCGTGACGGGCCAATGCTGTGCCCCGCTGGCAAACTCACTCTGTACGGCTTCAAGTGAGACAATTCCTCTGCGGCCCTGCTCACCAATGCAGTCAAAACGAATGACTTCAAGGAATGTTTGGCTTTGCGTATTGGTCAGAACTTTTGCCGTCGAGGCGGGGATACCGGCCTGAGCCAGAGTGTTAAGCGCTAAAGCTTCCGCATAAAGCAAATCAGACCAGCGCTGGCTATTCTCGTTTTGTAGCAACGGGGTAAATTTAACGATGACATGCGCCGGCCCGGTCGTAGTTTGTGCATAACAGGTAAATTTAGGCTGTTCGCCACCCGCTGACGACCCAACGATATCGCCCGCCAGTGCGCTACTCGCCAGTTCGCTATAAACCGATAATTTATCAGCATCCGCAATCACCGGAGGCAAAGGCGTATCAAACCAGCGCCGATAGCTTTCCTCGCCGACTAACCAGCCACCCAGGTTTTCCGCTACCTGCTGTGATAGCGCCAGTAGAACATCTTCCTCCTGCCATAAGCGGATATCTTCCGGTAGCCCCGCTTGCTGCGCTAATTTGCGCCCCCACGTTCTTCCCAAAAAACCCTGTGGGCGAAGGTCGGTCAAATACCATGGGATCCCGTCAAACCACTGCGCAACACCATTATTCAGAATGACCAGACAACTGCCCTGCGGCCAAATGGGATACAACTCACCAAAGCGCCATGCCTGCCCGAAATCATCAATTTGCCACAACGGGAACTGGTGAATCTGACGAACAGGGCGGCTCAGGGCGGCTCAGGGCGTAGCGAGTCGCTCTGGCGGCACCCGCTTTAATCACATTGCTCTGAGCATTTACAAGACGTGAAAACGTCGCCTGGCTGACACCCAAACGCTGCCGCAAGGAGTTTGCAGTTTGTGGCCCATGGAGTAATAAATCAGTCAAAGTGCTCATGTGAATAGATTCGTGAATAGATACTTGAATAGATTTATAGCGCTATATAGTTGAAAGGTAAAGCAGGTGAGCAGAATGAGGGAGTTTAAGTGAATAGATACTTCGAAGGATAAAGGGTGCCGAAGCACCCTTTAAAATCTTACTCTTTGTCGCCCAGTAACACAGATTCAAGAGCAATCTTGATCATGTCGTTAAAGGTGGTCTGGCGCTCTTCGGCAGTAGTCTGCTCGTGAGTACGGATATGGTCAGATACAGTACAGATAGTCAGTGCTTTAGCACCGAACTCTGCTGCCACGCCGTAGATACCTGCCGCTTCCATTTCCACACCCAGGATGCCGTATTTTTCCATTACGTCAAACATGGTTGGATCTGGCGTGTAGAACAGGTCTGCGGAGAAGATATTGCCTACGCGAGCGTCTACGCCCAGCGCTTTAGCTGCATCAACAGCATTGCGAACCATATCGAAGTCAGCGATAGCTGCGAAGTCGTGGTCTTTGAAACGCAGACGGTTAACTTTAGAGTCGGTGCAAGCACCCATGCCGATAACCACGTCACGCAGTTTCACATCCGCACGAACCGCGCCGCAAGAACCCACACGAATGATTTTCTTCACGCCGAAATCAGTGATCAGCTCTTTGGTGTAGATGGAGCAGGACGGGATGCCCATACCGTGACCCATTACGGAGATTTTGCGACCTTTATATGTACCGGTGAAGCCCAACATGCCACGCACGTTGTTCACTTCACGAACATCTTCAAGGAAAGTTTCTGCAATGTGTTTTGCACGCAGCGGGTCGCCAGGCATCAGTACTACGTCAGCGAAATCACCCATCTCTGCATTAATGTGTGGAGTTGCCATATCTATATCCTTGTTTTAAGAGGTAAACGTCTGGGCGGATAAAACATCTCACCCAAATCTGTAATCCATATACCTTAAATAATTCGAGTCGCAGGTAGGCGGCAAGAAAGCGAATCCCCAGGAGCTTACTTGAGTAAGTGACTGGGGTGAGCTTTTGCAGCCAACACCCCTGCGGCTCGAAGAATGACGGGTATCACAGCATGTTCTTACCGTAGTCCATCGGGGATGTACCGAAATAGCTAGCAACGGTCTGGCCGATGTCCGCGAAGGTTTCACGGTGGCCCAGAGAGCCAGCTTTCACTTTCGGGCCGTAGACCAATACCGGAATGTGTTCACGAGTATGGTCTGTGCCTTGCCAGGTTGGGTCACAACCGTGGTCAGCGGTGAGGATCAGAATGTCATCCTCTTTCAGCAGTTCCATCAATTCAGGCAGACGGCGGTCAAACAGTTCCAGTGCTGCGGCATAACCCGCAACGTCGCGGCGGTGGCCGTAAGATGAGTCAAAATCAACGAAGTTAGTGAACACGATAGTGTCATCACCCGCTTCTTTCATCTCTTTGATGGTGGCATCAAACAGCGCATCCAGGCCCGTCGCTTTCACTTTTTTGGTGATACCGACTTCAGCGTAGATATCCGCAATTTTGCCCACGGAAACCACCTGGCCATTTTTCTCATCAACCAGTTTTTTCAACACGGTTGGTGCTGGTGGCTCAACAGCCAGGTCATGGCGGTTACCAGTACGCTGGAAGTTACCCGCTTTATCGCCAACAAACGGACGCGCGATAACACGGCCAATGTTGTAGCCACCTTCGGTCAACTCTTCACGTGCGATTTCGCACAGCTCATAGAGTTTGTCCAGGCCGTAAGTTTCTTCGTGGCAAGCAATCTGGAACACGGAGTCAGCAGAGGTATAGAAAATCGGCTTGCCGGTTTTCATATGCTCTTCGCCCAGCTCATCCAAAATCACAGTACCGGAAGAGTGGCAATTACCGAGGTAACCTGGCAGGTTTGCACGCTCAACCAGTTTATCCAGTAACTCTTGTGGGAAGCTGTTTTGCGTATCGGAGAAGTAACCCCAGTCGAATAACACAGGAACACCAGCGATTTCCCAGTGACCAGACGGAGTGTCTTTACCTGATGACAGTTCATGCGCCCAGCCATATGCGCCGATAACTTCTGCATTACCGTCCATACCTGCTGGGATTTTGCCGGTAGAGCCTTCGGCGGCTTTTACCAGACCCAGGCGGGTCAGGTTTGGCAAATTCAGTGGTCCTTGACGACCTTTGTCTGCTTCGCCTTTGGCACAAGCCTCTGCAATGTGCCCGAAAGTATCAGAGCCAACATCGCCAAATTTTGCTGCATCTTCTGTTGCGCCGATACCGAAAGAGTCCAGCACCATAATAAATGCACGTTTCATAATTTCTCCTGCGTCGTTGCGCCTGAAACGCCCGGAGGCGTTTCAAAAAGTGATCAGATCAGTATGCCAGCAATTAGCTAATACGGCGATACACATCTGGCGTTTGTGCCGGTGCGGTCTCGTTAACTTTAATTGCCGCTTTAACAGCATGTGCCGCTTCCTGCCATTGAGCTTCACTTGCTGCATGAATCACTGCCAGTGGACGTGAGGTATCTACACTCTCGCCCAGACGAGCCATGTCGGTAAAGCCGACGCTGTAGTCGATGGTGTCAGAAGCCTGGCGACGACCACCGCCCATGGAAACGACCGCCATACCTAATGCACGAGTGTCCATCTGATTTACGAAACCAGCACGGTCTGCGAATACAGGTTTGCTCAGAACCGCGGTTGGCAGGTATTTCGCGTAGTTTTCGACGAAGTCTGCCGGCCCTTTTTGAGCCGCGACCATGCGTCCGAAGACTTCTGCCGCTTTACCGTTATCCAGCACAGCTTGCAGTTTGGCACGCGCTTCAGCGTCGTCTTTCGCAAGGTTGCCGGAAAGTAACATTTCCACGCACAGCGCCATGGTCACTTCATGCAGACGTGGATTGACGTATTCGCCAGTAAGGAACTGCACCGCTTCACGAACTTCAACAGCATTACCCGCGCTGGATGCCAGCACCTGGTTCATGTCGGTGAGTAGCGCAGTGGTTTTAACGCCCGCGCCATTTGCCACGCCAACAATCGCTTCAGCCAGTAATTCAGAAAGCTCATAAGTAGGCATAAATGCGCCACTGCCCACTTTCACATCCATCACTAACGCATCCAGGCCTTCTGCGAGTTTCTTCGCAAGAATTGATGCGGTGATCAGCGGGATAGAGTCTACGGTCGCGGTAATGTCACGCGTCGCGTAGAAACGCTTGTCAGCAGGAGCCAATGAGTTTGTCTGGCCGATAATCGCCACGCCGACATTTTTAATGATGTCGCGGAAACGGTTATCGTCCGGGAAAATATCAAAGCCTGGGATCGCTTCGAGTTTATCGAGCGTACCGCCAGTGTGGCCTAAACCGCGGCCAGAGATCATTGGGATATAACCGCCGCATGCCGCCACCATTGGGCCAAGCATTAAGGACGTCACATCACCCACGCCGCCCGTTGAATGTTTATCAACGATTGGGCCATTTAGGTTAAGGCTCTTCCAGTCCAACACGGTTCCTGAATCTCGCATCGCCATGGTCAGTGATACGCGTTCAGGCATAGTCATGTCGTGGAAGAAGATAGTCATTGCCAGTGCGGCAATCTGCCCTTCGGATATGGTGTTATCTCGAATACCATTAATGAAGAAACGAATCTCCTCATCACTTAGAGCATGACCATCACGTTTTTTACGAATAATTTCTTGAGCGAGAAACAAGGTAACCCCCTGAGTGCATCAGGTGAAATGCGGCGGGGAACCCGCCGCAAAGGAAGAGATTAGTAAGCGCTTGCGCTTTTACCGTCGCCATGACCCAGCGCTTTTAACAAGCTTGCGAGCAGGCTGGAAGCACCAAAGCGGTAGTGACGGGAATCAGCCCAGTCAGAACCAAACAGATCATCAGCGATAGACAGGAACAGCGCTGCATCTTCAGCAGTACGCACGCCACCAGCTGGTTTGAAACCAACAGTTTTTTCAACGCCCATATCACGAATAACTTCCATCATGATGCGTGCGCTTTCAGGTGTTGCGTTGACTGGCACTTTACCAGTAGAGGTTTTGATGAAATCAGCGCCTGCTTTGATGGAGATTTCGGAAGCTTTACGAATCAGCGCTTCTTCTTTCAGCTCACCCGTTTCGATGATGACTTTCAGCAAAACGTTAGCCGCGGCACAGGCTTCTTTACAAGCTTTCACCAGTTCGAAACCAACTTGTTCGTTACCGGCGATCAGCGCACGGTATGGGAACACCACATCCACTTCGTCTGCGCCATAAGCGATAGCAGCACGAGTTTCAGCCAGCGCGATTTCGATGTCGTCGTTGCCGTGTGGGAAGTTGGTCACCGTAGCGATACGAATATCAGGAGTGCCCTGAGCATTCAGAGTTTTACGCGCGATTGGGATGAAACGCGGGTAGATACAAATAGCTGCGGTGTTGCCCACTGAAGTTTTTGCCTGATGACAAAGTGCGATCACTTTTTCATTCGTGTCATCATCATTCAGAGTGGTCAGATCCATCAGTTTCAGGGCGCGCAGGCTGCTTGCAGTTAAATCGGTCATAACATTCTCCAACAAAAGATATAGAATCAGTTGCGATGTTATAATTATAACATTCACAACCCTGATGGTTTTGCGGATAGCTTCACAAAAGCCACGATGAAATTACATAATTTGTACAGTATATGTGATTTAACAACGAGTGATAACGGAAAAGTCATCGCCAGATATAAAAAATGGCCGGCGCAAGCGCCAGCCATTGATTTCACAGAGGTGTTATAATTTTAACATCTCTTTTTTATAATGACAGGAAGACCCCAGCAATTGTGGCACTCATCAGGTTTGACAATGTACCTGCTGCTACAGCCTTAAGACCTAACTGTGCAATATCATGACGACGGTTTGGAGCCATGCTCCCAAGTCCACCAATCAGGATAGCGATAGAAGAAAGGTTAGCAAAACCACACAGAGCAAAGGAGATAATTGCTTTGGTGTGATCTGACAGAACTTGCAGACCTGCTGCCGCTACGGTGGCGTCATCTTTCAGGTATTCCCCGAAGTTCAGGTAAGCAACAAATTCGTTGATGATTAACTTCTGGCCAATGAAGGAACCAGCAACGTTAGCTTCACTCCACGGTACACCGATAACCCATGCCAGCGGTGAGAACACCCAGCCGAGAATCAGTTCCATAGACAGTTGCGGATAGTTGAACCAACCACCAATGCCAGAAAGCATGCCGTTAAGCAGCGCTATCAAAGCAACAAACGCCAGCAGCATTGCACCCACGTTCAAAGCCAGTTGCATACCAGAAGCTGCACCTGATGCCGCCGCATCCAGCACGTTTGCCGGGCGGTCTGGATCGTTTTTCAAAGAGTCCAGTTCAGGTGAATCGTTTGGCGTTTCTGTCTCAGGCAAGATAATTTTGGCGAACAGTAACCCGCCAGGGGCTGCCATGAATGAAGCGGCAATCAGGTACTCTAGTGGCACGCCCATTTGCGCGTAACCTGCCAGTACTGAACCTGCAACAGAAGCCAAACCACCACACATAACAGCGAACAGTTCTGAACGCGTCATAGTGGCGATATAAGGACGAACAACCAGCGGAGCTTCAGTCTGACCAACAAAGATGTTTGCTGTTGCAGAAAGAGATTCTGTACGAGAGGTTTTCAGAATCTTACGCAGACCACCGCCGAGAATACGAATAACAAACTGCATAATGCCAAGGTAGTACAGCACAGCAATCAGTGAGGAGAAGAAGACGATAATTGGCAGAACACGCAGTGCGAAAATAAAGCCACCGCCGCCAAAGACTTCGAACATTTTGTCTGAAACTAAGCCACCGAACAGGAAGGAAATACCGGCGTTACCGTAACCAATTACGTTAGCGACCCCTTCGGACATAGCGAGCAGAACCTGGCGACCGACCGGAACATACAGGATTAGCGCCCCGATACCGACCTGAATAATCCATGCACCTAAAACAGTACGCAGATTAATTGCTTTGCGATTACTGGAAAGTAAAACGGCGATCAGCAGCAGAACGATCATGCCGATCAATCCCATGAGTAGTTGCATACAGAATCCCTGTGTATTGAATGAAAAAGGAAAACGAACTAAAAAACGACAGCGGGCGGGATTATAACGGTAGGGAGGCCAGTAAATGGAATGGCAATCACGTATTTATAGACATCCACGGAAACGTTTGTCTTATTAAGTGAGATGGGTCACATTTTGTTACTTACTATTTCATTTCAAATAATTCATTGCAGTTATTAATAATCGCATTCGCGATAACTTCGGGAGATTCTGAACGCAGCATAGAAAGTGTCTGAAAAACATTAACTATGCGTTCCGGGCGATTCGGTTGCCCCTGCCAGCCGTTAAGCGGCATATCAGGTGCATCCGTTTCCAGCACCAGCGCGCTAAGGGGTAAGCGCGCCATTACATCGCGCGTTTTGCTGGCGCGTGGGTAAGTAATCGTTCCACCCACACCAATTTTGTAACCCATCGCCACAAAACGTTCGGCCTGTTGCAGGCTCCCCGAGAAGCCATGTACCACACCAGTGCGCGGTAAATTATGACGCTTCAAATGCGCGGCAAGTTTGTCGTGCGTACGACGGGAATGGAGAATGACAGGTAAATCATAACATTTTGCCAGTTTTAGCTGGGCATCCAGCACCGCTTCTTGTTTATCAAAAAGCGGATTTTCCATATAAAGATCGAGTCCTATCTCACCAATAGCCACTAATTTTCCCGGCCGCTGTTTCAGGTGATGTTCGAGCAACGCCAAAGACGCATCCTGATGCTTGTGAATCACTATCGGATGCAAACCTAACGCGGCATATAGCGCCGGATAGTTGTCTGCCAGCGCCAACACCGTGCTAAACCGCTCAGCCTCGATTGCCGGAACAATGATTTTTGTTACGCCCGCTTGCACGGCGAGGGCAATGCTGTTGGCTTCATCATCGCTAAATGGCGGAAAGTCGAAGTGACAATGGGTATCGTAAAACGTCATCGTCACGCCGTATCTTCGTTATTGAAAGAGGAGTCGTTAGCTTCTGGTGTTTCAATCACCGCTTTAGACAATGGCTCAGTGACCACGGCCTGTGGAACGACCACCGGCCCCGGAACCACAATACGCGGATGATGACGTTTTATTGGCGGCTTATCCGACAGCCATTTCCCTACGGTTGCGAGAAAGTAACGCCCGCATAAACGTCCAGTTTTATAGTCGGTATTTAGCGCAGGTAATCGACTGCCCAATGCAGAGCTCATCAATGGTTTCGGCGGGTAAATCTCGAAGATACGCAGTTTACCTGGCGGCTTTTCAATGAAGTTTTGAATCTCGCGATAGCTGGCTTCATGGTGATGCACCAGGTTTAATAAGGGCTGTAGGCTACTGTCACCCAACCAACGCTCCATGCGTTTAAACCATTCAGGTGTGTAATACATTTGCGAAGGGACGGTGCGAATCACCACCAGTGTATCAGCCCCCAGGCGTACAGCTTCTCTCACCGGAACCGCATCGCTTATTCCACCGTCCTGGTAACCGATGCCGTCAATCTCCACCCCGCTACGGTAAAAACCTGGAATCGCGCTTGAGGCTTTCAGAAGATTCAGCCATGTGCCGCTGTCCGGGGAAAAATATCCCGGCGTGTAGTCGTCACTACGACAGGCGCACATATAAAATTCCTTACCAGATTCAAATAGCTTTTCGGCCGTCGTCATTGAAAGCGGGATTTTGGTGGAAGTGGATTCCACGAGCCAATCGAGGTCTATGAGATGCCCGCCACGCACAAAGCGCAGAGGATCAAAAAATTCGCGAGTTGTGGTAAATCGAGTAATGACTCTTCGAGCGTATCCCGGCTGGTGACAAACGTAAGCCGAAAGGTTTTGCGCACCGGCAGAAGTGCCTAAGAAGAGGTCAAACGGGTTGAAATTAGCGCGCATAAATTCGTCCAGCACGCCAGCTGTGAATATCCCACGCTGCCCGCCGCCTTCACAAACTATGGCGAGTTTTCCGGGACGAAACTTTGGAAGCGCAAGCGGCGAAATATTGCCGAGCGTTACGGGTATTCTTTGTCCCACCCTGCTTTCCTTGGTTCTTTATCCTTCATCTTTCAAGTCGCAGGGGTGTTGGCTGCGCTCAATCACCCCTGTCACTTACCTCAGTAAGCTCCTGGGGATGCTCTCCCTGGCCGCCTACCTGCAACTCGAAATCTAAAGGATAATTATTATTAGATATTGGTTATTTGATAGTCGCTTAAAAACGCGAGAGCCAGTCTAAATTAGACTGGCTCTCTGGTCTGTCTCAAAATGATTATATACCCAAATAATTCGAGATGCAGGAAGGCGACCAGGCCGTAAGTCCCCAGGAGCATAGATTACTATGTGACTGGGGCGAACGGGTGCAGTCAACGCACCTGCGGCTCGAAGTATGACGGGTATGCTATGGGCGTTTTCGACCCATAAACAGGCTAACCAGGAACAGAATAATACCTACCACGAAGACAATTTTTGCTGCACCTGCTGCAGTACCCGCGAGAGTACCAAAACCCAGTGCTGCTGCAATCAACGCAATGACCAGAAAAATAATGCCCCAACGAAACATAAGCTTCTCCTTAACCATAATGAACCCGAATCGCTTCTGGATGAGTGCCAGATACACACTCATTGGCGATATTGAGTAACGATGTTGCTGACCTACTCCCCCGGCATTACACCGAAGGAGAAAGTTTCTATATGCCCTGTTACTTCACTTTCAGGTCGTTTTTGACGCTTTTCACGCCATCAACTGCTTTAGCGATACTCTCGGCTCGAGCAGACTGCGCATTCGATTCCACGGTACCGGATAGCTGTACAACACCTTCAGTGGTTTCCACTTTCACGTGACGTGAAGGGACGATGTCATCAGCTAAAAGTTTAGCTTTAATTTCGCTAGTGGTCGCAGTATCGCCTGCATAACCGCTGACAGATTTATCAGACCCGTTACGCACATGAAGTTTATCGCTCACGGAAGAAACCCCTTCCACGCCTTTTGCGACAGTGACGGCCTGTTCGGCCTGCGCCTGGCTTTCAACAAAGCCACTTAGCGTTACCACTTTCTTGTCCGTTTTCACTGAGATATCAGTGCTTTTGATGCTGTCGTGATCGACCAGTGCAGCTTTTACTTTCGCAGTAATTGCACTGTCATCCATGAAATTACCGACGTCTTTCACGGAGCTATCGATTTTTTCGCCTGCTGTGTCCGCTGTTGATTCGGTTTTGTTAAGCATCTTGTCTTCTGCTAAAGCGCTACCGCTTGCCAGCACAGAGCCAAGAACAACAGCTAACAGAGTTTTAGAAATCTTAGTCGTAGTCATAGTCATCGATTAATTCCTATAGTTTTGCTCACTATTTGAGCACAAGCCTTTACGTAACGGCTTTCCTTAAAAATTGGGCTAACGCTTACAGCCCAAAAATTTTCCGTTCAGTTTTTAATAGCGCCAGGAAAAATGAGTACAAATGAACTCGCCAGAAATCTTCATTTACGTGGCGTTTTCAACCAACCAATTTGTCACTGGTTTGTTAAATATAGACAACAATCACGGAATTGCATGGCGGAATGGGATGAACATGAGGGAAAAGCAGGAAATTAAGAACAATCCGTAAGGGATTAATAAGACGGGAAAAGTAGCAGGACGCGACGGCTGCCGCGCCCTGAGAGACGATTAGTGCTCGCGGGTTTTACGGAAGGTGACTTCCGGGTAGCGATCTTGCGTCAGGTTCAGGTTGACCATAGTTGGAGCGATATAAGCAAGGTTATCACCACCATCAAGCGCCAGCTGCATTTCGTTTTTCCGTTTGAATTCTTCAAACTTCTTAACGTCCGTGCTTTCTACCCAACGCGCCGTTGAGACGTTGACCGACTCGTAAATCGCCTCAACGTTGTATTCGCTTTTCAGACGCGCCACAACCACGTCGAACTGCAGCACACCGACCGCACCAACAATCAGATCGTTGTTCGCGATTGGACGGAATACCTGTACCGCACCCTCTTCAGAAAGCTGTACCAGACCTTTAAGCAACTGCTTCTGCTTTAATGGATCACGCAGACGAATACGACGGAACAGTTCCGGTGCGAAGTTCGGGATACCGGTGAACTTCATCATTTCGCCTTGAGTAAAGGTATCACCAATCTGAATAGTGCCGTGGTTATGCAGGCCGATAATATCGCCTGGATACGCTTCTTCAACGTGTGAACGGTCACCCGCCATAAAGGTCAACGCATCAGAAATCACCACATCTTTACCGGTACGAACCTGGCGCAGTTTCATGCCTTTTTCATACTTGCCGGAAACCACACGCATAAAGGCAACGCGGTCACGGTGTTTCGGGTCCATGTTGGCCTGAATCTTAAATACGAAGCCGGTGAACTTATCTTCTTCCGCTTTCACTTCGCGGGAATCCGTTTTACGCGGCATTGGCGCTGGCGCCCAATCAACCAGGCCATCGAGCATGTGGTCAACACCAAAGTTGCCCAATGCAGTACCGAAGAAGACTGGTGTCAGCTCACCTTCAAGGAACAGCTCACGATCAAATTCATGGGAAGCACCCTGAACCAGTTCCAGCTCATCACGCAATTGTGCTGCCAGGTCTTCACCGACAGCAACATCAAGCTCTGGGTTATCCAGCCCTTTAACGATGCGCACTTCCTGAATGGTATGGCCTTTACCTGTCTGATAAAGATAAGTTTCGTCTTTATAAAGGTGGTAAACGCCTTTGAACAGCTTGCCACAACCGATAGGCCAGGTGATTGGCGAACAGGCGATTTTCAGCTCACGTTCAACTTCATCCATCACTTCCATCGGATCGCGGATATCGCGGTCGAGTTTGTTCATAAAGGTGAGAATTGGCGTATCGCGTAGACGGGTAACTTCCATCAACTTACGGGTACGATCTTCTACACCTTTCGCGGCGTCGATAACCATCAGACAGCAGTCAACAGCGGTCAGAGTACGATAAGTATCTTCGGAGAAGTCTTCGTGCCCTGGGGTATCGAGCAGGTTAACCAGGCAGTCGTGATACGGGAATTGCATTACAGATGTGGTAATTGAGATACCACGCTGCTTTTCCATCTCCATCCAGTCAGATTTAGCATGCTGGCTGGAACCACGGCCTTTTACAGTACCGGCGGTCTGAATTGCCTGTCCGAACAGCAACACTTTTTCAGTGATGGTCGTTTTACCGGCATCCGGGTGAGAAATGATCGCAAAAGTGCGGCGTTTCCCCACTTCTTGCAAAAAAGGAGACAAAGTCATAATGAAATCTTCTGTGAATTGCGCACAGTCGTAACTGCGCGGCAAATGAACGTTACCTGGCGGCTATTTTACCCATCAGGTCAGGTTTAACAATCAGCGTCGATGCATTCATTAATTACACAACAATCGCTCCAGTTCATTGAGTGAGGCCACTTCCCAGGTTGGCGTGATGCCTTCAGGCAAGCTTCTTGCGTGAGCATTGAGCCAACAGGTCGCGATCCCTGCATTCATGCCGCCTAAAATATCTGATTCCGCAGTGTCACCAACCATCATTACTCGGTCGCGTGGCGGCTGGCCCATTTGCTCAAAGGTGTAATCAAAAATCTTACGATCGGGTTTCGCGACGCCGACCTGTTCAGAAATCACCAGCAAATCGAAATAATCGCGCAGACCGGTACGCTCCAGGCGAATTTGCTGCAACGCAGTAAAACCGTTGGTGATAATACCGATTTTCACTTTATCTTTTAACGCATTAAGCAGCGAAACAGCACCAGGCAGCGGCACGCAAATTTCGGCCATAGCGTTAAGAAATGCTGCATTAAGGTCACCCGCAGGCACTGATAATCTTTCGGACCACCCCTGGAAACGCTGATGCTGTAAATGAAGCGCGCTAATGGTTCCATTCTGGTAATCGGTCCACAAAGGTTTGTTAACCGCCTGGTAATCCTGGAAATCTTCAGCGGTAAAGGTCACGCTATAATCGAGAAACATCCGCTGCAAGCCGCCGAAAGCGTCAAAGGTAAATAGCGTTTCGTCAGCATCAAATAAAATCCAGTCCCAGTTCATCAACACACCTTTTTCAAATTAGCCTAACGGTAACGCCATGATGATGGCGTCTTCGCGACCCTCTTTTGTGGGGTAGTAGTTACGGCGAATCGTCGCCTCGTTAAAGCCCAGGCTTTCATAAAGTGCGATCGCTGCCGTATTCGAGGCGCGCACTTCAAGCCACAGGGTAAACACATCACGCTTTTCCAGTTCGCTGATTAAATGCTCCAGCAACTGGCGGCCCAATCCCTGACGTTGAAAATCAGGATCGACCGCAATATTAAATAATGTCGCTTCATCCAACACGACTTGCGTCACCGCAAACGCCGCCATTTTGCCGTCTACGTCGAGACGAAAATTCAAATAGCGTTCACCTTCGTTACTGGCGAAGGTTTTTTCACTCCATGGGAAAGCATGGCTGCGAAGTTCAATGGCGTATGCCGAGCTTAAGTCACTGGTGGTGAGGGAAGAAATCGTTTTCATGTTCGCAAATTTGCAGCCACAGCGCTTGTCGTGCCGCGCCATTTTCATAAAGCTCGTTTAATTCGGGAGTCGCCAACTGCGCACCGGGAATGGGGAGTTGTTCACTCACACCCAATCGCCAGCTATTACAGCGGCTGTCAGTTGGCAGCATCGCGGCTCGTTCAGGCGTCAGTTGCATCACTTGCTGTGCGCACAGATTCAAACTGCGCAAAACATCGTTAACCAACGGATCGCTTAAATCTGGAAGGTCTTCGGCAACCATCAGCAATTTGACGTTTTCATGCAGCGAGACGGCAATTTCGCCCTGTAACGCAGCCGGGCGTCGCAGCTCCCATTGAGTAATGCCCAGTTGTTGTAACAACCAGTCACGTCGCAAAGGTATTTGAGGCATAGCGAAACCTATTGAGAGTGCCAATTGGGGCGCAAATATAGCAAATTCATCGAATATGCGCCATTAAAGCTCTATAATCCCGGTTCTGATTTCCCAGGAGTAATTTGATGACTGCGTTAACCCCGGCAAGTGAAGTGCTGCTGCGCCATAGCGATGATTTTACCGAGAGCCGCGTGCTGTTTGCCGGTGATTTACAAGACGACCTGCCTGCCCGTTTCGAAACGGCGGTAAGTCGCGTTCACACACAACAATTTCACCACTGGCAGGCTCTGAGCGCTCAAATGGGCGAAGATGCGCAATATAGTCTGGTGGCGGATGCCAGCACCCTTGGCGATTGCAACACCCTGATTTACTACTGGCCGAAGAATAAGCCAGAAGCGCAGTTCCAGCTGATGAACATTTTGTCTTTAATGCCGATTGGCAGTGACATTTTTGTGGTGGGTGAGAACCGTAGCGGCGTTCGTAGTGCCGAGCAAATGCTCGCCGAATTCTGCCCGCTGAATAAAATCGACAGCGCGCGTCGTTGCGGCTTCTATCACGGTCAACTGGAAAAACAGCCACAGTTTGATGAGAATTCCTGGTGGGATGAGTATCAGCACAATGATATGACCATCAAAACGCTGCCGGGCGTGTTCAGCCGTGATGGCCTGGATACCGGCAGTAAATTGCTGCTTTCCACGCTGACTGCGCACACCAAAGGTAAAGTGCTGGATGTAGGTTGTGGCGCTGGCGTGCTGGCGGTAACCCTGGCTAAACATTCTCCAAAAGTCCGTCTGACTTTGTGTGATGTTTCTGCTCCAGCCGTTGCAGCAAGCCGCGCAACGCTTGCAGCCAACGAGATCGCAGGCGAAGTCATCGCCAGTAACGTCTATTCCGAAGTGAATGGTCGTTTTGACATGATTATCTCAAACCCACCGTTCCATGATGGTTTGCAAACCAGCCTTGATGCAGCTCACCAGCTGATTCGCGGCGCAGTCCGCCATCTGAATATGGGCGGTGAATTGCGTATCGTAGCGAACGCCTTCCTGGCCTATCCGGACGTGCTGGACGAAACCTTTGGTAACCACGAAGTGATCGCTCAGACAGGGCGTTTCAAAGTTTACCGCTCAGTTGTGATGCGTGGCGTGAAGAAGCGTTAATACAACACAGTGCCGCTTTTTCCAGCGATTAGAAAAGCGGCACCAAATTAACTGTTGACGACGCGCAGAAAACATCTAGAATGCGCCTCCGTGGTTACAATACTTCGGTGTTGTGGGTATGCGAAGGTGGCGGAATTGGTAGACGCGCTAGCTTCAGGTGTTAGTGTTCTTACGGACGTGAGGGTTCAAGTCCCTCTCTTCGCACCATTAACCACGCAAGATATCGTTCGCACTGCGCGAAGGTGGCGGAATTGGTAGACGCGCTAGCTTCAGGTGTTAGTGTTCTTACGGACGTGAGGGTTCAAGTCCCTCTCTTCGCACCAATGCGAAGGCGATATCAGATAAGTTTTGAATTGCGAAGGTGGCGGAATTGGTAGACGCGCTAGCTTCAGGTGTTAGTGCTCTAACGGGCGTGAGGGTTCAAGTCCCTCTCTTCGCACCAATTCTTATCAACTTCCCAGCAGTACTCTTTTATCCCTCGGTTTTATTTCGCTATTTCATTGTTCCCATGTTCATCATCACCAAAGCAAGCCCACTGGCAAATGCAACGCATGACGGTAGCAGCACAAAATGACGTAACCGTTTATGGTACAGCATGGCTGCGGTCACCAATAATCCTAATACAATCAAGACGCGCCACTGACTAAAAGAAAGATCTAGATACAGTAACGCGGCGACGATGCCTGCCGGCACCAGCACACCCCATGCACTTTCTAACTGACGTTGTAACATCATCGCTATCTCATCAATTGGTAATGATAACCAATATCATATGATATTATTTCTCGTTTGTCAGCGATAGCGTATCGTCAGTTTTACATTAGAAATGTTAAGCTTTCTGTATCATCAGATGACATATATTCAGTAAGGTGATAGATTGGCCCAGAATGTTAAATCTCTGATTAACACCGAATACATATATGAAGTAATCACTTTACGGATATATTTTCCTACTTCATTCCCAGCATAATGTCGGCATGAGTCGAAAGAACTATTTTTGATATGACAGCAACAAATTGGTCCACTTTACTCAAAGGGAAACATCAACTCTCTTTGCGTTTATTTTTATTATTGAATGCGTTTTCTGCGGGATTTAGCATGATATCCCCGGCAACTAATACGCAACATATTACAGTACCCATTGTTCTGGTGCTGGTGGTAAGCCTGTCCTGTCTACTCTGGCAGCTAGTAAATAAAAAGAAATTAATTAACATTAACTTCATTTCGTTAATAATTGGCTTACTCTGGGCGGGGCATATCTATATAAAAGTCTCTGCAATGCCAAATAAAGACGTTTCTTTTTTAATTATTGCCTTGTTGGCAATATTATTTATTGGCGCAATCTCTTTTATTAATAATATACAAGCATTTATTGCCGCCTGCCTACCTGCCACCTTAATCATATTCTGGCTTGATCAAGGGGCCAACTGGCCGCGCCTGTTGTATTCAATTGTTCTGCCTGGCGTGGGGATCACTATTCAACATATCATTCATCAGCGTCATGATAACTTTACGCGTCGTTTGATGAATAAGCTGCTTGAAGAAAAAGAAACCCTTAACGATCTTAGTATGTTAGATCCGCTTACCGGTTTGAATAATCGCCGTGGGTTCCAGAACCGTTTTGACACTCTGCTCTCAGTCAGCAGCGGCCAGCATTATATACTGCTACTGGATATCGACCATTTTAAAGACTACAACGATAACTATGGTCATAACATGGGCGATAAGGCACTGACGCATGTCTCTGCGGCCATTCGTGACGCTGTTCGTTCACGTGATGTCGTCACGCGTTATGGTGGCGAAGAGTTTATGGTTTTACTGGTTGATGTTGATGCTGAACAAGCCCTGCAAACAGCAGAGCGCATTCGCCAACGCGTTTATGATTTAAATATTCAGCACATGTTTAATAAAAGCGTGGCGACCCATCTTACAATAAGCATCGGCCTTGCAGCACTTGAGCAGCACGACATTGAAGAAGCATTGCGCAAAGCTGACGGCGCACTTTATCGTGCCAAACGACAGGGCCGTAACAGCATCTTTGTCAGCGACACTCTCCTTCAAACACCAACAGAACCCGCTCATCTTTAACGGCTAAATACCTTGAACACAAAACAACCTTGCTAAAGGCATTATCTATAGATAGGATTGGCAATCATTATCATTTGTATTAGTGGTTCTGTTTGCCGATGTCGTTTCAGTCTTCACAGTTTATTAATGATTTTGCATGGCAGCCGCCATTTACGAGCTCGCAACCGCCGCTTGCAGATGAGCTACGCGCGCATTTTGCTGTGCATCGACCGTACTTCAACGACATCATCAAACTCAATGAACCTGTGCCTCACACCAGCCAGGCTCTGCATCAGTGGGCACAACCTGCGGCCTTAACTTCATTTCTCGCCTGCTACAGTGACCACATTTACCGGAACCAGCCGCAGCTTGCGCGTGAAGGGAAGCCGCTAAAATCGCTATGGGCACAATGGTATCTTGGTTTGTTGGTTCCACCGCTGGTCATGGCATTGATTACCCAACCTCGTGCACTGGATATCGACCCGCAACACATCCATGTTGAGTTTCATGAAACAGGCAGAGCTGCTACTTTCTGGCTAGACGTCCAGGAAGATAAGATGGCAACAACAATGCCGTTAACCCAACGCCTTGAAAAGCTGATTATTAAAGGGTTAATGCCCGTCGTTGAGGCACTGGAAAAAAGTGGTGAAATCAATGGAAAACTCATCTGGAGTAATACGGGATATCTGCTGAACTGGTTTTTTGGCGAGCTCAGAGAGTTGCTGAATGAATCGACAATTGCCGAGTTGCGTCATGCCTGTTTCTTTGAGAAACAGCTGCAGGATGGTCAGGATAATCCCCTCTACCGTACCGTCATTCTCCGTGAAGGTTTGCTAGTACGTCGCACCTGCTGCCAACGCTATAAACTGCCAGATGTACAACGCTGCGGTGACTGCACGTTAAAGTAAAACGGTGGGTTTCCCCACCGTTTCATTGCACTCATCGCTCTACTGTTAAGCAGCCTGTTGGCTCTCTTCTCCAGATGATCTCTGTGCTTCTTCCGCTTCTTGTTCCAGCAACTGCTTCTCGTACACTTTGAAGAACGGGAAGTAGATGATGGCGGAAACGACAGCCAGCAGAATAACCAGAATCGCCGCGCGGAAATCCCAGCCCAGAGCCCAAGCCGCACCGATTGGTGCAGGAGCAGTCCACGGCACAACTGAAATCACACGGCCAATCAAATCCATCTTCATTGCGCCCCACGCCAGCACGGCGTTAACCATTGGTGCCAGCAGGAACGGAATAAAGAACACTGGGTTCATAACAATTGGCGTACCGAAAATGACCGGTTCGTTAATGTTAAAGAAACTTGGAACCACGCTTAGTCGCCCAATAGAGCGCAGGTGAGCTGATTTACTACGCAGATAGCAAATCACCAGCCCCATGGTTGCACCCGAACCACCAATCACGATAAAGAACGTCCAGAACGCTTCCATAAAGATGTGTGGCAGTGGCGCACCTTGTGCCAACGCGCTCTGGTTCATACCTAGGTTGGTCAACCAGAACATTTGCAGCATGCCAGAAATAATGGCCGCGCCGTGAATTCCTGCAAACCAAAGCAGATGGCCAATCAGCACCGCCAGCAAAATAGCAGGCAGTGAGTCCGCCGCAGAAACCAGCGGTTTGAACAGTGACATAATGGCTTGTGGAATCAACATGCCAAACTCAGACTGAATGAACAGGCTCAGTGGGTAGAGCGTTAGCACCACAACCAGAACGGGGATAAGAAGATCAAAGGAGTTTTTGATCATCGGTGGAACCTGGTCCGGGAGTTTGATTCCGATATTGTGCGCTTTCAGGAAACGCATCATTTCGACACAGTAAATCGCCACCAGGATTGCAGTGAAAATCCCTGTCCCTCCCATACTGTCTACCGGCATCGTGCCTTTAGTTTTTGGTGCCGCCACCAGCAGAAAAGCCATGAGTGAAAGCATTGCGCACATGAATGGATCCAGGCCGTGCGACTTCACATAGTGCTTACCGAGGTTGTAGGCAATAGCCGCACAAATGTAGATAGACATAATGCCCATCGTCATATCAAACGGCGTAAGAATTTGCCCTTCAAACTGTTTCGCCATATCCAGCCATGCGCGAGCAAACCCCCAGGTGGTGGTTGGCGAGAATGGAGGGTATGCAAACACCAGCAAGAACGAACCGACAATCATAAATGGCATCGCAGAGATAAACCCATCACGAATCGCCATAACATGGCGCTGTGAAGAGATTCGTCCCGCAACGGGACTAACGTAGTTTTCTACAAAACGGAAAATCAAATTAAAAGCTGCATGATTCGTAGACATATCGGAACTCCAGTCAGGCTATCAACGCGAATGTAGCCGCGGGAAAAGTATCGCCGCGCAACAGTCCGTAATTCATAGAATTCATCCCCGAAACCGGGACCTTTTTAGATACAGCTTTCAATTCGACATCAGTGGCACAGCATAAAAAAATCGGTTTCATAGGCTGCTCTTATTATTGGGTACAGGTGTGTGACCGTTTAAGTATTCATCGCTAATTCACGTACTGCAACCGGTTACTGAAACCGGTTGCAGTGAATGTGAAGAAGATCCAGAAATCACTGAAACTTTAGCTTCTTTAGGTATTTCACATCACAACGTCGCCCTTTCATTCGACACAATCAGGGTCGGTTTCACTGGTTTACATATAGCACATACTTATGCCAAATTATTTGCTGAACAGAATGGGAGAAAAGCATGAGCCTGCAGTCCGTCCGGCAATTCTTTGCCGAAAACGCCCCCGATATCGACATCATTGAATTGAATCAAAGTACAGCAACTGTTGCTTTAGCTGCGGTAGCCCATAACGTCGAGCCTGGGCAGATTGCTAAAACATTGTCGTTGAAAGTGAAGGATAGAGTGGTGTTGGTTGTCGCGAAAGGTGACGCACGCCTGGATAATAAAAAACTTAAAACTGTTTTTGGGGCCAAGGCCCGCATGCTTAGCAGCGATGAGGTTGTTACCTGGACAGGCCACCCCGTGGGCGGAGTGTGTCCTTTTGGACTCGAAAATCCGTTAGCAGTTTACTGCGATATTTCACTTAAACAGTACGAGGAGGTTTTACCTGCTGCCGGAGCCATCCATAGCGCGGTGCGCATTTCACCTGCTCGTTTGGCTGAACTCACCGCTGCACATTGGGTAGATGTGTGCCAATAATCAGGAGACTGAGGAAGGATTTGAGCTCCTCAGTCGTACCCCATTATTTTCATACTCACTGTTTATAAGGTGGAATATTTAACTCCCGCTTTCCATGTTCACTGAATAGCCAGGTATACATTTCGGCATCTGTTTTAATTTCCAATCGGCGCATAGCGCTTTTTTTTTGTGCGCTAACGGTTTTATAGTTTTTTTCAAGTAGCGTCGCAATTTGCACCAACTTCCAGCCTTTACTGATCAGCCGTAAAACTCGGCATTCTGAAAAAGTTAACCTCGTTTTGACCATATCATTAACAGATACCTGTGCAGCTCTCTCTTGCAAAAGACAGTTGCTGATTCTTTCAACATCACTAGCGTTATTAAATACATGCTCGATAATGCTGTTCATTGGTTCATGTAAAGAAAGCAATGAAGTTTTGGTTGTCAGCAAACGTTCAATAGCGAGATTGAGCAGATGTTGAGGCATAATAAATATCCATCTTACATGCTGAGATTCATTTTTCAGATGGCTCAGAAAGTCACATTGCTCTATGAATTCCTGTTGCGAACTATCCAGCTCAAGCATGACAACATCCGCCTGATCGAGAATTTCTGAATTTAGCTCTAAATAATCTGCCAACAAAATCTGTGAAGATTCTGCCGCTTTTTCTTTCATAACGATCTGCACACCTTCTCTCATCAATGGCCGTTTACTAATAACTACTGCACGACAAAAAGGATTATGCAAAGAGGTCGTTTCCTTGTTTTCCGTCATCAAAATATCCTTATAATAACAATTAATTACCTGTTAGCTCACAGCGAAAAACATGTAGGTCTTTATCACAGTGAAATCCCAGCTTTTCCATTGCATGTCTTTTATGTGAGCTTACTGTTCTGATATCGCGCCCCAAACGCTTTGCTACCTGGGTAACGTTACGTCCTAAAAATAGTTGCTCGATTACCTCCATCTCGCATTCCGTCAATTCACCAGGTATCTGCTCCCGCAGAACAGTTTTAATCATTGGGCTGTGTAGGGTTATGCTACTAGATAGTGATTTTATTAACAGATCCATAAATATTGAGGCTGATTCATACTGAGATATAATCACTCGAACACCCAGAGATGAAATATACTTCAGAATGCTGACCTTATGATTATGAGTGTAAATAACAATATTTTTATTTGGTTTTGCCTTTCGATACCATTTAATAAACTTTATCTCCTCAGCCAATTGCTGTGATGATTTACTAATATTTAAGATGATAGTGGGATGGGGGATTTTTAACACTTCATCATAAGCGCCATGAATATCTTTAATAATATTAATTGAATTTTTAAATTCTGGTCTGGCATTTAGCTGATGAATTATCCCTTCCACCATTAATACACAAGGTATAACAACCATTACCTGACTCGATACATTATTTATAGTGATATTATTTTCCATATCATTCCCTTGATCAATATATCAAAAAACATAAAAACAAAGGATAATAGATATACATGAAAAGCAACATGCAACGCCAATTTAAATAGCATTCACCCCATTATATTTATTAGCAAAAATCCAATGGAGTATTGAAAGAGAAAACAATAATTTAATATAAACAATTCCTGTAAAACAGAAAACCGACTTAAAGATCCCGAATTGGATGATTACGAAAATCTTTTGGCGTAGTTGCCATATGGCGACGGAAAAAACGTGAAAAGTAGGTTGAGTCACTAAAACCAAGATAATCAGAGATTTGACTGACTGTCATGCTGGTGTAGAGCAAACTGCGTCGGGCTTCAAGCAACAGCCTTTGATGCAATACGTTTAGTGCGCTGTAGCCATAAAACTCATGGCACAGATTATTTAAATGCACACTGGATAGCCCTACGGCACTTGCATAATGCGTTACAGAAAGTTGCTCACGATAATGTCGTTCAACGAGTTGGTTAAACTGATGAATCACTGAACGTTTTCGCTCAACACGCGAACTGCCACTCGGGGCTGGAGTACATTGCCGATTAAGCCAAACCAGCAAGGCGCTAATCAGTGAATGCAACATCATATCGCGCGATTCACCCTGGCCTTCATACTCACTTTGCAGAGTGCTAAACAGAGTATTAATTTGCCTGCGAGAGCCTTTCACCGGCAGGCAGGTGGCTTGTGAGAGCACCTGCAAAGGGCGACCAAACTGTTGTTCAAACTGCGTTATTAAAGGCGCTGAAAAAGACAGTGAATAGCCTTGTGCACCGGGTGAAAATTTAAAACCGTGCACGCACAAGGCCGGAACAACTTGAATGCAGGCATGCGTCACATGGTGAGTACAGCCCTCAATGTCTATCTCCACCTGCCCTTTATGCAAATAAAGCAGTTGAACCAGATCCGCATGTTGATGCGTACGAATATGCCATTCATAAAGGCTACTGCGGCTATGGATAGACTCGCAATGCAGCAAATCAGATGCAGGCCAGTTCCGGCTTTCACCATAAAGTTTGAATACCGGAATGCTGGTGTTAAGGCTCATGACATCCTCTTTAATCCTACGCTGAATAAGTATAGTTTATTCAACAAGTTCGAATGGCAATCCAACATAGTTTTCAGCAATCGTTGTCAACCCTGCGCGCGAAGCCAAATAATATTCACGATCGGCCTGCTGCATCTTACGGTCAAACTCATCCATGCCTTCGAAATCATGAAGCAGATTAGTCATAAACCAGCTAAAACGCTCCCCTTTCCATACTCGACGCAATGCCATTGGTGAATAAGTCTCCAGCAAATCAGTTCGCCCTTCGTGATACACCTTGCTCAAAATCCGATACAGGTAATTCACATCAGATGCGGCAAGATTTAATCCTTTTGCTCCGGTCGGCGGCACAATATGAGCCGCATCGCCCACCAGGAAAAGATTGCCATATTGCATCGGCTCCACCACAAAACTACGTAACGGGGCGATACTTTTCTCAAGTGAGTGACCAGTCACTAACTTCTCAGCCAGCTCTTTAGGCAACCGCAGCTTTAGTTCGCCCCAGAAGCGTTCATCTGACCAGGATTCAACATTGTCACTAAGTGGGACCTGTAAATAGTAGCGGCTTCGAGTTAGTGAGCGCTGACTACACAAAACGAATCCCCGCTCATGATGAGCATAAATAAGCTCATGGTTAACTGGTGGCGTATCCGATAACAACCCAAGCCAGCCGAACGGATAAACACGTTCGTACTCACGAGTGACTTCTTCAGGAATAGCCTTACGGGAAACACCGTGAAAGCCATCGCAACCCGCAATATAGTCACAATCGATACGGCAAGTTTCACCCTGCTTCTCAAAAGTGACATAGGGACAATCACTTTTGACATCAAATAATTGCACGTTGCTAACGCCGTATATGGAAATAGCATCAGTTGCTCGCCGCGCTTCCATCAAATCATGAGTCACTTCCGTCTGGCCATACACCATCACCGTCTTCCCGCCAGTCAGTTCTTTTAGCGGAACAGGGATACGTTTTCCATCAACCAAAAACTCAACACCCTCATGGACTAACCCTTCCACATCCATTCTTTGACTGACCCCTGCCTCACGCAACAAATCTACGGTGCCGCTCTCCAGGATGCCCGCACGAATACGTCCTAAAACATGTTCGGGTGATTGTCGTTCAAGCACCACATTGCTGATGCCTGCGTTATGCAGTAATTGCCCCAACAGCAAACCCGATGGACCAGCACCAATAATCACTACCTGAGTTTTCATAGGATACGTTCTCTGATGTGCGTTATTAAAATGTTATTTTTATGTTTAACAATTGCTCGTTAATGCATTTTTAACGTCATCAGAGGGAAAAAGAAGGCCAATATCGGTCTAAAACGTGCACTTTTCGAAAGTCATGCAAAGAGTGTGGACGAGTTCATAGTTCGCCGAAAAAGTGTGCGAAATAGGTTATTTGGTTAAATGTTGATCTGGAGCGCCTGAGTCCTGGTAGTGGCATATGCTAATAATAAAGGATGTTAAAATTTGAGCGGCTATCGTCGCTTCTACCTTTCATAGGACAGGTATGTCGGAAGATGTAAACACGCAACGGGACGTGACTCGCCTTTGCATCCAGTGTGGGCTTTTTTTGCTGCAACATGGTGCCGAAAGCGCACTGGTAGAAGAACTTTCCTGTCGCCTGGGCATTGCCTTAGGTATGGATAGCGTTGAAAGCTCAATTTCAGCAAATGCTATTGTGCTAAGCACCATAAAAGATAATCAATGCCTTACCACCACGCGTAAAAACACTGACCGCGGCATCAACATGCATGTGGTGACAGAAGTGCAACACATTGTGATTATGGCCGAGCATAAGCTTCTGGATCATAAAGATGTTTTGAAACGTTTTACGCACAGAAAACCGCTGCGCTATCCACGTTGGTTAGTGGTGCTGATGGTTGGCCTATCTTGTGGCTGCTTCTGTAAGCTAAATAAAGGCGGTTGGGACGGTGCCTTCATCGCCTTTCTTGCCAGTTCTGTAGCGATGTATGTTCGCCTGGTGTTTACCGCACGCCATCTACACCCGCAAATTAATTTCTGCATTACGGCGTTTGTTGCCACCACAATTTCTGGGTTACTCATTGCCAAAGGCCCATTTGCCACGACATCCAATATTGCCATGGCGGCAAGCGTGCTGCTGCTGGTGCCGGGCTTTCCGCTGATTAACGCCGTGGCCGATATGTTTAAAGGTCACGTCAACACGGGGCTTGCAAGATGGGCAATGGCGAGCCTACTAACGCTTGCTACCTGTATTGGTGTCGTGATGGCCATGTCACTATGGGGGCTGCGCGGATGGGAATAATCGATTTTTTACTGGCGTTGCTACAAGACATGGTGCTTGCGGCGATTCCCGCACTAGGCTTTGCGCTGGTGTTTAATGTCCCGCAGCGTGCTTTGCCTTACTGCGCTCTGCTCGGCGCGATTGGCCACGGTTCCCGAATGGCAATGATGGCGGCGGGTATGAACATCGAATGGAGTACGTTTATCGCCTCCCTTCTGATAGGCACGATTGGAATACAGTGGTCGCGTTGGTACCTGGCGCATCCTAAAGTGTTCACAGTGGCTGCGGTAATTCCCATGTTCCCAGGAATTTCTGCCTATACCGCGATGATTTCAGCGGTGAAACTCAGCCACTTTGGTTACACCGAAGACCTCATGATTCAGCTGCTCACCAACTTCCTGAAGGCCTCGTTTATCCTCGGCGCATTGTCGATTGGCTTATCTATTCCTGGCCTGTGGCTTTACCGTAAACGCCCGCGAGTGTGATGTATTTCAGGGCTTCGCTAACTCATCAGTGCTTTGCCCACGCAAACTTGTTTTAATGTCATCAGGCCAGGTCTGTTACCCGCGGTCTGATGACATTAAGGAGCCTTGCGTGGAAACCCACGAAATTTATCTTCCTGAGCGTTTTGATGACGCCAGTCTGAAAGAAAAGATTTTCTTCAGCGCCATTAGTTTGTTCGCTGAATTTGGCCTTAACGGCGCACGCATGGAACAGATTGCCGAGAAAGCCAACACCACAAAGCGGATGGTCGTCTATCACTTCAAAAGCAAAGAGCTGCTCTATGTTCAGGTGCTTGAGTATGTGTATACCCAAATTCGCAGTTGTGAGCGCAAGCTCAATCTCTCAGACCAGCCGCCGGTAGAAGCAATGGTGGAACTGGTGGAATGGACATTTGATTTCCATGCCACGCACCCAGATTTTATTCGCATCATCTGTATGGAAAACATGCAGCGCGGGCGTTTCGTAAAAGAGTCCGCTTACCTGCGCGAAATTAACCGCAGCGCACTGGAATTACTGGAAGATGTGTTAACCCGTGGGCAAGAAAAACAGTTGTTCAATAAGCAGGTTTGCGCCAAAGACGTTCACCGCCTGATCAGTAGCTTTAGTTTCTACCATGTTGCTAACAGCTATACCTTCTCCAACTTCTTTGAAGACGGAGCCGAACCGACTGACAGCACCAGCCATTACCGTGAAATGGCGGTAAAAGTGGTACTGCGCTACATCGGGCCGTAAATAACCGTATTTTTGGATGCTTTAAGAACTCTCCGAACCTCAACAGGCCCAGAGAAAGCGGTATACTCGGCGGAAATTCTCCTGCAATGCAGGTTATCGAAAAAGAGTATAAAAGATGAAAGCAAGCAATCGTGTTATATGCGCTCTGGCGCTGGCAACGTCCGTGTTTACCGGCCAGGCGATGGCATCAAGCTGGCAAGATCAACTCTCCAGCGCGGCAACAGAGTTGAGCAAAACCACCACCTCCAGCGGTAGCACCGCAACAACCGGCAACTCTATGGCGTCATTGACCAGCCTGCTCGGCGGCGGCACTAAAGCCCTGAGTTCAGACAGTATGACGAATGCGGCAGGTATTTTGCAGTACTGTATGAAGAACAAACTGGTATCAGCAACCAACCCTGAAAACATCAAAAATCAGTTGATGGATAAATTAGGTTTAGATAGCGGCACAAAGCAAACTCCACCAGAAGATTACACTCAGGGTTTGATGGGCTTGCTGAACACCGGTAAAGGCCAGCAATTGGATCTGAAAACCATCGGTAATTCACCGCTGGCAGAAAAAGTGAAAACTCAGGCGTGTGATTTTGTCCTGAAGCAAGGCGTAAATTATCTGTCTTAATCAGATTACCTGCCCCTGATACCGGGGGCAGATTCAGGATTTCACATTAATTTCCAGCACCGCATAGACACCATCACTGGGTAACGTAACGGTGACATTTTTCAAATCGACACCCGCTGCAATAATAATATCTCTTAGCTCAGGCAATGTGCGCGGATAGAGTGTGGGCCAGCCGATACAGCGCAATAAAAAGGCAAGCTGTGGGCTAGTAGTCAGCATATTGGAAATAATCAACACGCCGCCTGGTTTAACTAAGCGCAACGCATGGCGAATAAAACTCACCGCTTCAGATGTCGAAAAATATTCGAAAATCCCCAGTCCATCAACGAGCTCAGCTGATTGTTCACCCAGTTCCTGAACCAGCTTGTCACTGAAAATCATCCGGTCGAATAAATTCCTCATTAACAGCTGAAAATGATGCCCTTCCACCAGGCCATATTGAGTCGCAAGCCCACGGGCAAATTTCAGCGACTGCCTGTCGTGATCAACCAGCAATATGGTGAATTTCTGCGCGCGTAATTTCGCACCACGCAATGCTCTGAGCACGGGTACCGCTGCACCACAGGCAAGACTTATCCAGTTGCCGGTAACATGATTATTGATATACACATCAGCAATCGCCGACATCACTTTCGCTCGTGAACGAACACCTTGAGCATCATTGGCATGTATAAACCATGCCCGGCTGTTGCTATCTATTTCCCTTCCGCTTATCAGGCGCTCAGCAAGCGGATGCTGCACAGACCATAGTGAAAGAGCGGTAGGAACCAACTGGCAACGCCACTCTTCAAGTGCGGGACGATTTATAAAAGCTTGTTCTGACAGCTTGTTTCGGTAGCGTATCCGTCGCATTCCCTGGCCATCCAGAAAAATTTCCGGGGCTTCGAGTGTCGGATCACCTTCTAACTGCTGGTTGATATCATCAATCTGCTCTAAAACCTGATCTTTCATCGGCCAGCTATCGCTTATATCACTGTAAGAGATATGTTTAATGGCCAGATCCGCAGGTACAGAGCCCGGGATCACTGAGAGAAAAGGCTGCCAGGACATGTTAAACCTCAACACACGTTTTCTTTCAGTCTAGAAAACCCAGGGTTATTCACCGTCAGCAGAAAGTTGTAATTTACGGGCACCCTCACCCTGCTTTACACAGGATGAGGGCTGGGAATTTAACGTAAAAATGACTCGGTCAGTTTGACCCAATATGTCGCGCCACCCGAAATGCAGGCATCGTTAAACTGATACAAAGGATGGTGAACCGAGTAATCATTATTGCCGGTTGCCGTACCAAGCCATAAATAGCAGCCCGGAACTTCTTCAAGCATGAATGAAAAGTCTTCACTGCCCATCGCACTTTTCACCTGCGCAGGATCGGCAACTTTATCGGATCCAAAAACGTCGCGTGCTATCTGGAGTGCAAACTCAGTCTGTTGAGGATCATTCACCGTCACCGGGTAGCCGAAGTCCACCGCGATTGACGCCTTCACTCCGAAGCTTTCCGCCTGAGCGTGCACCAACTTATCAATACGCAGCTTTACCGCCTCACGTACTTCAGCTTTAAAAGTACGCATATTCAGTTTTAGCACCGCACTGTGAGGGATGATGTTGTGCGTAGTACCGCTTTGCAGACTCCCCACCGTCACTACAGCAGAATCCTGCGGATCCACATTGCGCGACACAATGGTTTGCAACGCCATCACGATCGAGGCACCTGCAACGGTAGGATCAATACAATGTTCAGGCATCGATCCGTGGCCGCCTTTGCCTTCAAGAGTGATCGTCATGCTGTCTGACGAGGCCATCAAGGCACCGGGTTTGGTGGCGATCTCACCCGCAGGCAGCAATGGGAAGTTGTGCAGACCAAATACCGCATCACAAGGGAATAGCTTAAATAAACCATCATCAATCATGCGCTTAGCCCCACCGATGGACTCTTCCGACGGTTGGAAAATCAGGTGCAGCGTGCCGTTGAACGGGCGGTGTTCTGCCAGATACCGTGCCGCCGACAGCAAAATCGCGCAGTGCCCATCATGCCCGCAAGCGTGCATTTTCCCCTCGTTCACGCTCGCCCACGGCAACCCAGTTTGCTCCTGCATCGGCAGTGCATCCATATCGGCACGGATCCCCAGACGCTTACCGCCATTCCCGACTTTTAACGTCCCTACCACGCCTGTTCCGCCCAGGCCGCGATGCACCTCGTAACCCCATCCCGTCAGCAACTGGGCGATACGATCGCTGGTGCGGAACTCCTCAAAACCTAATTCCGGGTGTTGATGAAAATCACGGCGGATAGCAATCATCTCTTCTTCGTGGTCGAGAATTTCTTTAATCAGCATAGGGTTATTCCTTTTTATTCATCACAGAAAGTTTTGCGTTCATGCCAGGCAATCAATGCACCGAATGTCACTACCGCGCAGAACATCAAATACCAGGCCGGAGCCATCGGTTGCCCGGTGACTTTTAACAGCCAGGTCACGATCAATTGCGCGAATCCCCCAAACAGCGTGACACCAATGGCATAAACCATAGCCATACCAGAAGCACGAACCGCTTTCGGGAAGGCTTCGAGGATCAACAAGAAAAAGGCGGCGGAACTGATATTGGCGAGGATCTGATCCACGGCAATCAGCGCCAGGGTAATACCGAGCGGCGCACCGTGCAGAATGGTGGCAAAGATCGGCCAGATCAGGGCAAATGATCCTAATGCGCAGGCGATCAAAATCGGTTTGCGCTTAGGTAATTTATCCGCCAGCTTGCCACCGAAGAATGGCACCACCAGCGTTAATGCCGCTGCCGTCAAACTCACCCACCACGACGTGCTGGCAGGCATATGCAGCGTGTTAACCATATAAGCGGGCATGTAGTAGATGATGATGTAAAACGTAGTGGTGCCTTTCATCACCAGCAAAATGCCCAGTAACAAAGCACGGCGGTGTTCACGCCATAATGTGAGAGTCGGGCTTTCTGCGCTAACGGTTGGCGTCACTGTGTGAGTTTCAGCAAGCTGGCGGCGGATATACAAGCCAATCGGCATAATCGCCAGGCCAACAATAAACGGGATGCGCCAGCCCCAGTCGTAAAGCTGCTGCTCGCTCAGGACATGGCTTAAGCCCGCGCCCATCGCCGCACCAAAAAGTGCCGCACCGCCCTGGCTTGTCATCTGCCAGCTGACACGCGCGCCGCGACGAGATTTGTCCCCGGCTTCCATCAACCATGAGGTCGCCGCCCCTACTTCCCCGCCTGCAGAGAAACCCTGCAGCATGCGCCCGGCAACCAATACGACAGGAGCTAAGATCCCCGCCTGGTTATAGGTCGGCGCAAAGGCCACCATCATTACCCCCAGGGACATGAGCCCGAGGATCAGCGTCATCGCCGATTTACGTCCATGTTTGTCGGCATAGCTCCCTAACACCATGCTACCTAGTGGGCGCATCACAAATCCAACCCCAAAGGTCCCCACCGCCAGCAGTAACGAGGTGTAGTCATTGGAGCTTGGGAAAAAGAGATGACCAATGATCACCGAGAAAAAGCTGTAAACCGCAAAGTCGTAAATCTCGAGGCCATTGCCGAGAGTAACTGCCACCAACGACTTAGCGTTAGCGCGCTCCGGGACCAACGGCGCATCATACGGAAGCGAGGCTGACATCTCGGCATCCACCTGGGCATAGCTGACACGCTGTTTCATGCTCACGTCCTTCTTTGTTACTCAGATGTAAACAACTGGGAGGGGTTGTTTTAACTATCTGCATAAAAAAAGAACATTACAATCATAAAAATTAGTTATGCCTTTGGTTATCTTATTTGTATTGTAAGAGAGCAAATTTTGCACCACGGTGATGATTCTGGCGGGACGGAAAATTGAAAATCAAACTAAATCAGTTAGATATTTTGTTGGAAGTTGCCGCGCAAGGCAGCATCGGTAAAGCGGCAAAGGCGTTACACCTCACACAACCCGCGATTTCTAAAACAATTCAGGAAATGGAAGCTGAAATCGGCATGCCGATTCTGCAACGCTCATCACGCGGCGTAACATTAAATGAGTATGGGCAGGTTTTGCTGCGTCATGCACGGGACATCGATCGTTCGCTACATCAGGCACGGGATGAAATCGACAATCTGCTTGGCAAAGCCATGCGCCAGTTACGGGTAGGTTTTACTTCTGCCGCATCCTACGGGCCATTTACCAACACGCTGATTCAATTTCAGGCTCGTTATCCCGGCGTGAAACTCATCGTAATGGAAGGCCGCCCGCAGCAAATTCACGACGCGCTTGAGAACCAGCGACTGGATATTGCCGTGATTACCACCGCCAGCAATGCGGTGCAAAACGGTATGTATTACGAAACGCTATACGCTTTGAGCAACACAGTGATTGCCGGAATTAAGCACCCCGTAACGCACACCACCTCTTTGAAGAAATTGATGGATTACCCGTGGCTGGACTGGGACGAACCCGGTGAGCATTCGATTCTAGGGCAAGTTTTTCGTCGTTATAACCTACCGCTACCGCAAAACATTATTCACTGCTCATCGCCGTGGATTATGGCCCGTATGATGGAACAGACGGATGCGGTAAGTATGTGGACGTCAGTGCGTCTGCGCTTTCCCGGCTACAGCCCGAACCTGCGTCCGCTGGTGTTACGCGAAGTGCTTCCCGCCAGCAGCATCTGCATTTTGTGCCCCAATATCGCTCGTCTCTCAACGGCTGGAAATACCTTTATGGAAATGCTGAGGATTAATACACGCGACTGGTTGCAGGATAGCGATGCTCTGGAGATGGTGGTGCGGGTTTAAATGTTTTACTGCGGGCAGGCTACAAAGCCTGCCCGCATGACTCACAAGTTAGCTCAAATCAGAACCGTTACTGGCAATCACTTTCTTGTACCAGTAAAACGATTTTTTGCGCGTGCGGGCGAGCGTGCCGTTACCCTGGTCGTCGCGGTCAACGTAGATAAAGCCGTAACGCTTGCTCATTTCCCCGGTCGAAGCCGATACCAAATCAATGCAGCCCCAGGATGTGTAACCCATAACCGGGATACCGTCGTCGATAGCATCTGCCATCGCTTTGATGTGTTCACGCAAATAACTGATGCGATAGTCGTCGTTGATGTGACCCTGCTCGTTAATTTCGTCTTTTGCACCGAGTCCGTTTTCCACCAGGAATAACGGTTTCTGGTAACGGTCGTACATCATGTTCATGGTGATGCGCAGACCCAGAGGATCAATACCCCACCCCCATTCACTCGCTTGAATATGGGGGTTTTTCAGGGATTTCACGATGTTTGCCGCATTGCTGTTTTGATCGTTCATATCGGCCGAAGCGCAACGCGAAGCGTAGTAACTGAATGAGACAAAATCGACGGTATTTTTAAGGATTTCGTCATCACCAGGCTGCACTTCAAGCTCAAAACCTTTCTCGCGGAACAAGCGTTTGGTATAAGCCGGATAAGCACCACGCGCCTGTACATCAATAAAGAATAGGTTCTCACGGTCTTTTTCCAGCGCCGCCCAGACATCTTCAGGCTTGCAGGAGTACGGGTAGAAATTCCCACCCGCTAACATACAGCCAACCTGATTGTTCGGATTCACTTCGTGGGCAATTTTGGTCGCCAGGGCGCTTGCCAGCAGTTCGTGGTGCGTCGCCTGGTACTTCACTTGTTCTTTATTATCGCCTTCTTCGAATACCAGACCTGCGCCAGAGTATGGGCTGTGCAGCAAGATATTGATTTCGTTGAAAGTGAGCCAGTACTTCACCAGTCCATCGAACGCTTCAAAACAGGTGCGCGCATAGCGGGTGAAAAACTCCACCATTTTGCGGTTACGCCAGGAACCATACTCTTTCACCAGATGCATTGGCACATCGAAATGGCACAGCGTGACCAGCGGTTCGATGCCCTGTTTTTTGCACTCGGCAAACATGTCACGGTAAAAAGCGATGCCTTCCGCATTAGGTGTTAACTCGTCGCCATTCGGATAAATACGGCTCCAGGCAATGGAAGTACGAAATACGGTGAAACCCATTTCGGCCATCAGCGCGATGTCTTCTTTGTAACGATGATAGAAATCGATACCGACATGACTCGGGTAGTATTCGTCATCACGCAAGCTAAAACGCTTTTCGATACCCAGTTTTACCGACATACGGTCTTTACCATGCGGGATGGTATCAACCGTGGTTAGCCCTTTACCGCCTTCAAGATATGCGCCTTCAGCCTGGTTCGCCGCAATCGCACCGCCCCATAAAAAATCCTTCGGAAATATAGATTCGCTCATGAGATTCCTCTTCTAAATTAATTAGCGCTTACGGATGCAACAACGGCGTTTGGCTGTACTTGTTCTTTCTCTTTACTTTGCTCTTGTTCAACCGGGATATCTTCGAAGCCCAGTAACAGTGTCAGGAAGAAAGAGAGCACAACCGCCAGGATCATCACGCCAAACACCCATACGATGCTCATTGGATTCGCCGGGTCAAAGAACTGCACGCTGGTAAATAAGCCTGGTGAGGCCATTGAATGGCTCGCAAGCCCGCCAATTCCGGCGACCGCACCGCATACAAAACCACTGATAAGTGCCGCAATCAGTGGACGTTTCAGACGCACCGCCACACCGTAAAGTGCAGGTTCAGAAATCCCCGCCACAATCGCCGATGCTGCTGCAGCCAGCGCCGTCTGGCGCAATTCCGGGTTTTTCGTTTTCCATGCAACAGCCAGAGATGAACCGCCGAGTGACAAGTTGGCACCGATTTCAGATGGCATAACCATCCCTTCTTTGCCTGTCTCTGCGATGGTTTGAATAATAGATGGTGTAAATACACGGTGCATGCCGGTCATCACCAGCAGCGGCCACAGCGCGCCCATAATCGCAACCGACAGCCAGCCCAAATAGCTATGAATGGTGTAAACCAGTGATGAAATACCGGTACCAATCCAGATACCCAACGGACCAATTAGCATGATGGCAATCGGTGCGGAGATAAGCACAATCAGCATCGGTTTGAGGAAGTTTTTCGTTACTGCAGGTGTAATGCGATCAACCCATCTTTCGATATAAGAGAGAATCCATGTCATGCACAGCGCTGGGATAACGGTATAAGTGTATTTCACCGCAGTGACCGACATCCCCATAAATTCAACGTGTTGGCCTTGTGCTGCCTTCGCCATCAAATCAACAAAGTTTGGGTGAACCAGCACGCCAGCAATGGCGATAGCCAGCGACATATTGGTTTTGAATTTAACCGCCGCAGAAGCCGCGACCATGACTGGCAGGAAGAAGAACGCGCCATCACCAATCACATTCAGAATGACGAGTGTTGAGGAGCCTTTTTCAAAGACGCCCGTCATGTCCAGAATCATGGCGAGCAATTTCACCATCGAGCCGCCAATAATGGCTGGAATCAGCGGTGACATGGTGCCAATCAATGCATCCAGAATCCCGGCACCAATGCGTTTCAGGGTGATTTTGCCTTTCCCTTGTGCAGGCTCGGCTGGCTGCATACCTTCTGGCAGGAGTTTTAGCACTTCAGCGTAGGCCTGAGAAACCGTGTTACCGATAATCACCTGGCACTGATTTTCACTACGAACAACACCCATCACGCCATTGATAGCTTTCAGTTTTGCAGTATCTACGATGCTGTCGTCATTTAGTACGAACCGCAAACGCGTCATGCAATGAGTCACCGCGCCAACGTTACCTGCGCCACCAATTGCGTCGACTATCGACTGAGATACTGCCGCATAATTCTTAGCCATGAGTTATCACTCTTTTTATTTAAATTCATGATGTTATGAATATATTTTCCGGTGACACCGCATCGACTTGTAGGGAGTCCGAGAAATAGGTAACCGGTTCCACATTAGATTGACCAGGCAAAACAAACAGATCAAACACTAATTTTACATATTGTTAATTTTGTGATTACGATCGCCATAACCAGCCTTTTAAGGCCACTAACACCGCTTTCATACCCTAAATAATTCGAGTTGCTTCGAGGCGGCAAGGGAATGAGTCCCTGGGAGCTTACTTAAGTAAGTGACCCGGGCGAGATCACGCAGCCAACAAAGAAGCAGCTTGAAATATGACGGGTATGGGGCAGTATTTTGTCGCCGCGGAATGTGTAAAATGGCCGCATTCATAAAAGCCAGGAAGCTCCAATGTCGACAATGCTAGAAGTGGCAAAAAAAGCCGGTGTCTCAAAAGCCACTGTTTCACGTGTTCTGTCCGGGAAGGGATACGTCAGCGAAGCCACGAAAGAGCAGGTCTACAAAGCCATTGAGGAGGCGGGGTATCGGCCCAATTTACTGGCACGTAATCTGGCGACCAATAAATCGGAATGCATTGGTTTAGTGGTCACCAACACGCTTTATCACGGCAGTTATTTCAGCGAAATACTTTCTCAGGCGGCGAAGAAATTAGAAGACAATGGTCGCCAGCTTATTCTGGTCGATGGTAAACACAGTGCGCAGGAAGAAAGGGAAGCTATTCAGTTTCTGCTCGATTTACGCTGCGATGCGGTCATTATTTACCCGCGTTTTTTAACCATTGATGAAATGGATTTGATTATTGAGCAGCATAAAAAACCCATTATGGTGGTTAACCGAAAATTAAGAAAAAACCAAAGCCACTGCGTTTTTTGTGATCATAAAGGCTCCAGTTTCCAGGCAACAAAATATCTTATTGAGCGCGGGCATCGCGATATTGCCTTTATTACCGGCTCAATGGACTCCCCTACCGCTATTGAGCGTTTATCAGGCTATAAAGAAGCATTAAATCAATATGATATTGGTGTAAATGAAGATCTGATTGCACAAGGAAAATGGACGCCAGCCAGCGGAGTGGCGGCAGTTGAAACGTTGCTTGCGCGCAAAAACAAGATCAGCGCAATCCTCGCCAGTAACGATGAAATGGCGGTTGGTGCAATGAAACAATTAAACGATATGGGTATTTCTGTTCCTCATGAAATATCAATTATCGGTTTCGATAATATACCTACCGCACCTTATCTCTCACCTGCTTTAACCAGTATCAAAGATCCGGTGAGCGATATGATAAGCGAGGTGATCAACCGCTTAATATCGATGCTAGATGGTGGATATTTGTCGAAAGAGAATGTGTTCACATCGGATTTGTTAGCGAGAAATTCAGTGATTGACGGGCCATTTAAAGATAAATAAAAGCGGCGCGAACTGCGCCGCTTTATACATCACTCTGCGACTTTAACAATCACCTTGCCAAAGTTCTTGCCGCTCAACAAACCGCGGAATGCTTCCACGCTGTGTTCCAGGCCATCAACAATATCTTCGCGGAACTGGATTTTTCCTTCCGCCAGCCACTGGCTCATCTGCTTAAAGAATTGCGGGTAACTGTCGCTGTAATCCTGAGAAATAATAAAGCCTTGCACACGCAGGCGTTTTTTAAGGATCGTGCCCATCAGCAGCGGTAATCTGTCCTGTTCAAACGCACTATTAGCCCCGTTGTACTGGCTGATAACACCACATACCGGCACACGTGCTTTGGTGTTCAGCAGTGGCAGAACCGCATCAAACACGGCGCCGCCGACATTTTCAAAATAGACATCAATGCCTTTGTCACAGGCTTTTTTCAGCTGTTCGGCAAAATCCGGGGCTTTGTGGTCAATGCAGGCGTCAAATTTCAGCGTTTCAGTGACGTAACGGCATTTATCCGCGCCCCCTGCAATCCCTACGACTTTTGCGCCCAGCAGTTTTGCCACTTGCCCGACAACCGAACCCACTGCACCGCTGGCTGCCGCGACCACCACGGTTTCTCCGGCTTTTGGCTGGCCAATATCGGTCAGCCCCATATACCCGGTAAAACCAGGCATGCCGAGCAAACCAAGCGCATATGAAGGGTGCTGCATATTCGGATCGAGTTTTTGCACATCGCTGCCATCAGACAACGCGTAATCCTGCCAGCCGGTATAGGCCAGAACCAGGTCGCCATCTTTATAGTCCGCATGTTGAGATTTTTCGACACGGCAGACGGTGCCTGCACCAATGACATCGCCAATAGCCAGCGGTGCGGAATAAGACTCGGCATCATCCATACGCCCGCGCATATACGGATCAAGAGATAAATAGAGCGTACGCAGCAGTAATTGTCCTGCAGCGGGTTGCGGGACAGGCGCTTCTTCCAGCTTGATATCTTGACTGGTCGGCATGCCTTGCGGGCGTTTCGCCAGCACAAAGCGGCGGTTAATCTGGGACGACTGAGTCATAACGCTCTCCATTGATAGGGTCGTGAGTAAAAATTCAATTAGTCCCAGACTAGCTAATAATCCACCGACATGGGGTGAAAAATGTGCCATTTAACATCAATGCAAAACCGTCACGGCATCTTCCAGACGCGTTGCCCGATGTTTCACCATCGCCGACACTTCTGCGCTTTCTTCGACCAGCGCCGCATTTTTCTGCGTGATGGCGTCCAGTTCTGCGACCGCACGCGTTAAATCAGAAAGCCCTTCCGCCTGTTCGGAAGTGGCGTGGCTAATTTGCCCCAGCAACTGCGTGACGTTGCGCACCTGCTCCACAATGTCATTCATGGTGCGCCCCGCGGCGTGAACCTGAACGGTGCCGGACTGTACTTTACTGGCGCTGGCATCAATCAGTTTGCGGATATCGTTTGCCGCCGTGGCACTGCGTTGCGCCAGGTTTCTCACTTCTCCGGCAACTACAGCAAAGCCTTTGCCCTGCTCTCCGGCTCGTGCTGCTTCCACCGCCGCGTTAAGCGCCAGGATATTGGTCTGGAAGGCAATGTCATTGATAAGGCTGGTAATGGAGCCGATACGTTGCGTACTGTCGGCGATGTCATCCATGGTAGTCACAACAGTTTCCATCGCCTTGCCACCGTGGGCTGCGGCCTCGCTCGCGGAACTTGAAAGCTTATCAGCGGCTGCGGCAGTTTCTGAATTGTTCTGCACCGACACCGCCATCTGGCCCATAGTGGTAACGGTTTGCTGCACGTTGACCACCGACTGGCGCGTGCGCTCATTGAGCTCCACATTGCCCTGGGCCAGCGTTTCGCTGCCGCTGCGCACGTTCTCAACCTGATGGCTGACATCATGAATTAGCCAGCGGCACATCAAACCTAGCTGGCCAATGGCACGCAGCGTCATACCAATTTCATCCGTTCGCGCAAGATGCTGCACACGCTGTTGATTTCCGGTGGCGACTTCCAGCGCCTGGCGGGCGACATTTTCCAACGGGCGGGCAATTTGCCATTCGAGCAGCAAGCAAGCCACCACACTCGCCAGCGCGCTAATCAACACCGGAAGCGAACCCAGACCTAACGATAAAGAAGCGGCCATCATCAGCACAAACACGCAACTCATGATCATACGAATACGGCCCCGCAGCCGTAACGCGGGTAATTTCCCCAGCCAGCTTTTACGCAAAACCAGGCCTTTAAACAGGCTACGTTTGCAGCGCCCTTCTTTGAGCGCTTTATAGAGCGGCTCGACCGCGGCGATCTCTTCAGGCTTCGCTTTAGTGCGAATTGACATATAGCCCGTCGTCTTGCCATTGCGAACCACCGGCACAACATTCGCCCTTACCCAGTAATAGTCGCCGTTTTTGCGCTGATTTTTAACGATACCGGTCCAGGGTTCTCCTTTTTGCAGGGTGAACCACATATCGGCAAAGGCGGCTTTGGGCATATCGGGATGCCGCACGAGGTTGTGGGGCTGCCCGGTGAGTTCATGAAGCTGGTAACCACTCACCTGCACAAATGCGTCGTTCGCATGGGTGATTGTGCTTTTTAAATCGGTTGTCGACATCAATGTCGTGTCGTCATCAAGCAGGTATTCATGCTGTGTAGCAGCCGCGCGCGCAGTCATAGCAACTCCCTTGGCAGGTTATCCAATTGTTAATATTTTTAGTTGTATTGTTATTTCGGCGCTGCAAAATTTTACTTTAGCGGTTAAACTTGACGGCGATCACACTTTTTTAACTAAGCCATATTTTTTATAATGATTTTGGATGGGGAGCACATTTCCCATTAATTTCATGAAGTTATTAATGAAAATGTCATAGTGACGCTAAGTGCTGGAGTTTTGACCTTCAATTTGCAATCGGCACACTACACTTAGTACGGGGCCGTTTCGCCCCCGCAAGGAAAAAGAGGATAATAATGTTAAAAAGGAAAAAGAAAGTCAGACCTATTAAGGTCAGTGACGTCACCATCATCGACGATAGTCGCCTTAAAAAGGCAATTACCGCCGCCTCGCTTGGCAATGCGATGGAATGGTTTGATTTCGGCGTATACGGCTTTGTTGCTTACGCCCTCGGTAAGGTTTTCTTCCCGGATGCCAGCCCTAGTGTGCAGATGATTGCCGCACTGGGTACCTTCTCCGTTCCCTTCCTGATTCGCCCGTTGGGTGGCCTGTTCTTCGGCATGCTCGGTGACAAATATGGGCGCCAGAAGATCCTGTCCATTACCATCATCATTATGTCATTGAGTACCTTCTGTATTGGCCTGATTCCGTCGTACGCGACTATTGGTATCTGGGCGCCAATCCTGTTGTTACTTGCGAAAATGGCGCAAGGGTTCTCAGTGGGTGGTGAATACACTGGTGCTTCGATATTTGTCGCCGAATACTCACCAGACCGTAAACGCGGCTTTATGGGCAGTTGGCTGGACTTCGGTTCCATCGCCGGTTTTGTCTGTGGTGCGGGTGTCGTGGTGCTGATTACCGCTATCGTCGGTGAAGCTAACTTCCTTGAATGGGGCTGGCGTCTGCCGTTCTTCCTGGCGTTACCATTAGGGATTATCGGCCTGTATCTGCGCCATGCACTGGAAGAAACTCCAGCGTTCCAGCAGCACATCGAAAAGCTTGAACAAGGCGATAAAGAAGGTCTGACTGATGGCCCAAAAGTCTCGTTCAAGGAGATTGCGACCAAACACTGGCGCAGCCTGCTGACCTGTGTCGGTATCGTGATTTCGACCAACGTGACTTACTACATGTTGCTCACGTACATGCCGAGCTACCTGTCGCACAACCTGCATTATTCCGAAGAACACGGCGTGTTAATCATCATCGCCATTATGATTGGGATGCTGTTTGTGCAGCCGATGATTGGCCTACTGAGTGACCGTTTTGGCCGCCGTCCATTTATCGTCGTCGGTAGCCTGGCATTGCTTGTTCTGGCGATCCCGGCCTTTATTCTGATTAACAGTAATGTGCTGGGGCTGATATTCGCCGGGCTGCTGATTCTGGCAGTCGTGCTGAACTGCTTCACCGGGGTGATGGCTTCGACTCTGCCCGCCATGTTCCCGACGCATATTCGTTACAGTGCCTTAGCCAGTGCCTTTAATATTTCGGTGCTGGTTGCGGGTGTGACCCCAACGGTTGCGGCGTGGTTAGTGGAATCGACCGAAAACCTGATGATGCCAGCGTATTATCTGATGGTGGTGGCGGTTGTCGGTTTGATTACTGGATTGACGATGAAAGAGACGGCGAATAAACCGTTAAAAGGCGCAACACCTGCGGCCTCTGATATCGCCGAAGCGCGTGAAATTGTTCAGGAACACCACGATAACATCGAGCAAAAAATCGAAGATATCGACCGTGAGATTGAAGAATTACAGGCGAAGCGTACCAATCTGGTGGATCAGCACCCGCGCATCAACGAGTAATTTCTGACTGATACAATTTTGACTGCTATAAGGACGCCGGGTATATGCCCGGCGTTTTCATTTCTGCATTACCGCTTACACCTCTGTCTCTTAGTCACATCTCCGTGAGTCGTGAGACAGTTCCGTTCACCCGGTGTTCAGTGTTTCATGTGGCCACTGTACCGGTGAACGTCTTAGGGTGGCCACCGTCGCCACCCTAAGAACCCGGACTCCCGGCAAATCAATCGCCGCAAGCGGTAAACACCGTTTTTCACCCAACATTCGCGGTCGTTCGCGACTCGTTTATTCGGCACATCCCTGTGCCGAACCACTTCGTGGCCAACGCAAGCGTTGTTCAAAAATGTTCCTGACATTTTTGTCCGACGATCGCTCACTCACGTGGCTCCCGGCCACGTGACCCCGACTGAAGGGTGAAAAACGGCGCGATTGAAGCCGGAACCTAAGGTCAACGTCAAAACCCAAAGACAGCACCGAGCCGGTTTTGACCTTGTTCCCGGTATAAATTGCCCCAGTGTTCCCCATAAGTCAGGGTTGAGCTGCCGGGAGCAGCGAAAGAGAGCGATCGTCGGGAACGAGTCGCGAACGACCGTGATGTTGGGGATAAGCTGGGGTTTACCGCGCAGCGGCAATTTAATGACCGGGCGCCTGGATTATCAAGGGATTGGCGTTAATCCCTTGATACGTTCACCGTGTGCAGGAATTAAAGAGATAACTGAACGCACGGGTGAACGGAAAATCAACGAGGCTTACAGATCTCACTCTGACAAAATTGCTCGAGTAAGTTGCGTATAAGAGACAGCTCATTCCTGGTGGGAATGGGTTATACCTTATGTTTATAAGCAAAGTATTATTTGGACTTTGTGAATATCCATTACTCACCTAACGTAACCCAGTCCGCGAATAACAACTCATAAAGAATTCCTCTCTTTTACGCAGGGTGCAATATGCAAAGAAAAATACTGCCGTTAATGCTCTTAGCTGCAATCTCCGCAAGCAGCTTTGCCGCCACACCGCCAAATACTTTAATTGTTGCCCAGGGACTGGACGATATCGTCAGCCTTGATCCTGCTGAAGCGAATGAACTGTCGAGCATTCAAACGGTGCCGAGCCTTTACCAGCGCCTGGTGCAGGCCGACCGTGAAGACCCGGCTAAAGTGGTCGCGGTGCTGGCTGAAAGATGGCAGGGCGATGCGGCTAACAAAAAACTGACCATTAAACTGCGCCCGGATGCCAAATTCTCATCGGGCAATCCGCTGCGCCCTGAAGACGTGATCTTCTCTTATACCCGTGCAGTTACGCTCAATAAGTCCCCGGCGTTTATCCTTAACGTCCTGGGCTGGCAGCCAGACAACATCGCCAGCCAGTTGAAAAAGGTCGATGACCACACGCTGGAATTGCACTGGACGGCTGATGTTAGCCCGGCGGTAGCACTGAATATTCTCTCCACGCCGATTGCCTCTATCGTGGATGAAAAAGCCGTTACCCCGAACGCGAAAGCGGGTGATTTCGGCAACGAATGGCTGAAAATGCACTCTGCGGGCAGTGGCCCATTCAAGATGCGTGTTTACCAGCCGCATCAGGCCATTGTGTTAGACGCGAACCCAACCTCACCGGGTGACGCGCCTAAAGTTAAAAATATCATTATTAAAAACGTGCCAGACCCTGCCGCTCGCCGCTTGCTGATTCAGCAAGGTGACGCGGATATTGCCCGTGACCTGGGTGCGGATCAGACCAGCGCGCTCGAAGGAAAACCGGGCGTCAAAGTGCTGAGCATCCCTTCTGCCGAGCAGAACTATATGGTGTTCAATGCGGGTAACGATGCAAATCCGTTGCTGAAAAACCCTGCCCTCTGGGAAGCCTCTCGTTATCTGGTGGATTACCAGGGCATCACCAAAGATCTGTTGAAAGGCCAGTACTTTATTCACCAAAGTTTCTTGCCGGTTGGTTTCGCCGGGGCTCTGGACAACAATCCATTCAAATTTGACCCGGCAAAAGCGAAAGAGATCCTCGCCAAAGCAGGTATCAAAGACGCGCACTTCACGCTGGATGTAGAAAATAAACCACCGTTTATCACCATCGCGCAGTCTATGCAGGCAAGCTTTGCTCAGGGCGGTGTGAAGATTGATCTTCTGCCAGCCGCGGGCAGCCAGGTGTACGCTCGTGTTCGTGCTAAACAGCATCAGGCGGCAATTCGTCTGTGGATCCCGGATTATTTTGACGCCCACTCCAACGCCAGTGCCTTTGCTTATAACGATGGCAAAGCAAGTACCGTTGCAGGTTTAAACGGCTGGCAAATCCCGGAGTTGAGCAAGCAAACTCTGGCCGCAGTTGCGGAAGCTGACCCGGCGAAACGCCTGGATCTGTATAAAAAAATACAGGAAGAAGTTCAGCACAATTCGCCGTACGTATTTGTTGATCAGGGTAAAACCCAGATCGTGGTGCGTGAGAATGTGAAGGGCTACCAGCAAGGTTTGAATGCGGATATGGTGTATTACGATCGAGTGAGCAAATAACTGCTTTGTCTCCTTTCTCTTATAGGGGGAAGGAGACAATCCGCGAAATATGTTTAAGAAGAGTTCCGCATGTCAGACATCTCCACCCTTTCAGCCTCGAGTCGCTTAAGCCGCTCATTGTTGACGCTGCTCCAGGGGCTGTTTACCCTGGCGCTAACGATTATCGGTTTACTGCTTATCACTTTTGCCCTGTCGGCACTTTCTCCAGTGGATCGTGTACTGCAAATCGTTGGCGATCATGCAAGCCAGGCCACTTACGATCAGGTGCGCCACCAGCTTGGTCTGGACCAGCCCCTTCCCGTTCAGTTCTGGCATTACCTGACCAGTCTTGCTCATGGAGATTTAGGCACCGCCAGCGCCACTGGGCAGCCTGTATTACACGATTTACTCGCCGCCTTCCCGGCAACACTTGAACTTGCGACCCTCGCGCTGATTATTGGCAGCGTTATGGGCGTTATTTTTGGTGTGCTTTGTGCTCGATTTGCCGGCTCACCATGGGATTTAGCAGTGCGCACGTTCACACTGCTTGGCAATTCAGTCCCTATCTTCTGGTTGGGTCTACTGATGCTGGCGTTTTTCTATGCACGGCTTCAATGGAGTGCCGGGCCGGGGCGTCTGGACGATATTTATCAGTACAGCGTGGAGGCCAAAACAGGCTTTGTGTTGGTCGATACCTGGCTATCTGGCGATCGTGATGCCTTCCTGAATGCTATCAATCACCTCACGTTACCCGTGTTACTACTTGCCTATTATTCGCTGGCCAGTATTACCCGCCTCACACGTACCGCTTGTCTGAGCGAAATGAACAAAGAGTACATCACGCTGGCACGCGCCAAAGGCGCCGGGGAGATGGCGATTCTGGTGCGCCATGTGCTGCCCAATATTCGCGGCACATTGTTTACGGTTATTGCGCTGGCGTACACCAGCATGCTTGAAGGTGCGGTACTGACTGAAACGGTCTTTTCCTGGCCGGGTATTGGGCGCTATCTCACCACCGCTCTATTTGCGGGCGACACCACAGCGATTATGGGCGGCACACTGTTGATTGGCGTGTCGTTTGTCATTATCAACAATCTGACTGACGTGCTGGTGCGTGTCACCGATCCGAGGGTGCGCTAATGCCGTCTTATCTCTTTTTACGCCGCACATTGCGCTCACCGGCGGCACTGTGCGGGTTAATCATCATTACCCTGCTAGTGCTGATTGCCATCTTCGCTCCGCTACTCGCACCGTTTGATCCGAACTGGCAGGATGCCGCAGCACGTCTGCAGGCACCCAATGCTCAGCACTGGTTGGGCACCGATAGCTATGGTCGCGACCTGCTCTCACGTCTGATTTATGGCTCACGCCCTGCTCTTGGCCTGGTGTTGCTGGTCACAGTGATAACGCTCCCCGTTGGGCTGCTGATCGGTATTCTTTCGGGCTATTACGGCGGTTGGCTGGAGCGTGTGTTAATGCGTTTTACCGACGTCGTTATGTCGATGCCACGCCTGATTCTGGCCTTTGCTTTTGTGGCAATGCTTGGCCCAAGCCTTGTGAATGGCGCTCTGGCGCTGGCACTCACCACCTGGCCTGCCTATGCACGTCAGGCCCGGAGCGAAATTCAGCGTCTGCGCCATAGCGACTATCTCGCCGCCGCAGAAATGATGGGAATTCGTGGAACGCGCCTTTTAGCAGGTCACATTCTGCCGCTGTGTTTACCTTCGGCGATTGTGCGCCTGGCGCTCGACTTAGCCGGGATTATTCTAGCCGCAGCCGGGTTAGGTTTCTTAGGCCTGGGAGCCAGACCGCCAATGGCAGAATGGGGGTCGATGATCGCTGACGGTATGCAGGTTATTTTCGATCAGTGGTGGATTGCCGCAATTCCAGGTACCGCCATTTTGATTAGCAGCCTGGCGTTTAACTTACTGGGTGATGGATTACGCGACGTGCTGGAGCCTGGAAATGACTGAGAATCGTATTGAAGTCAGTGGATTAAACATTGATTATCCGGGCGCTCGGGTCGTGAATAATCTCTCATTCACGCTAGGTAACGAACGACTGGCATTGGTAGGCGAATCGGGATCGGGTAAATCGATGACCGCCAGAGCGTTAATGGGTCTGGTGCGTAAACCGGGCAAGGTAAGCGCAACTCAGCTCAAAGTATTAGATAACGATCTGCTCAGTATGCGTAACCGTGACTGGCAACGCCTGCGTGGTAATGATATCGCGATGGTTTTACAAGACCCGCGCTACGCACTCAACCCGGTGAAAAGCGTTGCACAGCAAATTGATGAAGCACTGCGCTTGCATCAAAAGCTATCTGGTTCACAGCGCCGTGAGCGGATCCATGAAGTGATCGGCGCTGTTGGGTTACAGGAAAATGTGCTGTCACGCTACCCGGCAGAACTCTCCGGCGGCATGGGGCAACGCGTGATGATCGCAATCGCTCTGGTCAACAATCCAAAAGTGTTGATCGCCGACGAACCGACTTCTGCGCTGGATGCTCGTCTGCGCAACCAGATTCTGGAACTGCTGGTTGAACAGTGCGAGCAGCGCCAGATGGCAATGTTGCTGATAAGCCACGATCTGCCGCTTGTTGCACAGCATTGCCAACGTGTACTGGTGATGTATCAGGGACAAAAAGTGGATGAGATGGCAGCCAGTCAGCTTGCCACAGCAACACATCCTTATACCCGTACGCTCTGGACATGCCGCCCTAACGCTGCAACTTACGGCATGATGCTACCGACTTTAGACCGCAGCCAGAATTTACAGGGAGAACATCATGGCGATCGTTGAAGTCAGTAATCTATGCGTGCAATTTAGCGCGAAAGGCCAGACCAAAACCGCCGTTCGCGATGCCAGTTTCGCTATTAATTCAGGGGAAACATTCAGTTTAATTGGCGCATCAGGGTGTGGGAAATCTACTATTTTGCGCGTCCTCGCGGGTTTACAACGCGAGTGGCAAGGTGGCGTAAAACTGCTGGATGGGGTAATTAAACCCGGCGTGCGTTTTCAGGGTGATTTGCGCCGCAACGTGCAAATGGTGTTTCAGGACCCGTATGCCTCTTTGCATCCTAATCACAACATTTACCGCACGCTTGCTGAGCCGCTAACGATTCATGGGGAAGTGCAAATAGCCGATCGCGTGGAAGAGGCGCTCCTACAGGTAGGGCTACCAACGGATGCAATGAAGCGCTATCCGCACCAGCTTTCCGGCGGGCAGCGCCAACGCGTGGCCATTGCCCGAGCGCTGCTGTTGCGGCCTAAAATTCTGCTGCTTGATGAACCCACTTCGGCACTCGATATGTCGGTGCAGGCCGAAATTCTCAATCTGTTAAATCGCCTCAAACAACAGTTCGGCATGACCTATCTGCTCGTTAGCCATGATGCCGATGTGATTGCGCATATGTCGGACCGCGCAGCATATATGGCAGGCGGCATCATTAAACATGAGTTTGACCGCGCCGCTCTGGTGCGAGGTGAGCACCGCATGGATGCCGCGTAAGCGGCAACCTGTAAACGCACCAATAAGCAGCATGACGCATGGTTATGGTGCAATAAAACCAGATATCACATAGCAAACTCGCCTCTGACCAGCATATTTAGCCGCAAAACGTGACCCTTTGTGATTAATTATTACGCAATCCCAAATCCCCCAGATCGTTTATCCTGATTTTTGTTAGGGGAAGCGAAGTGGCGTATTCCCTGCAATACTTGTTATGTGTATCGCGTGATACGCCATTCCCAGGAGCACATTTTGAACAGGTTACCGACTAGCGCTTCGGCTCTTGCCTGCACAGCGCACGCTTTGAACATCATCGAAAAGAAGACACTCACCCATGAGGAGATGAAAGCGCTAAACCGAGAGGTTATCGAAAACTTCCAACAGCATGTGAATCCGGGTTTTCTTGAGTATCGCAAATCAGTGACCGCCGGCGGGGATTACGGAGCCGTAGAGTGGCAAGCGAGTAGTTTAAATACGCTTGTCGACACCCAGGGTAAGGAATATTTAGATTGTCTGGGTGGGTTCGGCATTTTTAACGTGGGGCACCGTAATCCAACAGTGGTATCCGCCGTACAGCATCAGCTAGAAAAACAACCCCTGCACAGTCAGGAGCTGCTCGACCCTTTACGGGCGATGCTTGCCAAAACACTCGCGACCCTCACTCCGGGTAAACTCAAATACAGCTTCTTTAGCAACAGCGGTACAGAATCGGTTGAAGCCGCGATTAAACTCGCCAAGGCCTATCAATCTCCACGCGGGAAATTTACCTTTATCGCAGCCAGTGGCGCATTTCATGGCAAATCTCTCGGGGCGTTGTCAGCAACAGCAAAATCGGCTTTCCGTAAACCGTTTATGCCGTTACTTCCGGGTTTCAGGCATGTTCCGTTCGGCAATATAGACGCGATGCGTACTATGTTAAGCGAATGCCGTAAAACCGGCGATGATGTCGCGGCCGTAATCCTTGAACCTATTCAAGGTGAAGGCGGCGTGATTATCCCACCAGCAGGTTATTTACCGGCGGTTCGTAAATTATGTGACGAATTTGGCGCACTACTGATTTTTGATGAAGTGCAAACCGGTATGGGACGTACGGGCAAAATGTTCGCCTGTGAACATGAGAACGTGCAGCCTGATATTTTATGCCTCGCCAAAGCACTCGGCGGTGGCGTAATGCCGATTGGTGCCACCGTTGCGACAGAAGAAGTATTTTCTGTGCTGTTTGATAATCCTTTCCTGCACACCACAACATTTGGCGGCAACCCGCTGGCCTGCGCGGCTGCACTTGCAACCATTCATGTGCTGCTTGAGCAGAATCTACCGGCACAAGCGCAACAGAAAGGACAACTGTTGGTGGATGGCTTCCAGGCTCTGAAACGCGAGTTTCCGGAACTGGTGGTTGATGCCCGCGGGCAAGGTTTGTTGATTGCCATCGAGTTTAGCGACAACGAAATTGGCTATAACTTTGCCAGCGAAATGTTCCGCCAGCAGGTGCTGGTCGCCGGAACGCTCAACAATTCGAAAACCATTCGTGTTGAGCCTCCACTGACTATCACGATTGAGCAGTGTGAACATGTGTTGGGCTGTGCGAGGAAGGCTTTGCAGGGATTACGTGTAACAAAGCGTGAAATGGCAGGAATAGCTGATTAGCAACTAGAGCAATAGTTCCTATGGAACTATTGCTCTTGCGCTCTCAATTTTTTCACGTTAATTATTTTGTAAAATAAGGGTGTGAACATACGACGCAGACGATTTCTAACTTTTACTTTGAATGGTCTGTTGGCCATAATCTTTAACCATATTTCTTTCTTTTTCTTTATATGGTTCTCATCAATACCATCTTCAAGAATAACAGATTGTTGCGCATGTTCAGCTAAAGTTACTGGCTCAGGATAAACTGCTAACGTCTTAATCGCTGAATAGTCTTCGAAAAGCTGCCACTTATCTGCAACCATCCATACAGGGAAAAGTAATTTTTCCAGGTTACGAGCGGCCTCAAGATTAATCATATAAGCATGAGTGGTGGTTGCATGGTAAACAGGATAAATTGCATATTGATGATTAATATCCAGAATTTTTTTATCTATAATTCTATTTGTTTTACTCAATAACAATACTTTCGGTTCATCGTTATAGTTAGCTAATGGGTCAACCTCTACTAACGTTTTAACTATGTCTGATAGCAATGCATCATCTTCTAAAATCAGCGCTGTTTTTATTCCTTCATCAATCATTTTACGATAAATATAAATATGACTGAGAGCGCAACCTACCTCACCTGGCTTAACTGCATAGCAGTCCTTTTGAGTCACGGCTGCGAGTTCTTCTTGAGAAAATTTCCTGCCGTCTACAGCATTAAATATTTCAAAAGGAAGGCCTAATTTCTCGCACTGTAAAGAGATGGATTGTCTTCTTTCAACAGAGCCTTCAAGGTTTACGATAAAAATCTTCATCACGGTAATCATCCCTGATAAATATAAAATTGCACCCGGCAAAAGGTGCCATCAAAGTATGCGCATCATTATAAAGACGTATCGACAAAAATCTCTCTAAACTTACCTCAGTTGTATCAAACCCTAAGGCAATAACCCCACAAAACTCCGCTTCTTACGCGGTTCTGACATCATCTCTTCAAGCTTATCAACACACGCTAAGTAATGCGGCGTTTGCTTATGCGCCAGCACGGCTTCATCGTCCTGGTAGGCCTCATAAATAAAGAACCGCGTAGCAATATCAGGGTCCTGCAACACATCAAAACGCAGATTCCCCGGCTCTTTGATTGAGCCTTCATGATTGGCGCGGAACACGTCCATAAACTCGTCCACGCGCTCCGGTTTGATATTAATTTCCACCAGCGTCACGTTCATGCTTTGCCTCCCTGATGCTTCTCATCAAGCCAGAACTGATACGCCTCACGGGCGGAGACATTCTCATGCACCACCTTTTTCACCGCTTTTAGCATGGCGAGCGGCGCGTCTGACTGGAAGATATTACGCCCCATATCCACGCCCGATGCGCCCTGATCGATGGCCCGGAAACACATATCCAGCGCCTCTTGTTCCGGCAATTTTTTACCCCCGGCGATAACAATTGGCACCGGGCAACTGGCAGCAACCTTCTCGAAACCCTCTTCGACAAAATAGGTTTTCACAAACTGCGCCCCAATTTCTGCAGCGATTCGGCTGGCAAGCGAGAAATAACGCGCATCACGCGCCATCTCCTTACCCACACCGGTTACAGCGAGAGTTGGAATGCCATAGCGTGTGCCTTCGTCCACCAGCTTGATGATGTTGTTGATCGACTGATGCTCGTATTCACTGCCGATATAAATCTGCGCCGCCACCGCACAGGCGTTGAGGCGCAACGCGTCCTCCATCGTCACAGCCACACTTTCACGCGACAATTCGCTGAGAATTGAATTCCCGCCCGAGGCCCGCAACACCACCGGTTTGTTGGTAGCTGGCGGAACCACGCTGCGTAAAATACCGCGCGTACACATCAGCACGTCCGTTTCCGGGAATAGCGGCGCAATCGACAAATCAATGCGCTCAAGGCCCGTCGTCGGCCCCTGGAAATAACCGTGGTCGAAGGCCAGCATCACGGTGCGCCCGGAATCAGGGTTAAAGATTCGCGCCAGGCGCGACTGCATTCCCCAGTCCAGCGCCCCGCTGCCCTTCAGGTAAAACGCTTTGTTCTCCTGAGGACGGCCAATGCCGTAATCTTTGCCTTCGCGGATATCATCAAGATCTGCCATTTTTCCCTCCTCAGAAGTCGTATTTACCGATGTTCTCTTTGGTGAACACTACGCGCTCCGGCAGCAGCACAATACCGTTGCCTTTCGCTTCATACTGATAGCCCTGTACGCTATTCGGCTCGACTTTCAGGCTGCCAATTTTAGCCACATCAACAGTGTCACCAACGTTAAGATCGCCCTTTTTCAGCAACGTATTTGCGACGTTCACCGCAATTTCACCCTGTTGCACTACGTCCCACAGGCCAAAGGCTTTCACCGTTCCGCGTTCAACATACGGGCGCATGACGTTTGGCGTGCTGAAACCGACAATCGCAACATTGGTGCGTTTCAGGTTTTCAGCAGCCTGTGCGGCAGCAGGCAATGCGTTAGCATCGGGCGCAATGATCGCATCCAGATCCGGGTACGCTTTTAAGATCCCTTCGGCAGTTTGCAGAGATTTGGTGGCATCGTTATAGCCAAACTGTGTGGTGACGATTTCCCATTCTGGATGATCCTTCGTAATCTTCGCTTTTGCCTCTTTCACCCATTGGTTTTGATCCGTCACCGTTGGGCTCGAGTAGAAGAATGCAACTTTGGCCGCAGGTTTAGTAACTTGTTTGGCCGCCATATCCACCAGCATGCCACCGAGCTGTTGCGGCGTTCCCTGGTTGATGTAAATACTGCGGCATTCAGGTTTAGTATCAGAGTCCCAGGTCAGCACTTTTACCCCGCGCTGCATGGCGCGTTTAAGCGCAGGGCACAGCCCATCAGGCGAAACCGCTGAGACAATAATCGCGTTATAACCCTGATTGACGAAGTTGTTGATAAGCTGCACCTGGCCGGAGACGCTTGGTTCAGTTGGCCCATCGTAAGTCACTGGAACACCGAGATCTTTGCCCGTCTGCATCGCGCCATTGCCACCGCTGGTAAAGAAGCCCACGCCAACCAGTTTTGGAATAAAGGCAATCCTGTCGGCGGCTTGCACACTAACCACACCAAAAGCTAATGCCCATGCACTGAGTTGCAGGACGCGTTTTGTTGTCTGCTTCATAATCACACTCCCGTTAGTTTTCTGTTACCGCGCAAACGACGCCACGCCGCTTGTAGATATTCGCGGTGCAAACTCACCGAACGACCAATGACCACCACAATCAACAGCGCACCGGACAACGCACTCGATACCTGATTAGGCACGCCAGCCATCTGTAAACCTTGTTGCAAATACCCCACCAACAGAGCCGCCAGTGCTGTTCCCAAAATCGAACCGGAACCGCCATAAATATTCGCCCCACCCAACACAGCCGCCGTTAAAGCAGGCATTAACAAATCGCGCCCTAAATCAGAACGCGCCGAGCCGAAATACGAAACCAGCACAATCGCCGCAATAGCCGACGCCAACCCCACCATGCCGTAGACGCCATACAGTGAGCCGTTCACCGGCAGTGCCGCATAACGCGCCGCACGCGGGTTTTGGCCAATTAGAAAGATATGGCGACCAAAGCGGGCGCGGTGGGTCAGTAGCCAGAAAATCAACGTGATAACGGCAAACATCACCAGCGGAATGGGCAGGCCGAAAAGAGTGAGGTTGGCAAAGTTGGTAAATGCATCCGGAAAGCCACCAATACCTTCATAACCCGTCGCACCCGCCATACCGGAAAGCAGCAATGCCGCTCCGCCGAACAGATAAAGCGTGCCGAGCGTGATAACCAGCGGGCTGATGCCGGTGTAGTGAATCAATGCCGCATTAAACAATCCGCACAGCAGGCCGACTGCCAGGGTCAAAATTATGGCTACAGATATTGGCAAACCCGCCTGCAACATCACCCCCAGCGCAATAGCGCACAGGCCAATCGTTGAACCCAGCGAAATATCAATGCCACCGCTGATGATCACAAGCGTCAGCGGCAGCGCCACTATGCCGATGCAGATAAAATCGCTGGTGCTAAACAGCAGCATATTGATGTCTAACATGCGTGGGTTAATTGCACCGAACAGCAGAATTTCTGCCACCAGAATCAGCAATAGCGCCACTTCCCAGTTAAGTTTCAGCTTGCTCATTTACGCTACATCCTTCTTCTTGCGCGGAAAAGGCCGCACGTTTTTAGCCCCCGGTAATGGCGGTACAAAACGGCTGTATTTTTGCGCCCGCTGATGGCGCGCCAGTGCCTGGCGTAACCGCCCATCAAGCACTAGTACGCCGAGTAAAACCAGACCTGCAATAAAGTCATTCCACCAGGCAGGGAGTTTGAAGAGCACCAGAACAGTGTCGATTTGCGTGAGGAAAAATGCGCCGAGAAATGCACCAATGACCGTTCCAGTACCACCAAGCAGAGAGATACCGCCCAGCACACAAGCTGCGATAGCTTTCATCTCCAGCCCGCTGCCGGTTTGATTAGGTACAAAGCCAATTTGCGAAGCGAAGATAATCCCGGCGATAGCCGCCAGCATGCCATTGAAAGTGAATGCCATAAGACGGGTGCGGTTTACCGAAACACCAAGCTGGCGAGCAGCGGCCAGGTTGTCGCCAACAGCGTAAAAATCACGCCCGAAAGCGGTTCGTGCAAATACCCAGGCAGCGATAGCCACTAAAGCAAGAACCGTAAAACCAAGCGGGGAAATCCCCAAAGCGACGGGTTCGGAGAGCGATTTCAGATTAGGGGGCAGTCCTTCAATCCATTTGCCTCCTGTCCATAACAACATACCGCCGCGATAAAGCCCGAGCGTACCAAGCGTTGCTACAATCGCGGGAATGCGCAGCCAGACGACTAAAATCCCATTAAAGAAACCCGCCACCGCGCCAATCAACAAGGCAAAAAGCATCGATACCGGCAAGCTGAAGCCGCTGTTAAGCGCCACGCCGACAGCAATTGCACACAGCCCTACAGTAGACCCCACGGAGACGTCGATATTGCGCGTCAGCATCACCATCGAAGCCCCTACCGCCAGTAGGATCAGGATCTGAGCGCTGGTGAATATCATGCTTAGCGTTTGCAAGCTGAAGTAACTGTGATTGAGTCCGACCAACACGCCAAATAGGGCAACTATCGCCAGCAGCGCGCTGAGTTCACGGTTGCGCAGCAATGTTTTCATGCTTTACCTCCGCCAAACGCCATACTCATCATGCGATCCACAGTGATTGCTGGCTTACGTAGCTCACCATTCATGGCACCCTGGTGCATCACCAGCACGCGATCCGCAAGCCCGCTGAATTCATCAAGATCGGATGAGATCATCAGCACCGCAACATTTTGCGCCGCCACACTTTTGATCAGCTGATAGATATCCGCTCGCGCCGCCACATCCACACCGCGCGTTGGCTCATCAATGATGAGCAGCAGCGGATTGGCTTCAAGGCAGCGCGCCAGCAGGACTTTTTGCTGGTTGCCACCGGAAAGCGTGCGCACCGTCTGCCCGGCATCGTTGAGTTTGATCCCTAGCGCCCGGTGGTAACGTTCCACTATCGCGGACTCGCGCCTGCTTTGTTGCCACAGGCCCGACTCATTCAGCACCACTGTGTTCCAGCGGATCGGCGCATCAAGGAATAGCCCGGAAACCTGACGATCCTCTGGCAAGTAAATCAGTCCACGATCTAGCCGTGATTTGGTACGATCTCCGCTGATTTCACGATTTTCTAAATAAATATGCCCACCGCGAACCGGGCGTAAACCATAGAGCGTTTCTGCCAGTTCAGTACGCCCGGAGCCCACCAGTCCAGCAAGGCCTACGATCTCACCTGCATACAGTTCAAAACTAAGATCGATAAATCCCTCACCGGTCAGCTCCTCTACGCGCAGTACCGGAAAATCCTGTGGTTCGGTGCGACGATTTCCCGGCAATGCCAGCCACAATTTTTGTGTATCGCTTAACGCGTGTTGGCGATCGTTCGGTGTCATGGCGTTGATCAGCTGCTCATCAAGAAGCTGCGCAGTTTCACCTTGTAACACTACGGCACCGTCACGCATCACTGAGATATGGCTGGCAAGCTGGCGAATTTCCGGCAATTTGTGGGAGATAAATACAATGCCCACTCCAAGACTTTGCAAAGCGCGGATCTGACGAAATAGCCGTTCGGTTTCGCCAGGTGTAAGGGACGCGGTAGGCTCGTCCAGGATCAGGATCTTCGCCTCACGCATTAAACCACGCAGGATCTCGACCATCTGTTGATCGGCCACTTCCAGCGTGCTGGCTGTAGCGCTAAGTGGGATCTGACATTCAAGCTGCTGCATTTTCTCTTGCAGGCGCTTTTCCATATCGTTTAGCCGCGGCAGCCGAAAAAGGATGTTCTCGCGCACCGTCAGATTGGGGAACAGCATCGGTTCCTGCGGCACAAGGTAAATGCCTAACTCATGCGCCTGACCTGGTTTGAGCCGCCCAAATGCTTTGCCTTGTACCTTCAGTTCACCGCTATCTGGGGCTTCCACACCGGCAAAAATCTTCATCAGTGTGGATTTCCCTGCCCCATTACCGCCCAGCAATGCGTGGACCTGCCCTGCATACAGAGCAAAATCAATAGCTTTGAGCACGCTCACACCAGAAAACTGTTTGCTTATCTGTTGTGCTTCAAGCATTGCGGTGGTGTTTGGCATCGTCACTCCACAATTGAACAAAAGAGAAATTGAATTAATAATGTTCAAAAGCGTAGACGCCGGGTAATTTTTACAACAGGGCAGAGATCACAAAATTTTTAAATAGATCAGCTAAACCATTTGCATCTGAAAATGATCTTTTTGCCGTGTGCCTCACATTTTCTTACCCCGCACCTTCGAACATATGATCTAAATTTTAATAAGAGTTCACTTATGAGCGATAAACGAGCAGCAGAAGAAGGGAAACTAGCAGCACTCCCAATGGCCGAAGAAGAGCTATTGGCACGCGTGGCCTGGTCTTACTACCACGACGGCCTGACACAGAATGACATTGGTGAGCGGCTAGGGCTGCCACGTTTAAAGATTTCACGCCTGCTGGAGAAAGGGCGTCAATCTGGGGTGATTCGCGTACAGATTAACTCGCGTTTTGAAGGATGCCTGGCACTGGAAACTCAGTTGCAGCAGCGATTCGGTCTCAAAATTGCGCGTGTCCTTCCCGCGCATAACACCCCACCGATGAACACGCGGTTAGGCATTGGCGCAGCGCAATCACTGATGGGGATTCTGGAACCAGGGCAGTTGCTGGCGGTGGGATTTGGTGAGGCAACGATGAATTGCCTCCAACATTTGAGTGGTTTTATTAGCTCGCAACAGATTCGTCTGGTGACACTTTCCGGCGGTGTTGGGCCGTACATGACCGGCATCGGCCAATTGGATGCGGCATGTAGCGTTAGCATGATTCCGGCACCACTGCGGGTTTCATCGCCCCAAGTGGCAGAGATTTTACGCATGGAGTCGAGCGTGCGGGATGTCATTCTCGCCGCCACGGCCGCGGATGTCGCAGTAGTGGGTATCGGCGCTATCAACCAGAAGCGCGATGCGACTATCTTACGTTCCGGTTATATCAGCGAGGGAGAACAACTGATGTACGCCCGCAAAGGTGCTGTGGGCGATATTCTTGGCTATTTCCTGCAAGCGGATGGCGAACTGGTGGAAGCTCTGGAAATTCACCGCGAACTGCTTGGCGTAACGCTCGACGACCTGGCGCATCTCCCAACCATTGTGGGTGTCGCGGGAGGCGTGGACAAAGCGGACGCTATTTATGCCGCACTTCGAGGCCTGCGAATAAACGGCCTGGTGACGGAAGAAGAGACTGCGCGGGCGGTGTTAGCTTTGGCTGATTAACCTCTCGCCTTAGCTTGCGGGGATAATCAATGAGTTACTTGTTGGCATTAGACGCCGGGACGGGCAGTATTCGCGCCGTCATCTTTGATACTTCAGGCCACCAGATTGCCGTCGGCCAGGCTGAATGGAAACATCTAAGCATCACCGATGTCCCCGGATCGATGGAGTTTGATCTCTCAACCAACTGGCAGCTTGCCTGCCAGTGCATTCGTGAAGCTCTCCAAAAAGCACATCTTCCACCTGGTGCTATCAGTGCAGTTTCCTGCTGTTCAATGCGCGAAGGGATCGTGCTCTACGATCGTAACGGCGATCCTATCTGGGCATGTGCCAACGTTGATGCCCGCGCCAGCCGTGAAGTCAGCGAACTTAAAGAGATCCACGATTTCCAGTTTGAATCCGAGGTTTATCATGTTTCTGGTCAAACGCTGGCGCTAAGCGCGATGCCGCGCCTGTTGTGGCTTGCGCATCACCGTCCGGATATTTATCGCCAGGCCGCGACCGTGACCATGATCAGCGACTGGCTGGCAGCAAAACTCAGCGGCGAGCTGGCGGTTGATCCTTCTAATGCGGGTACAACAGGAATGCTCGATCTGGCGACTCGTGACTGGCAACCGGCACTGATGGATATGGCTGGATTGCGGGCAGATATTCTCTCGCCAGTTAAAGAAGCCGGTACGGTACTTGGTGGAGTAACGCAAGAAGCGTCACAGCAGAGCGGTTTACTGGTTGGCACTCCGGTGGTTATGGGGGGTGGCGATGTGCAGCTAGGTTGTGTCGGTCTTGGCGTAGTCCGCGCCGGACAGGCGGCAGTTTTAGGCGGTACGTTCTGGCAGCAGGTAGTGAATCTGCCTGCTATCAAAACCGATCCAGAGATGAATATCCGCATTAACCCGCATGTCATCAGCAACATGGTGCAGGCGGAATCCATCAGCTTCTTCACCGGCCTGACGATGCGTTGGTTCCGGGATGCTTTCTGCGCTGAAGAAAAACTGCTGGCAGAAAGGCTTGGCGTAGACACTTACGCCCTACTCGAAGATATGGCTGCGCGAGTTCCTGCGGGCTCTCACGGCGTGATGCCGATTTTCTCCGACGCCATGCATTTCAAACAGTGGTATCACGCAGCACCGTCATTTATTAACCTCTCAATCGACCCCGAAAAATGCAATAAAGCGACACTATTCCGGGCATTAGAAGAGAATGCTGCGATTGTCTCTGCGTGCAATCTTGAGCAGATTTCCGGTTTTTCCGGCATCCAGTTTGAATCATTGGTATTTGCAGGCGGGGGTTCTAAAGGCGCGTTGTGGAGCCAGATCCTGAGTGATGTAACAGGGTTACCAGTGCGTGTGCCCGTCGTTAAAGAGGCGACGGCACTCGGTTGTGCTATTGCTGCGGGTGTCGGTGCTGGGTTGTTTAACGACCTTGCTGAAGCGGGTGAGCGCCTGGTGCAATGGCAACGCGAATTCACGCCAAATCGGGCGCACCGTGAGCTATATGACGAGATGAAACGTAAATGGACGAAGGTGTATGCCGACCAGCTCACGCTGGTGGATAGCGGTTTAACCACTTCGATGTGGCAGGCTCCAGGTCTGGTGATGCGCCCTTCTCTTTGACGGAAAGGTCAGTTAGCTATGCCCTCTGGAATAAGAAGAAAGTATCTTTTCCAGGGGGAAGATTTAAATCCTCTGCCCTTGCGGAAAACCTCATCGTTCTTTGAATCACGTCACAATCATCAGACAACTTTCCCACATTTACGCTACATCCCGCTAAATTACTAACTCATCCGACCACATAATAATAATGACCTTTCAGGAAGAGAATATGAGCTATCCGTCGCTGTTTGCCCCGCTAGATCTGGGTTTCACCCAGCTTAAAAACCGTGTGCTGATGGGTTCGATGCATACCGGACTTGAAGAACATCCGAATGGCGCCGAGCGTTTAGCCGCCTTTTATGCCGAGCGTGCGCGCCACGGTGTGGCATTGATTGTGACTGGCGGCATTGCCCCTTCCCCTTCAGGTGTTGGCGTGGAAAGCGGCGCTGTGCTCAACAATGAAAGTCAACTTGCTCATCACCAGGTCGTGACGGACGCCGTGCACCGTGAAGGCGGGAAAATTGCCCTGCAAATCCTGCATACTGGGCGCTATAGCTACCAGCCAAACCCGGTCGCCCCTTCCGCTATTCAGGCTCCGATTAACCGCTTTAAGCCTCATGCATTGACCCATGATGAAATCCTCACGCTGATTGAAGAGTTTGCTCAGTGCGCGAGCCTTGCGAAGCAAGCCGGATACGACGGCGTGGAAATCATGGGTTCCGAAGGCTATTTGATTAACCAGTTTCTGGCCGCAAGAACCAACCAGCGCGATGACGAGTGGGGTGGCGACTACACCCGACGCATGCGTTTTGCTATCGAAGTGGTACGCGCAGTTCGTGAAAGAGTTGGGATTAATTTCATAATTATTTACCGCCTGTCGATGCTCGATTTAGTTGAAGGTGGCGGTACTTTTGAAGAGGCTGTTCAGCTTGCCAAAGCCATTGAAAATGCAGGCGCGACGCTGATTAACACGGGTATTGGCTGGCACGAAGCGCGTATTCCAACCATTGCAACACCTGTGCCACGCGGTGCATTCAGTTGGGTAACGCGCAAACTAAAGGGTCAGGTTTCGATCCCGTTGGTCACAACCAACCGAATTAACGATCCGCAAACAGCCGAAAAGATCCTTGCCGAAGGTGACGCCGATATGGTGTCGATGGCACGGCCATTCCTCGCCGATGCCGAGTTTGTTTCCAAAGCCGAGCAAGGGCGTGAAGATGAGATCAATACCTGCATCGGCTGTAATCAGGCGTGCCTGGATCAGATTTTCCTCGGCAAAGTCACTTCCTGCCTGGTGAACCCGCGCGCCTGCCATGAAACAAAAATGCCTGTTGTACCTGCCGCCGTGCTTAAAAACCTGGCAGTGGTGGGAGCCGGTCCCGCAGGACTCGCTTTTGCGATCAACGCCGCGGCACGTGGCCACAAAGTGACATTATTCGATGCCGCTTCAGAAATCGGTGGGCAGTTTAATATTGCCAAGCAGATCCCCGGCAAAGAGGAATTTTACGAAACGCTACGCTATTACCGCCGCATGCTGGGGCTGACGGGCGTTGAAGTTCGCCTTAATCAGTACGTCACCGCGCCAATGCTCAAAGAGTTCGACGAGGTTATTCTCGCCTGCGGCATCGAGCCACGCCTGCCGCTTATTGACGGCATCATGCATCCTAAAGTCCTCAATTACATCGATGTGCTACGCGAGAAAGCACCAGTGGGTAACCGTGTGGCAATCATCGGTGCTGGCGGGATTGGCTTTGATACCGCGATGTATTTAAGCCAGGAAGGGGAATCCACCAGCCAGAACATCGCAGAGTTTTGCGTGGAATGGGGTATCGATACTAGCCTGCAACATGCGGGCGGTTTACGCCCGGAAGGCGTACATCTGCATAAAAGCCCACGTCAGATTGTGATGCTACAACGCAAAACCAGTAAGCCTGGCGAAGGGTTGGGCAAAACAACAGGCTGGATCCATCGCACAACGCTGTTAGCGCGTGGCGTGAAAATGGTGGCGGGCGTGACTTACGAAAGAATTGACGATGAAGGGCTGCATATTACGGTCGGTGGAGAGCCGCAGACGCTGGCGGTCGATAACGTGATTATTTGTGCCGGTCAGGATTCGCGTCGTGAACTGGCAGAACCGTTACGCGAACTGGGGAAAACGCTGCATTTGATTGGTGGTGCGGATGTGGCGATGGAGCTGGATGCCCGGCGCGCAATCGCGCAGGGCACCCGTTTAGCGCTGGAAATTTAGCGAAGACGGCCTAGTTTCACGGCTTTTAATACGACGAATTTCTTGTTCGTAGCCACGGTGTCACAGTTACCGAAGATCTTCTTCAGTTTGTGGTAGTAATCCAGGTGGCGGTTAGCAACGATGTACAGCTCGCCGCCATTTTGCAGGCAACGACGGGCGTGGTGGAACATTTCCCACGCAACCTGATCGGTCAGGGCATGCTGCTGGTGGAACGGTGGGTTGCACAGAATGGTGTTAAAACGGTATGGCTCAACACCGGACAATGCGTTATTAATCATGAACTCGCAGCGTTCCAGGTTTTCTGGCATGTTGAATTCGATGTTCTTGCGGCTGGATGCCACGGCCATCGGTGATTCATCAACAAATACCACTTTCGCATCCGGGTTCTGCTCCAACAGGTGCAGGCCGACCACACCATTACCACAACCTAAATCAACAATTTCACCTTCAAGGCCTGTCGGCAGGTTTTCGATAAAGAATCGCGCACCAATATCCAGACCGGTACGGGAAAAGACGTTAGCGTGGTTATGAATCGTCCACGGCGTGCCTTCCAGTTTCCAGTTCAGCGTTTCGGGTACTTCTTTAATTACCGGAGCATTGAACGTCGTGTTGATCAGACGCGCTTTTTTCCACGCAAGCGTCGTGGTGGTTGGCCCAAGAATCTTTTCAAACAACTCGATAGTTGAGTTGTGAATATCACGCGTTTTTGCACCCGCGATAATACGTGTTTCAGGGGTCACAACATGGCGCAACGCACGAAGCTGTTGCTCAAGCAGTGCCAGCGTTTTAGGGATCTTAATCAGAACCACGGCTGGCGCTTCCGGGTATTTAACGGTGCTATCAAGGAACGTTACGTTGGATTCAACGATGCCGTTCTCACGCAAGTTCTCACGGATAGCCAGTTCGCTAAGATATGAGTCACTGATGCTGTATGGCTTGTGTTCAGCCAACACGCAAGACAGCGCCCCGAAAGTGTCGTTAAAAATCAGGACCGGGCCACTGATTTCGATTTCGTCCAGTTGCTGCAAAAGATAGTCATCGGCAGCTTCCCACGCCTGTAGTGGGTTAACGTCGTCCGTTTCTGGAAAACGTTTTAGTGTCAGTGAACGGAAACCGTCGTCTAATTGGCTCATCGGCCCTCCTGGATGGTAAAATTTCTGCTTATCCCCGAATGGGGGCGTGAGTATACCCTTTTTTTTCCTCAAACTGCGCAACTGCCTTTTGAAAGACGTCGAGCGAGCGAGATCTAATGAGCAATTTAACCTACCTTCAAGGCTATCCCGAGCATTTGCTCGCACAGGTCAGAACATTGATTGCGGAACAACGTCTGGGCGAGGTGCTGCAAAAACGGTATCCGGATACGCACAACATCACGACCGATAAAGCGCTATATGCGTGGACGCAAGATCTGAAGAACCAGTATCTGCGCAATGCGCCGCCGATTAATAAAGTCGCCTATGACAGCAAGATCCATGTTTTGAATAACGCGCTGGGTCTGCATACTGCGGTTTCGCGCGTTCAGGGGAACAAACTGAAAGCCAAAGCGGAGATTCGTGTCGCGACGGTATTTAAGAATGGGCCAGAAGCCTTTTTGCGCATGATTGTGGTTCACGAACTGGCGCACCTGAAAGAGAAAGATCACAACAAAGCATTCTATTCGCTGTGCTGCCATATGGAGCCGCAATATCACCAACTGGAGTTTGATACTCGGCTTTGGTTAACGCAGATGGCATTGAACGGGCAGGCTTGAGCAACATCTATCTCCTGCCAAATCATGCAATTGTAGGTCGGATTAGCGCCAGCGACATCCGACACAATCACGATGCAATTACTTCAACCCGGCAAATACCGCCGCAATCGCCACCGCACCAGGATCTTTCACCCCTTTCAGGTTATCGCTGTTCACGTATGACGAGCGCCCGGCATTGGCTTTGTGCATTTGCGCCGTTGCCTCCGCACCATCTTGTGCAGCCTTCACAGCAGCGTTCAGGTCGCTATCTTTGAGCGCTTCAAGTGCAGGCTGCAAGGCATCAATTAAGGTACGATCTCCCAACTCGGCCCCACCGTAGCGCTTCATCTGCTCAAGGCCAAACAATAATGCATCTGCAATTTTTTTCTTTTTAGCGACTTTTTGCCCGGCTGCCGTGAAGAAAATAGACATCAGCACGCCGCTTGACCCCCCCATGACTGTTGCCAGGCGTTCTCCGACTAACTCCAGGAGTGCTGCGGTATCATTTAATGGCAGCTTTCCGTCATCGTTAAGCTGCGCGATATCTCGCGCCCCCAGTGCAAACGTGGAGCCGGTGTCACCATCGCCGACTTTAGCATCCAGGGCATTCAACACTTTTTCCTGCTCAATAAGCGTCTGCGTGATGTGGCCTACCAGTGCTTTAACCGTGTCGTTTTCCGACGGTTTTGCATGCGTTCCCTCGCGAATGACGCTGTGTTTTTGCATTGGCATCGCATGGAGTTTTACCATTGGGTGCCAGCCTGTGGTTTCGACATCCGCTTGCAGCGCTTTAATAAATGTCTCATTCAGAGCAATGGCCGAGAGCGAAAAACCTTTCATATCGAGCGCGGTAACCAGCGGTGCAGGGCCAATCAAATAATCGATTTGCTCTTTCATTTCTGAATGCATCAACTCTTTCGTCAGGATGGCCATTTCTAACGATGAAACTCCGCCCAGGTTGTTGACCAGCACCGCAAGCCTTACCTCTTTACCGGTTTTTTTACGCAAATGTTTTACCAGCGTAGCCACTGTTTTCTGGCTGTTCTGGCTGGCAACGGTGCTTGCTCCAGGTTCGCCGTGAATACCCAGCCCTAACTCAACGTGACCGCCTTTGATGCGCCCTTCTTCCTCGTTTTGATCGGGAAGATTGCAGGTTTGCATGGCGACACCGATGCTGGCAATACTGTCGCAGGCACTTTGCGCGATGTCTCGAACATCACTCAATGATTTCCCCTGCTCTGCGGCAAAGCCCGCAATTTTATGGACCAGTACCGTCCCGGCAATTCCACGCGGCTGCTTGTTATCCGGCAACGAAATATCGTCACCAACAATAACCATCTCCACTTTCAGGCCGTGCTTTTTAGCTTTCTCGGCTGCCAGCCCGAAATTCAGGCGGTCACCGGTATAGTTTTTGACGATAAGCAGGCAACCACGGTCGCCGGTCACGGCCACAATGGCGTTTAATACCGCATCCACGCTCGGTGATGCGAACAGATCACCACATACCGCTGCGGTGAGCATCCCCTTACCAACAAAGCCTGCGTGCGCGGGTTCATGACCCGAACCACCGCCAGAAATAATCGCTACTTTGCTTTTGTTCCAGTCTTTACGCACCACCACGCGAATAGCGGGATCGGTACCTAACCGGGCCAGGTTATGAAAACGAGAGCTGATGATGACGCCTTCGATGGCATCGTTGACCATTTGCTGACGGTCATTAAAGAAGAATCTGGACATAGTTTCCCAACAATAAGTAATACATATGCAAAGCATAGCCTTTGCTGCGAGAGATGCCGCAAACCAGGATTTTTGAGTGATGACGTTCCCTATCCACTTGCTATGCTTATGGAAATGTTGCCACAGGAAAATCACCATGACTGCGCCGCTCCTGATTGCCAGAACTACCGAACAAGAACTGCATCTGTTGCCCAACATGGCAAACCGTCACGGGCTAATCACCGGGGCTACAGGCACTGGTAAAACCGTGACGCTGCAAAAACTGGCCGAGTCATTTTCAGAAATCGGTGTGCCAGTATTTATGGCTGATGTAAAAGGCGACCTCACGGGTATTGCGCAAGAAGGTGCTGAATCCGAAAAGCTGCTCGCAAGGCTTGCCAAAATTGGCGTGACTGACTGGTCACCTCATAGCAATCCAGTTGTCTTGTGGGATATTTTTGGCGAAAAAGGCCACCCGGTGCGCGCGACGGTGTCCGATCTTGGCCCATTGCTACTTTCACGCCTGCTCAACCTCAATGAAGTACAGGCGGGCGTACTGCAAATCATCTTCCGCATTGCCGACGATCAGGGTCTATTGCTGCTCGATTTTAAAGATCTGCGCGCGGCGACGCAGTACATCGGCGATAACGCAAAATCGTTCCAGAATCAGTATGGCAACATCAGCAGTGCATCGGTGGGTGCCATTCAGCGTGGGCTGTTGCAGCTTGAACAACAGGGGGCTGAATATTTCTTTGGCGAACCGATGCTGGATATCAAAGACTGGATGCGCACTGATGCTAATGGTAAAGGAATTATCAATATTCTATCGGCCGAAAAGCTCTATCAGATGCCGAAACTTTACGCCGCCAGCCTGCTGTGGATGCTTTCGGAAATCTATGAGCAATTACCTGAAGCTGGCGACCTGGAAAAACCAAAACTGGTGTTCTTCTTCGACGAAGCGCATCTGTTGTTTAATGATGCTCCACAGGTATTGTTGGACAAAATCGAGCAGGTAATTCGCCTGATTCGTTCCAAAGGCGTTGGGGTCTATTTTGTTTCCCAAAACCCATCTGATATTCCGGATACCGTGCTCGGCCAGCTCGGTAACCGCATTCAACATGCGCTGCGTGCCTTTACGCCTAAAGATCAGAAAGCCGTTAAAACTGCCGCGCAAACCATGCGCACAAATCCAAAGTTCGATACCGAAAAAGCGATCCAGGAGTTAGGCACTGGCGAGGCACTAATCTCATTGCTGGATGAAAAAGGCAGCCCGACGGTGGTTGAGCGAGCCATGGTTATCGCCCCTTGTTCACGCATGGGGCCGGTCACTGACGATGAACGCAACGGGCTTTTGAACCATTCACCGTTATACGGTAAATACGATGAAACGGTCGACAGGGAATCGGCGTATGAGCACTTACAGCAAGGTGTTCAGGCGGCAGGTGAGCAACAAAATGCACCACCCGCTAAAGGTGAATCAGTAGCCGTTGATGACGGTATTCTCGGCGGGCTGAAAGATATTCTGTTTGGCACTACAGGGCCGCGTGGCGGCAAGAAAGATGGCGTCGTGCAAACCATGGCGAAGAGTGCGGCACGCCAGGTAACTAACCAAATTATTCGCGGAGTTTTAGGCAGTATTATGGGTGGGCGGAAACGGTAATTTCTACACGTTAACTATCTATACCCAAAATAATTCGAGTTGCAGCCAACGCAGCTGCAACTCGAAGTATGAAGGGTATTATTAGCCGGAGCGCTTCATCATCATCCACAGACTGATAAGGAAGAACGTCGCACTTGGTAACAACGCACCCAAAATCGGCGGGATGCTGTAAACCAGACTTAGCGGGCCAAAGATTTGGTCAAGCACGTAGAAGACGAAACCAAAGCTGATACCAGTGACAACCCGCACACCCATTGGCACGCTACGCAGTGGGCCAAAGATGAATGACAGGGCCATCAGCATCATTACCGCAACGGAGAGTGGCGCAAAGATTTTGCTCCACATGTTGAGCTGGTAACGCCCGGCGTCCTGGCCACTGGATTTCAGGTACTTCACATAATTGTGCAGGCCGCTGATAGAAAGCGCGTCCGGGTCCAGCGCCACCACACCTAGTTTGTCTGGGGTCAGGTTGGTTTTCCACTCACCGCTAACGGTTTGAGCACCGGTAATTTGCTTCTCATTTGTCAGGTTTGACTCATCAACCTGTGACAAACGCCATACCTTATGTTCCACATCGTACTGGGCCGATGCCGCATAACGAACAGATTGCAGACGACGCTCTTTGTTAAAACTATAAATACTCACGCCCGCCAAATCGTTATCGCCTTTAACGCGCTCGATATAGACAAAACTTTGGCCATCTTTAGCCCACAACCCTTGCTGAGTTGTCAGCAAAGAACCGCCATACATCTGTTGTGCACGATAGTTACGGGCCATTTGTTCGCCTTGCGGAGCAACCCATTCACCAATCGCCATGGTCAGTAACACCAACGGAATAGCCGTTTTCATCACTGACAGCGCAATTTGCATCCGCGTAAAACCAGAGGCTTGCATCACCACCAGTTCGCTACGCTGCGCCAGCATCCCCAACCCAAGTAGAGCACCAAGCAGTGCCGCCATCGGGAAGAAGATCTGGATATCTTTTGGAATGCTAAGGACGGTATATACACCTGCCCCCATTGCTGAATAGCTGCCCTGCCCGGCCTTTTTCAACTGGTCGACAAACTTAATAATGCCCGACAGCGACACCAGCATGAACAGCGTCATCATGATGGTGGTGAAGATGGTTTTACCGATATATCGGTCGAGAACACCAAACATTTATGCCGCTCCTCGTGTTCTGCTAAAGCTTGCACGTAGCCGGCGCATCGGCACCGTATCCCACACATTGAGGACAATCGCGATGGCAAAATAGACCAGGTTAACCAACCATATCCAGATCATCGGATCGATTTTCCCCTTCGCCGCATTCGATTTCAGCGAGGTCTGAAGCAGGAAGAAAATCAGATATAACAACATCGCCGGAAGCATTGAAAGCACGCGCCCCTGCCGTGGGTTCACCACACTTAATGGCACCACCATCAACGCCATAATGACAACGGCCATAATGAGTGTCAGACGCCAATGCAGTTCAGCGCGAGCATTTGGCGCATCGTTAGTCCACAGAGCTTTCATGTACATCTGACTGGAATCTTCAGGGTCAAGCGCCACCGTCTGGTGCCCTACAACCGCCTGATAATCCTTGAAGTCAGTAATACGGAAATCGCGCAGCAATGCTGTACCTTCAAAACGCGTACCGGTATTGAGCGTCACAACCTGCGAACCGTCAGGGCGTTGAGATAAATGGCCGGAATCCGCAACCACTACCGATGGACGCGCATTTCCTTTCGGGCGCAACTGAGCGAGGAAAACGTCTTTAAAACTTGAGCCGTCAACGCTTTCAATGAACAAAACTGAGTTGCCGTCGGTCGCTTGCTGGAATTGCCCTTGAGCAAGTGCAGCCATACCAGGGTTAGCTTTGGCCTCAGCCAATACTTCGTCCTGATGACGAGAAGACCACGGCCCAAGCCACATTACGTTGACTGTTGCAATTGCACCGGTAAAGAGTGCGAGGATCATTGCAGCTTTGATCAGCACAGCTTTACTCAAACCGCAGGCATGCATTACCGTGATTTCACTTTCGGTATACAGTCGGCCAAGCGTCATGAGCAGCGCAAGGAAAAGGCTAAGTGGAAGGATGAGTTGCGCCATTTCAGGCACACCAAGTCCTAACAAAGAAAGTACGAGGTTTGTCGGAATATCGCCGTCAACCGCCGCCCCGAGAATCCTGACCAGCTTCTGACAAAAGAAGATCAGTAGCAGGATGAAGAGGATCGCAAGTTGGCTTTTGAGCGTCTCCCGAACCAGATATCTTATGATAATCACATTAAATACGCCTGTGAAAACGAGTCTTTTTGCAGGAAAATCGCTTGTTTCATCGCTTATACGTCATTTATTCTCTTGAGTCGTCGAAAACATCGCTAAGATTAAAAAGCCCGGCATAATACTGGCGCAGGGTGATTTAAATGACGTTGCCGAAACCGTAAAAAAACATACTCGTAAGATTAACACGAAGTCATCGCAACCGCGGAGATGAGTTACGAAAGCTTGCAATTCTAGCTGTAGCCACCGCCGTTGTCTTTAAGATTCAGGAGCGTAGTGCATGGAGTTCAGTGTAAAAAGCGGTAGTCCCGAGAAACAGCGTAGTGCCTGCATCGTTGTGGGAGTCTTTGAACCGCGTCGCCTGTCCCCGGTCGCCGAACAACTCGATAAAATCAGCGATGGCTACATCAGCGCGCTTTTGCGCCGTGGTGAGCTCGAGGGGAAACCCGGTCAAACTTTGTTGCTCCACCACGTTCCAAACGTACTCTCAGAGCGCATTCTACTGATTGGGTGTGGCAAAGAGCGTGAACTGGATGAACGTCAGTATAAGCAGGTTATCCAGAAAACCATTAATACTCTGAACGATACCGGTTCAATGGAAGCCGTATGCTTCCTGACCGAGTTGCACGTTAAAGGCCGTAATACTTATTGGAAAGTACGCCAGGCAGTAGAAACGGCAAAAGAATCTTTGTATAGCTTCGACCAGTTAAAAACCAATAAAAGCGAGCCACGCCGCCCGCTGCGTAAAATGGTCTTTAACGTGCCAACCCGCCGCGAATTGACGAGTGGTGAGCGCGCCATTCAGCACGGTCTGGCGATTGCTGCTGGTATTAAAGCGGCAAAAGATCTAGGCAACATGCCACCAAACATCTGTAACGCGGCTTACCTGGCTTCCCAGGCGCGTCAGTTAGCTGATTCTTACAGCAAAAACGTTGTTACTCGCGTGATTGGCGAACAGCAGATGAAAGAACTGGGCATGCACTCATACCTCGCAGTAGGCGATGGTTCCCAGAACGAATCGCTGATGTCGGTTATCGAATACAAAGGCAGCACCGATCCTGATGTACGCCCAATCGTGCTGGTCGGAAAAGGCCTGACGTTTGACTCCGGTGGTATTTCTATCAAACCTGCCGAAGGCATGGACGAGATGAAATACGACATGTGCGGAGCGGCTTCCGTATACGGCGTAATGCGTATGGTTGCAGAGCTGAATCTGCCGATTAACGTTATTGGCGTACTGGCGGGTTGTGAAAACATGCCTGGTGGCCGTGCTTATCGCCCAGGCGACGTGCTGACGACAATGTCCGGTCAAACGGTTGAAGTGCTGAACACCGACGCTGAAGGCCGCCTGGTTCTGTGCGATGTGCTGACTTACGTTGAGCGCTTCGAACCTGATGTGGTTATCGATGTGGCGACGCTGACCGGTGCTTGTGTGATTGCTCTTGGCCATCACATCACCGGTTTGATGTCTAACCACAATCCACTGGCTCACGAACTGATCGGCGCGTCTGAACAGGCCGGTGACCGCGCGTGGCGTCTGCCAATTGCTGATGAGTATCAGGATCAGCTGGACTCCAACTTTGCGGATATGGCAAACATTGGTGGCCGTCCAGGTGGCGCAATCACCGCTGCCTGCTTCCTGTCGCGCTTTACCCGTAAGTACAACTGGGCGCACCTGGATATCGCCGGTACCGCATGGCGTTCTGGTAAAGCCAAAGGCGCAACCGGCCGCCCTGTTGCGCTGTTATCACAATTCCTGTTGAACCGTTCTGGGTTTAACGGCGAAGAGTAATTTAACGCCCTCACTCTAACCCTCACCCAAGAGAGGGTTAGAGTGAAACACCATTCAATAGAAAAAGCTGGCTTAATGAAAAACGCGACGTTCTACCTGCTCGACAACGACACGCCTTCCGGTGAGTTGAGTGCCGTTGAAGCGTTGGTGTGTGAACTGGCGGCAGAAAGCTTTCGTGCAGGAAAACGCCTGCTGATTGCTTGTGTTGATGAACAACAAGCTATCCGTCTGGATGAAGCACTCTGGCAGCGCGACGCGCACGCATTTGTGCCGCATAATCTTGCCGGTGAAGGGCCGCGTTATGGTGCCCCGGTAGAATTGGCCTGGCCGCAACGACGCGGTAGTTCTCCGCGCGATGTGCTGATTAGCCTGTTGCCACAGTTCGCAGATTTTGCCACCGCTTTCCATGAAGTGATAGACTTCGTACCTTACGAAGACACTCAAAAACAACTGGCCCGTGATCGCTATAAGGCGTACCGCGTTGCTGGTTTCCACTTGACTACGGCGACTCATACCCCGCCGGGAACGACATAGCAGACAATGGAAAAGACATATAACCCGCAAGATATCGAACAGCCGCTTTACGAGCACTGGGAACAGCAGGGCTACTTTAAGCCAAATGGCGACACTAGCCAGGAAAGCTTCTGCATCATGATCCCGCCGCCGAACGTTACCGGCAGCTTGCATATGGGTCACGCCTTCCAGCAGACGATCATGGATACCATGATTCGTTACCAGCGCATGCAGGGTAAAAATACTCTGTGGCAGGCGGGGACTGACCACGCCGGTATCGCGACCCAGATGGTCGTCGAGCGCAAAATTGCCGCCGAAGAAGGCAAAACACGCCATGACTATGGCCGTGATGCTTTCATCGACAAAATCTGGCAGTGGAAGGCAGAGTCTGGTGGCACCATCACCCGTCAGATGCGTCGTCTCGGTAACTCCGTAGACTGGGAGCGCGAACGCTTCACCATGGATGAAGGCCTGTCCAACGCGGTGAAAGAAGTGTTCGTCCGCCTGTACAAAGAAGATCTGATTTATCGTGGCAAACGCCTGGTAAACTGGGACCCGAAACTGCGCACCGCAATTTCCGATCTGGAAGTTGAAAACCGCGAATCTAAAGGTTCTATGTGGCACCTGCGTTATCCACTGGCTGACGGCGCAAAAACCGCTGACGGCAAAGATTACCTGGTTGTCGCCACCACCCGTCCAGAAACCGTGCTCGGTGATACCGGTGTGGCAGTGAATCCAGAAGATCCGCGTTATAAAGATCTGATCGGCAAATTTGTTGTTCTGCCGCTGGTTAACCGTCTGATTCCAATCGTGGGTGATGAACACGCCGACATGGATAAAGGCACCGGCTGCGTGAAGATCACGCCTGCACACGACTTTAACGACTACGAAGTTGGCCGCCGTCATGCCCTGCCAATGATCAACATTCTGACCTTCGACGGTGATATCCGCGAAGCGGCAGAAGTGTTCGATACCAACGGCGAAGAAGCAGACGTTTACAGCAACGAGATCCCGGCTGAATTCCAGAAACTGGAGCGTTTTGCCGCGCGTAAAGCTGTGGTCGCTAAGTTCGACGAAATGGGCCTGCTGGAAGAGATCAAACCTCACGATCTGACCGTTCCTTACGGCGACCGTGGCGGCGTGGTTATCGAGCCAATGCTGACCGACCAATGGTACGTGCGCACCGCGCCGCTGGCGAAAGTCGCGGTTGAAGCTGTTGAGCAAGGCGATATTCAGTTCGTGCCTAAGCAGTACGAAAACATGTACTTCTCCTGGATGCGCGATATTCAGGACTGGTGTATTTCTCGTCAACTGTGGTGGGGTCACCGCATCCCGGCCTGGTACGATGCCGAAGGCAACGTGTATGTTGGCCGTAATGAAGCGGAAGTTCGCGCTGAAAATAACCTCGGCGACGACGTTGCTCTGAACCAGGACGAAGACGTTCTGGACACATGGTTCTCCTCCGGTCTGTGGACATTCTCTACGCTCGGCTGGCCTGAGAACACCGAAGCGCTGCGCACCTTCCACCCAACCAGCGTGATGGTTAGCGGCTTCGACATTATCTTCTTCTGGATTGCGCGCATGATCATGCTGACCATGCACTTCATCAAAGATGAAGACGGCAAGCCACAGGTTCCGTTTAAAACCGTCTACATGACCGGGCTTATCCGCGATGACGAAGGGCAGAAAATGTCCAAGTCCAAGGGTAACGTCATCGACCCGCTGGATATGGTTGACGGTATCTCCCTGGAAGACCTGCTTGAGAAGCGCACCGGTAATATGATGCAGCCGCAGCTGGCTGAGAAAATCCGTAAGCGCACCGAGAAGCAATTCCCGAACGGTATCGAACCGCACGGCACCGATGCGCTGCGCTTTACGCTGGCAGCTCTGGCGTCTACCGGTCGCGACATCAACTGGGATATGAAGCGCCTGGAAGGTTACCGTAACTTCTGTAACAAGCTGTGGAACGCCAGCCGTTTCGTGATGATGAATACCGAAGACCAGGATTGCGGCTTTAACGGCGGCGAAATGGTTCTGTCTCTGGCGGATCGCTGGATTCTTGCAGAATTCAACCGCACCGTGAAAGCATACCGTGAAGCGCTGGACAGCTATCGCTTTGATATCGCTGCCAACATCCTGTACGAATTCACCTGGAACCAGTTCTGCGACTGGTATCTAGAGCTGACCAAACCGGTTATGAACAGTGGCACTGAAGCGGAACTGCGCGGTACGCGTAATACGCTGATTAACGTGCTGGAAGGTCTGCTGCGTCTTGCGCATCCAATCATTCCATTCATCACCGAAACCATCTGGCAGCGCGTGAAGACCTTCAAAGGCATCACCGACGATACCATCATGCTGCAACCATTCCCGGCGTATAACAGCGAGCAGGACGATGAAGCTGCGTTTGCCGATACCGAGTGGATGAAGCTGGCGATCACCGCCGTGCGTAACGTTCGCGCTGAGATGAACATCTCTCCGGGCAAACCACTGCCAATCCTGCTGCGTAACGTGAGCGCGGAAGCGGAACGTCGTGTTAATGCGAACCGTACCTTCCTGCAAAACCTGGCGCGTCTGGAAAGCATCACCCTGCTACCTGCTGATGATAAAGGCCCGGTTTCCGTGACCAAAATCATCGAAGGTGCAGAGCTGCTGATCCCAATGGCAGGCCTGGTCGACAAAGCGGCTGAACTTGCGCGTCTGGACAAAGAGATGGCGAAGCTGGATGTGGAAATTACATCCATCGAAAACAAGCTGTCTAACGAAGGTTTTGTGGCGCGCGCGCCAGAAGCCGTAGTTGCGAAAGAACGCGAACGTCTGGCGGCATGTGGCGAAGCTAAAGTGAAATTGGCTGAGCAGAAAGAAACTATCGCTGCGCTGTAATTGAGTGCTTTGATATGAGAAGGCCGGGACATTTCCCGGCCTTTTTTTTTGGTGCCATCAAGCTTGAATGCTATAAATTAAGATTCGGTACCAACCCACGTGAAATTCGGCTCACCACATCGGTGGCAATTTTATCGTCGTGATCCTGCAATTCCAGGTCGTCTAAATCACCATCAACCCAGGTGTTTTTTGCCAGATAGCGGCAGTAACGAATACGTGCCCAAGGGTAGGCAATACCGAATGTGCACAAAGTGATTAAGCCATTAATAATAAGCTGCCCGACAAATCCAGCTAATGTCAAAGTGGAGCGGAAAGCTATTTTTTCACTCAGCGCTACTTGCTTATAGTAATAATTCCGCATCATCACATATAAATAGCTAAAGCTAACGATGAGTCCAAGCAGATAAATCAAATAACAAATTAGGATTGTTCCTTGAACTGATGCCAGCTCGTCCGGTGACATCATGCCGCCAGATAAAACCACGTGTATAATAGTCGGCGCTATTAACTTCAACACCAGCAATAAGAACGGCGTCAAAAGAAGCATCCCGATAATACTGAACATCACACATTTTTTGACACTGACACTAGCCGCAAATTTTTGCGTTCCAAAGCTTAATCCATTGAATAATAAATTCAACCACATGCCGACGGCAACGCCCTGTACTGCGCCAAATCCCAGGATGCCAACAATCATGGCAATAACAATCGTGATAACAATCCTGTCCATTTCAAACAAAGAGGCCGAACTTGCGGTATAGACAATCATCGAGCAGATTAAAAAAACACCTGCGAGCATTAATAATGGCGCACCCATCATCACCCACCAGGCTTTAAATCCTGATGCATTAAAATTGAACCGTACATTATTTAGCGTTGTTGATTGCATCTGATAACGCAGACTTTGAATAACTAAATAAGGCAAGAACAATATCAGTATCGCTAACAGGCAAAATGACAAAGGACTGCTTTGTTTAATGATTGCAAATTCTAAAGCCCCAAAGAAAACAAAAAGGCAAAGCCAGCTTATGAATAGTGATCCACCTTTCACGTTGTAAGAAAACCGTGAACCCGATAATTCGGTATTGCTGTAAATATAACGTTTACAACGCACGTAGGCCCACGGTGCAAAAATACCAAACGTGACAAGAGTGAGTAGAAAATTAACAACGCACACGCCAAAATAGCCGCTGCCTGTGCCATGAAAAGTAATATTCCTTGAGTGGCTAACTTCTGGAGTTCCCTGCTGATCAAACATATCCATCCTTATTGAAAATGAAATACTTAACGGTCAGCATTTAACCACAGCAAGCTACTTCGAAATAATCCGGTTCGGGATTTCCTCGCTACTTTAGGAACTTGCTTATTAACTTTCACAGTGGTATTTAAATATTCAATCTTTATCCCCATCATTAATGAGTCCACGCTATGAATCTTGCTGCTCCGGTTGAAATCGCACTGCGCCGGATAACCCCCCAGGACAATGCGGCCATCGCGCGCGTTATCCGCGAAGTCTCTGCTGAATATGGCTTAACCGCCGATAAAGGCTATACCGTGGCAGATCCAAATCTCGATGAGCTTTATCAGCTCTACAGCCAACCGGGTCATGCCTATTGGGTTGTGGAAGTGGATGGTGAAGTTGTCGGTGGTGGTGGTGTCGCGCCATTAACGTGCAGCGAACCGGACATTTGTGAATTGCAGAAGATGTATTTCCTGCCGGTAGTGCGTGGCAAAGGGTTGGCTAAACGCCTGGCGTTGCAGGCAATGGATTTTGCCCGCGAAAAAGACTTTAAGCGCTGCTATCTGGAAACCACAGCGTTTCTGACTGAAGCCATCGCGCTGTATGAGCGTCTGGGCTTTGAACATATTTCTGAGCCGCTTGGCTGCACTGGCCATGTGGATTGCGAAGTGCGGATGATTAAGTCTCTGTAACCGCTTTAAATGGGTTTACTGAATCTATTCGATCCAGTAAACCCTGCAACTTTTATTGGGTAGCTAACCGTTGAATTCGCTTATCACGGCGGATTTTGCGCTCTTCCATCACCGCAACCATCGCCATTAGCACGATGCAACAGATTGCAGCGGCATCCAGTGCTGCGAAAGTCCCTGCCCAGCCAGTCAGACCAAAAATTGGCGTCCCGTCGGCTATCATCCCAAGCCCTAACTTAGCGAAGCTGTCGCCAATCAAATAGGCGAAGGTGCCTTTGATGCCGTCAGCCGCACCGATAGCTTTTTTCGGAACGAAGCCGACTGCCGCCACGCCAATCAGCAATTGTGGACCAAACACCAGGAAGCCCAGCGCGAACAACGATGCCAGGTAGACATACTGGTTGCTGGCGTGCTGATAAACGCCGAGGGTCGCAATAATTAATGCCAGCGCAACACAGGCGACCAGCGCACGGCGACCGTTCGCCAGATCCGACAACCAGCCCCACAGCAACGTGCCGACCAATGCCCCTACTTCAAACAGGGTAAAGCCCTGAATCGCCACTTCTTTGGAAAGCTTCAGCTCCTGAAACGCGTAAACCGTGGACCACTGGTCAATACCGATGCGCACCACGTAGAGGAAGATATTGGAGAAGCACAGCAGCCAAATAACTTTGTTCTTCAGCACGTACTCAACGAAGATTTGCCATTTGGTCATCGACTCGTCTTCGGTCTCTTTATCTTCTTCGCTGATTTCTTCGCTAAACAACTCTTCAGCTTTGCCCAGGCCGTAAGACTCAGGGGAGTCGCTGCCATAGCGCAGGCCAATGAAGCCAACAACCAGCGCGATGATGGATGGGAAGATAAACATGCCAATAACGTGGCCGTCGAACAGAACGTTCGCACCAATCAGCGCCACGCCTGCGGCACCCGCACCGCCCAGGTTATGGGAGATATTCCACAGACCCAGATAGGTTCCGCGCTTGCGGCGCGGCGTCCATTTAGTGATGGTGGAGTAGCTGCATGAGCCACCCGCGCTCTGGAAGAAACCGCTCAGGGCGTAGAAGGCAATCATCATAAACAGGCTGACCGAACCGGTCCCCATACTGGCGCTAAAGCCGAGCATACAGATAGCCGAGAGGATCAGCATAAACGGCAGGAACTGCTTGGTGTTTTTGCCGTCTGCGTAGTAGGAAACCAGGGTTTTACCCACGCCGTAGGTGATGGAGAAGCCCAGGCCTATCATCCCCAGTTGCGTCATGCTCAACCCGTAAGTAGAGATCATGTCGTTCTGCGCAATGTTGAAGTTCTTACGGATCAGATACATGGTCAGGTAGCCAATAAAGACTACCAGGTAAGACTGCATGAACGGTTTGAACCACATCTTGCGCCGCACATCGAGCGGCAAATCCAGGGTCGGCTTGCGCACCTGATTTAATAAGGCCAGCATGGGTTACTCCTGATTTAAAAACCTGCGTGATAGCAGGCATTGTAAAAATCAGCAGCGGCTTTGGCCTGAGATGGCTTCCAGGAACAACCTGGAAAATTTCTTAGTTTTGCGCCATTCGAGGTAAAAAGGTGAGATGTATCACGCTTCGCTACGGACGCGTGGGGACTGGGCATTCAGGAACGGCAGCAACAGCAGCGCAGAAATGCCTGCCGCGATAGCAATCACCGCGAAGTAACCGTTCCAGTGCCAGATATCGATCACACGCGCCAGCGGCCAGCCAGACAAAGATGCGCCGAGATAAGCGAATAGGCCAACAAAGCCGGTCGCGGCCCCCGCTGCCTCTTTGTGGGAGCACTCCGCTGCCGCCATGCCGATAAGCATCTGCGGGCCAAACACAAAGAATCCTGTGGTGAAGAAACAGGCCGCCTGCATCACGTAGCTGGCAAACGGCATCAGCCATAGCGAGCCTACCGAGAGCAAAATCCCGGCGGCAAATATCAGGTTCATTGGCCCACGGTTGCCATTGAAGAGTTTGTCTGACCCCCAGCCTGCCACCAGTGCGCCGATAAACCCACCCAACTCAAACATCGTTACCGCCGAGTTCGCAGTGACCAGATCCACGCCCAGAGTCTCCGACATGTAGAGATTACCCCAGTCGTTGATCGCCGCCCGAACCACGTAGACCAGGACATAGCACAGTGACAGCAGCCAGATATAAGGATTCCCCAGCACGTATTTGTAGAGGATTTCCCGGCGCGTCAGCCCTGCGCCTTCCTGCTGCTGGGCGATTTCCAGTTCATCGTGCCGCCAGTCACCTATCGGCGGCAAGCCTACGGTTTGCGGGCGATCGCGCAGACGCCAGCAGAGAAATAACCCGGCCAGAATAGCCAGCGAACCGGCGATCATCATCCCTGCACGCCAACCGTAATGCAGCGCCGCCGCGCCGACCACCATAGGGATTAGCGCCCCGCCGACGTTATGCGCGGTGTTCCATACCGCCCACCAGCCACCGCGCTCCGTACGGGAGTACCATGCCGTGAGCAAACGGGCGCATACCGGCGAACCCCAGCCCTGGAAAAAGGCATTCAGCACCCACAACAAGGCGAATGCCCAAAGGGAGGTGGAAAAACCAAAAAGAATGTTAACAACACCAGTGGCGATAAGCCCCAACCCCATAAAATAACGGGCGTTTGAGCGATCACTGACGATGCCGGAGAAAAATTTCGACAGCCCATAAGTTATGTAAAATAGCGTAGCCAACAGGCCGATATCGGTACGTGTCATCACGCCGCTGGCGAGAATTTCCGGCGCGGCGGCATTAAAGCTTTTACGGGTGAAGTAAAACAGCGCATAGCCCAGCCAGATGGTGATCAGAATATGTCGACGCCAGTAGCTATAGCGGGCGTCAATTTCGGCTTTATCACTAACGGGCGTCGCCGCCGGTGGGGCTTTCAGGAAAGTGAACATCGTCAGTCCTTACGCGTATCTCAATGGCAAACTGACGCTGACGCGCGTGCCGTGAGTACAGGAAATAGTGAGGGTTCCGCCGAGCGCCGTGACCCGTTCGCGCATACCTGCCAGGCCAAAACCTTGATGCCCGGAGTCGGATGGCAGGCCGCTGCCGTCATCTTCAATTACCAACATCAGGCGCATGTCCTGCTGCCAGCCCTGGATCGTTACTGCGCTGGCGCTGGCGTGTTTCACAATGTTATTTAGCCCTTCCTGGCAAACGCGGAACAGCGTAACGCGCTGGCTTTCGCTCAGTAGCGGCTCGTCGATTTTCCAGTCGAGGTGGCTCACGATGCCACGGCTTTCCAGCTCCATTTCACGCATCAGCGAACGAATCGCCTGCCCCAGAGATAAATCATCCAGCTGGCGCGGGCGCAGGCGTCCCAGCAGACGGCGTACCGAATCATAAATCCCAAGGGACAACTGTTCGATATGCGCCCCACCCAATTTGACCCCTTCGTTTCCCGGAGCCAGGCGCTGCACAATCCCCGCCTGGGTACGAATCGCGGTAATGGTCTGGCCGATGTCGTCATGAAGTTCGCGCGCCACTTCACGCCGCACGCTCTCTTCGGTTTCCAGCAGGCGTTCAGCAAGACGGTGATTGCGCGCAAGCTCAGTTTGCAGGGACTGGTTAAGCTCACGCAGGCGCTGGATCCCCGCACCCAGCAACAGCCCGGTCAGGCTTTGTGCCAGCAACGAAAGCAGCAGATCCACCGGGTGATCGTGCCAGGTTTGGCTGGCGATCAGCGCAATGGCGTTCATCAACGTCGCGATCAGCGCGCCCTGCCAGCCGTAATGCCAGGCCAGGGCGATAATCGGCAATGCCAGGCAAAATGGGGTAAAGCGGGAAAGTTCGGCTGGTAGTCCAAGTTGTAGCCACAAGCTGACCACAAACAGCAGCAGATACCAGATAAGGTGACGAGCACGCCAGTTCACCGGCTGTGAAACCAGTCCCGGCCCCAGCGGCTGCCAGACGGTACTGGTGAGGTAATGCCAGATAACCAGGCAGGTTGGGGCCAGGGTTAACCCGCCGGTCAGCGTGAGCAACAGCGCGTTCAGGGTCTCCTGCCCTTGCCCGATCCACGGTAACGACTGTAACAGTGCGGCGGCAATCAGCGCCCCACCCTGACGCAGCAAGGTGCGCCAGTCGCGCTGATGGCGGTAGCGGGAAATCAGCGCCACGGGTAGGAGGGTTAGCACACCACCGATCATCAACAGTGGAAGATGCGCCAGTGCGACTTCCTGCGCCAGCCAGACGAGCATCAACCACTCCGCGCCGAGCAATACAGGCCAGTAGCCGCGCGGGCATTGCAGCATCAGCCCTAAACGCAGGCCGAAGGGAAACAGCAGTACTGCAAGCTCAGGCCGTTCCACCAGGTGCAAGCTGATGCTCCACAGGCAAAACCAGCTGGCTGTGAAGATAAAAAAACTGGCGGCGACGGAGATAAGCCGGGAGAAAAAGGGTTGCATCACCATCCGTCAAACAGGCGATGAGCCAGTCCGACATCGTTGCTGACGTCGAGTTTTTCCATCAGATTGGCGCGATGCACGTGAACCGTCTTCGGCGACAGCCCAAGTTCGGTGGCAATCTCTTTGACCGCCATGCCCTGGGCCAGTTTTTCCGCCACCTGGCGCTCGCGTTTGGTTAGCGGATCCTGCCGTCCGGCCGCCAGTTTAATGGCAATGTCTGGCGTCAGGTAGCAGCCGCCTGTCGCCACCGTATGGACCGCGGCAATCAGCTCATCCGGGCTGCAGCGTTTTGACAGAAAGCCACGCGCACCGGCGTTTAAAGCCTGCTCCACCAGCGCCGGGCTGTCGTGAACCGACAACATAATCGTCGCCATCCCTTTTGGTAACTGGCTGAGTAGTTCCAGCCCGGAAATATCCGGCATCGAGATATCGCAAATACACACCTGCACGCCACGCCCCGGCAGCCCGGACAGCGCTTCGCGCCCGGAGCCGAACTCAACCACAATCTGAAAATCTGGCTCCAGCCCCAACAGCTGTGCAAAGCCAGAGCGGACGATAAGGTGGTCGTCAATAAGGGCGATGGTTATCATGATACTTTCCAGGAAGGTAAAAACGCGCTTACCTTAGCGATAAGCGCGAAGCTGTTCAAGCCTTAAGCAATTCCAGTGAAGCCACAGGCAGGGGCAATTCACGACCCTGCTGTTTTAGAGAAAGGTATGCCGCTGTGAAAACGAAATTCTTCGTCCGGGCTGCTAATCAATGCCGCTTCGACCTCGCCAAAGAAACGCACACGATCGCTGATGTCCCCACCTGCAATCTGTTCTGCCAGCGCTAGATAATCCTGATAATGCCGTGCTTCCGAACGCAGCAGCGACAAATAGAATTTCTGTAATTCATCATCCAGGTGCGGAGCCAGAGAGGCGAAACGCTCACAGGATCGCGCCTCGATATACGCCCCACAAATCAGTTTATCCACCAGCATAACCGGCTCATGAGTACGCGTTTGGCTCAGCAGCGCTTTGGCGTAACGGCTGGCGGTCATTTTCACGTAAGGAATATTGCGGGCGATCATGATCTCACGCACCTGCCAAAAGTGGTGCAGCTCTTCTTTAATCAACAATACCATGCTGTCGATAAGTTGCTGGCCCCAGGCACTCTGCGTTTGCGGCATGACGTTCTTGCTCAGGGTTTTATGCAGCGCGACAAAATCAGGTTCGGCTCCCTCACGGAAAGCGAAATCTTCATAGGGTTTTAGCCAATCAAGTAAAAACTGCGCACTGCTTTTATCGGCAACATATTTGCGAATCAAAAACATCGCCGTTTGCGCAGCTTTGAGTTCGCACACCAGATGGTCAGTCAGCAGCAATGGCAAATGCTCCGGCTGGCAGGCTTTTTCAATCCATGCATCAGGCGTTGGGCAGTGCAGAAAATTCAGTACCGGGGAGAGTAGTTGCGGGTAGTTCATAATGGGGAGTTATCTTTCCTTGATGTGCAGCGGCAATCGCCGCTGCACAGAAGAGATTAGTGGCGTACGCCGTCGTCGTCTTCGTCAGCTAAATCTTCGTCGTCATCACCTTCTTCACCGTCTTCGCCATTCGGATCTTCGTAGTAAGTGCCCCAACCGTCATACTCCACACCGAATTTCTCAGCGAGGTTCAGCAGTTGTTCTACTTGCTCATCCAACAGCTCAGCTTTTAACGCACTTTCACTCAGCACGTCACAGCAGATAACGGTATCACCCTCTTCCACTTCGAGCTCTTCCGGGTCAGTAACTTCGTAACCCATTTTGAAAGCTTCAACAGCTGCTTTTTCAAGAGTTTCGAAATCGTCTGCGGAAAGGTGATGCTCGATAGTATACAGCGCGTCAGGATCGCTGCCGTCTTCCAGTAATTCTTCAATAATCAAACGCGTTTCTTCGCGTTGCTCTTCGAGTAGTTCTGGATTTGCCATGGCCCTTTCCTCAATTTGTAGGCAGATACTTCTATTTTCACACACGGCTGAGTTTGCCTCCACCTTTCCCGATAAAGATTTATCCATCGGGGGTTGCAAATGAATATTCATACATATAAATTGAATATTAATTCAATAAATGGCTTGTGCCATGCGAGGAAAATATGAGTCATTTCTATCAAAAGCATTTTCTTAAATTACTGGATTTCACACCTGCACAGCTTCATGAGTTACTTACCCTGTCTGCCAAACTAAAAAACGATAAGAAAAAAGGCACTGAAGTTCAGCATCTTACTGGAAAAAATATCGCGCTCATCTTCGAAAAAGACTCGACTCGTACGAGGTGCTCTTTCGAAGTTGCCGCATTTGACCAGGGCGCTCGCGTCACTTATCTCGGCCCAAGCGGAAGCCAGATTGGGCATAAAGAATCAATTAAAGATACGGCGCGTGTACTAGGCCGTATGTATGACGGTATTCAGTATCGCGGGTTTGGTCAGGAAATCGTTGAAACACTGGCGCAGCATGCTGGCGTGCCAGTGTGGAACGGGCTGACCAATGAGTACCATCCCACGCAATTACTGGCCGACCTGCTGACAATGCAGGAGCACATGCCAGGCAAAACTTTCAAAGAAATGACGCTGGTCTATGCGGGTGATGCGCGTAATAACATGGGCAATTCCATGCTCGAAGCCGCCGCTCTTACCGGGCTGAATCTGCGCCTTGTGGCTCCACAAGCCTGCTGGCCTGATGAAAAGCTGGTGGCAGAATGCCAGGCAATGGCCGCTCACAATGGCGGGAAAATCACGCTGACGGAAGATGTTGCCGCAGGCGTTAAAGGAGCTGACTTCATTTATACCGATGTGTGGGTATCTATGGGTGAGGCCAAAGAGAAATGGGCCGAGCGTATTAACTTGCTGCGGGCCTATCAGGTTAATAGCGCGATGCTGGCGTTGACCGGCAATCCGCAGGTTAAATTCCTGCACTGCTTGCCTGCATTCCATGATGACCAGACGACGCTGGGCAAGCAGATGGCAGAACAATATGACCTGCATGGCGGTATGGAAGTGACGGACGAGGTGTTTGAGTCGGCAAACAGCGTGGTGTTCGACCAGGCGGAAAACCGGATGCACACCATTAAAGCGGTGATGGTGGCTACACTGGTTAAGCTTTGATTTTCAGTGGCGGATGGTTGTAGTCCTCCGCCACTGTATTTTATACCCAAAATAATTCGAGTTGCATCGAGGCGGCAAAAGAAGGAATCCCGATGAGCTTACATAAGTAAGTGATTCGGGTGAGTGAGTGCAGCCAACAAAGAGGCAATTTGAAGTATGAAGGGTATTTAGGCCATCAACATCTTCACAACGACTTTACGCACAGTCGCCGGTTTCCCCACAGCGCACAGCGGTTTGTGAACTTCGCCTGGATAAAACACCACGAAATCCCCTTCATTTAACACGATGGTTTTTTCCTGCTCGCCTTCTGGCAGGAACGCAATGTCCTTATCAGCCAGCCAGTCAGTTTCCGGCGTACCAGCTGGCAGGCAGCTAAACGTCATACCTTCCAGGCCGCGCATCACAATCTGGATATCCAGATAGCGCTGGTGAAACTCTGCCGGGCGCTCTTCAATAGGTTGCGTAGAGTCTTCAGAAACCAACATAAACAGACGGTTACCGTCGATGTCATGCTTGCCTAATGAGGTTTCTGGAGTGATGTGCTGTTTAACATGCTCAATCGCCTGACGCAGTTCTTCAGGAAGCCAGGATTGCAAAGAATGAATGTTGCCAATAATCATGATTAATACCTTTTTGAAACGATGTTTTATTACGGTATTTATACGAGCATTCACCTTTTGCCGCCATGAGTTTTTTAAGAAAACCTGTGCTGGCGCATGTTTAGCGCAAAACATGTTACAGCTTTGTATCAGCCATGAGGTTTTTATGCATAAAAAAAGCATAACCTCAAAATAGATCCCGCTGGGATAGTTCGTAACCTTCTGTTTAAAAAACAAAATTATTTAAAACTAACCACCAGTCACATTTTAAACCTGGTAAGTAAGCGCAAATTTAGTCATAACTATTTTGTTTATTTTCCCATGCTGTGGATGAAAAATACGGCTTTATGCATAGTTATATTTAAATTTCAAAATACTGCTAAATTTCAACAAGTTAAAAAACATCAGTTTGTTCACCCAATAACATTGGGTTAACACTAATAAAATAGAATATGCATAATTTCGCGTAGTTATTCAGACTGCTCAATTGCTTTATTTATAATTCCATGACAGCTATCAATTAATTAACAGAGAATTTAAATGTCCCTTGAGCGCGTGATTAAGCTCACATTAAATATCCCTCATGAAATTAACATACGCCTCGAAGACATTTCGAAAGCCTATTTAACTTGCGGTAATAGCTAACTATTACCACTGATATTTTCATCTCAGGATTAATGCAAAGGAATAGTCATGGACAAGCACTATGTTGGTTCCGAAATTGGACAACTTCGCAGTGTAATGCTGCATCGCCCTAATCTGAGCCTGAAAAGACTCACCCCATCTAATTGCCAGGAATTATTATTTGACGACGTTTTATCTGTAGAACGTGCTGGCGAAGAACACGATATATTTGCTAATACATTACGCGGTGAGGGGGTTGAGGTTTTATTACTGACGGACCTTCTCACTCAAACGCTGGATGTCAGCGATGCCAAGGCATGGCTGCTGGCAACACAGATTTCTGACTACCGCCTTGGCCCAGCATTTGCCTCCGACATTCGCAGCTGGCTTGCAGATATGTCACATCGTGAATTGGCTCGCAGGCTGAGCGGCGGCCTGACTTATGGTGAAATTCCAACTTATATTCAAAATATGGTTGTCGATACCCATGAAGTCACCGACTTTATTATGAAACCGCTCCCTAACCATTTATTCACCCGCGATACTTCCTGCTGGATTTATAATGGCGTATCTATTAACCCAATGGCGAAAGCCGCACGCCAACGTGAAACAAATAACCTGCGAGCGATTTACCGTTGGCATCCATTATTTACCGATGGAAACTTTATTAAATATTATGGCGACGACAATATTAATTATGACCACGCAACATTAGAAGGCGGTGATGTATTAGTCATTGGCCGTGGTGCGGTATTAATTGGTTTGTCTGAGCGCACCACTCCGCAAGGTGTCGAGTTCCTCGCTGAATCATTATTCAAACATCAACAAGCTACTCGCGTTATTGCCGTTGAACTGCCTAAACACCGTTCCTGTATGCACCTCGATACCGTGATGACACACATCGATATCGACACCTTCTCCGTCTACCCGGAAGTGGTCCGCAAAGACGCCCAGTGCTGGACGCTAACCCCGGACGGTCGTGGCGGCATCAAACGCCATCAGGAGCCAAACCTGCTGCATGCGATTGAACAAGCGCTGGGTATCGATCAGGTCCGTTTAATCACCACTGGCGGTGATGCGTTTGAAGCTGAACGTGAGCAATGGAATGACGCCAATAACGTGCTAACCGTACGCCCAGGTGTGGTCATCGGCTATGAACGCAATATCTGGACCAACGAAAAATACGACAAAGCGGGCATCAAAGTCTTGCCGATTCCTGGTGACGAATTGGGCCGTGGTCGCGGTGGTGCACGCTGCATGAGCTGCCCACTAGAACGTGACGGTATTTAATCCAGGGAGAGATGAAATGGAACACAAACCGACACTGGTTGTAGCACTGGGCGGCAACGCGCTATTGAAACGCGGCGAGCCTCTGGAAGCAGAAATACAACGTAAGAACATTGATTTAGCGGCTAAAACCATCGCACAACTCACCTCCTCCTGGCGTGTCGTGCTGGTTCATGGCAATGGCCCACAAGTCGGGTTGCTGGCACTACAAAACAGTGCCTATGAAAAAGTGACGCCATATCCACTCGACATTCTTGGAGCCGAAAGTCAGGGAATGATTGGCTACATGCTACAGCAGTCGCTGAAAAATCAGCTGCCAAACCGGGAAGTCAGCGTATTGCTGACTCAGGTAGAAGTGGACGCCAACGACCCCGCATTCGAAAGCCCAACGAAGTACATCGGCCCGGTGTATGACAAGGCGCAAGCCGACATGCTGGTTGCGGAAAAGGGCTGGACAGTTAAAGCCGACGGCCAGTATTTCCGCCGCGTAGTGCCATCCCCACAACCAAAACAGATTGTGGAAAGCGATGCGATCACAGCCCTTATTCAGCGCGATCACCTGGTGATTTGCAACGGTGGCGGCGGTGTTCCGGTAGTCGAAAAAGCCGACGGCTACCACGGTATCGAAGCGGTGATTGATAAAGATCTTTCCGCCGCATTGCTGGCGCGCCAGATCGAAGCCGATGCGCTGTTGATCCTCACCGATGCCGACGCCGTCTATCTCGATTGGGGCACGCCAACTCAGCGACCAATTTCTCATATTACGCCGCAGGAACTGGATGCCATGAAATTCGACGCCGGTTCGATGGGCCCGAAAGTCGCTGCCTGTAGCAAGTTTGTGGCGCAGTGCCACGGTATTGCCGGGATTGGAGCGCTTGAGGATGGCCCGGCAATTCTGGCGGGTGAGAAAGGTACGCTGATTCGTATTGCTTAATAATTTCAAAAGGATAAAAAAATGACTATCAATCTGAAAAACCGCAACTTTTTGAAACTGCTGGACTTCAAACCTGTAGAAATCCAGTACCTGATCGACTTGTCTCGCGAACTGAAAGCCGCCAAAAAAGCAGGTACTGAGAAGAAAACCCTGGTGGGCAAAAACATCGCGCTGATTTTCGAAAAAACCTCCACCCGCACGCGCTGCGCATTTGAAGTCGGCGCGTTCGATCAGGGTGCGCTGGTGACGTACCTCGGCCCAAGCGGCTCGCAAATCGGCCATAAAGAATCCATGAAAGATACCGCCCGCGTTTTAGGCCGCATGTACGACGGCATTGAATACCGCGGCTACGGCCAGGATATTGTCGAAGAACTGGGCGAGTACGCAGGTGTTCCGGTGTGGAACGGCCTGACCAATGAATATCACCCAACTCAAATTCTCGCGGATTTGATGACCATGCTTGAGCACGCGCCGGACAAAAAACTTCAGGATATCGCCTTCGCTTATCTGGGTGATGCTCGCAATAACATGGGCAATTCCCTGATGGTGGGTGCTGCGAAAATGGGTATGGATATTCGCCTGGTCGCGCCAAAAGCCTTCTGGCCTGAACCTGCCCTGGTTGAGCAATGCCGCGCGATTGCTAAAGAAACCGGTGGTCGCATCATGTTGACCGATAGCGTCGAAGAAGGTGTGGCAGGCGTTGATTTCCTCTACACCGATGTGTGGGTTTCTATGGGCGAGCCTAAAGAAGCCTGGGCTGAGCGCGTCAGTATCATGACCCCCTATCAGGTTAACCAAAATGTCATCAATGCTACTGGCAACCCGAATGTGAAATTCATGCACTGCCTGCCAGCCTTCCATAACGAACACACCAAAGTCGGTAAAGAGATCGAGCAGGAATACGGCCTGAAAGGGCTGGAAGTGACTGAAGAAGTCTTTGAATCAGCGCATTCCATTGTCTTTGATGAAGCCGAAAACCGTATGCATACGATTAAAGCCGTCATGGTTGCCACGCTCGGAGAGTAATTCGCACTGGCGGCGGGGATGCCCTCGCCGCCACCCGTGCATTCATGCTGCATCCCACAGCAAGAGGAAAGGAAAATGGCCGATGCTACCCACGGAGATGTCGCCGAGACATCCACAACAAAAGAAACAAAATTAGGGCTTAGCGCGCTGGTTGCGCTGGTAATTGGTTCAATGATTGGCGGTGGGGTATTCAGCCTGCCGCAAAACTTTGGCTCCGTCGCCTCACCGGGCGCGTTACTCATTGGTTGGGTAATTACCGGAGTCGGGATGTTATGTCTCGCCTTTATCTATCAAAACCTCAGCTCCCGTTGCCCGGAACTTGAAGGCGGCGTCTATAGCTACGCTCGCGCTGGATTCGGCGATTTCATCGGCTTCCAGTCTGCCTGGGGATACTGGTTCTCCGCCTGGCTGGGCAACGTTTCCTACGCGGTATTACTGTTTAGCGCGATGAGCTTTTTCATCCCGGTATTCGGCGATGGTAATAACCTGCCGTCGATAATCGGCGCATCTATAGTGTTGTGGCTGGTACACGCACTGGTTCTGCGCGGCGTACGTGAAGCGGCTTACATCAACACGATCCTCACCGTCGTCAAAGTGGTTATCCTGCTGGTGTTTATCGTCGCGGTGTTGATAGCCTTTAAGATCGGTGTCTTCACAGCCGACTTCTGGGGCCGCATGATGCTCGTCAACGGCACCGCGCCTGAGCTGTTCGATCAGGTGAAAAATACTATGCTGGTGACCACATGGGTGTTTATCGGTATTGAAGGGGCAACCGTCGTTTCTGCTCGTGCCGCAAATCGTAGCGATATCGGTAAGGCTACAGTGATTGGTTTGCTGGGCGCACTGGCAATCTATGTGCTGGTCAGCGTGCTGTCGATGGGGATTTTGGATCAGGCATCCCTTGCCGGGCTGAGAAACCCTTCTATGGCAGGCGTGCTGGAGAGTGTAGTTGGGCCATGGGGTGCTAAATTTGTTGCCGGTGGCGTTATTCTTTCTGTTGCCGGTGCCCTGCTCGCCTGGACGCTATTCGCCGCAGAACTGCCTCGCGTTGCCGCCAAAGACGGGATCTTCCCGAAAATCTTCGCCAGGGAGAACGCCAGACATTCACCTTCGTTCTCATTGTGGATAACCAACGGCCTGATCCAGTTATTCCTCATCCTCACTCTGTTCTACCAGGCGGGTTATCAGGCGCTGTTCTCTATCGCAACCGCCGCCATTCTGCCGCCGTACCTGTTTAGCGCCGCCTATGGTTTGAAACTTGCCTGGACGGGTGAACGCTATGCGAAAGGAGAATCACGCACCAGCGGTTTAATACTCGGCGTTATCGCCACCGTTTACGGTTTCTGGCTTTGCTACGCCGCTGGCGACTCAATGCTACTGAGTTCGTTGCTATTCACCCCAGGGCTTGTGGTCTTCCTGTGGCAGAAGAAACAGCAAGGGCAACAAATGCTGAAGGGTTATGAATGGGCAATCGCTGCGGCAATTCTACTGTTAGCAGCCTGGACGTTAAAACTGGTTGTTTCCGGTTCTATTCAGATTACCTGATAACTATGACGCCCCGAAAGGGGCGTTAAATTCTAATAATAATACATTTAGCAACATTATTTGTTGGTTAGATTGGAAAAATCTGATCGAGAAAACGGTTTGGATTTATAAGCAGCGTAAATTAGTCGCCTGATAAATCAAGGAATGGTGAATGCAATGAGCGTATCCCACGCACCCTCGGAGAAGGATCATAATCAGCTAACACTCTGCCAAAGACTCATTGTCCATAAAAGCTATCAATCGCAAGAAGAACTGCGCCGCGATATGCAGCTCCACGGATTTGAAAACATTAGTCAGTCTACGGTGTCCCGTCTGCTGAAATTGCTTGGCGTTATCAAAATACGTAACGCCAAAGGTCAGAAAATTTATGCATTAAATCCGCAATCTCAACCCGCACCGGATGCAGCACGTTCAATAGCGGAGATGGTAATTAGCGTCGAGCATAATGCTGAGTTTGTCATGATTCATGCCGTTCATGGATACGGGCGGGCCATAGCAAGAATTCTCGATTATCGTGCCGTGCCAGAAATTTTAGGCGTAGTAGCGGGCAGCAGCATTGTATGGATTGCACCACGCGAGGTACAAAAAACCGCACAGGTCCATCGGCGAGTTATGCAAACCCTTGGATTACATTAGAGTCGGATAAATATTCACAGCAACCGATTGCTAATGGCCAAAATATGTGAATTTATCCCTTGAAGTGTCCTCCCACATGCGTATAATGCGCCACAATTTGCCGGAGGAAGCATGGTCCAGTGTGTTCAAAAAATTGCCACACCACGTCGTCTAAAAGACGGCGCTAACCTGTTTTTTTCTCCGTTGCAGCAATCAATTCCAAAGGCCCCTCATTGAGGGGCTTTTTTTTTGCCCGACGCCCGAGAACAGGAGATAAACATGGCTAACCCCCTATATCAAAAACATATCATTTCCATAAACGATCTCAGTCGTGAAGAACTTGAACTGGTGTTGTCTACGGCGGCAAAACTGAAAGCGAATCCGCAACCTGAACTGTTGAAACACATCGTTGTTGCCAGTTGCTTCTTTGAGGCTTCAACGCGTACTCGTCTCTCTTTTGAGACCGCGATTCACCGTCTGGGTGCATCGGTTGTCGGCTTCTCCGACAGCAGCAATACCTCGCTGGGTAAGAAAGGCGAAACACTGGCCGATACTATTTCAGTTATCAGCACCTATGTTGATGCAATCGTAATGCGCCATCCGCAAGAAGGTGCTGCACGCCTGGCAACGGAGTTCTCAGGCAATGTACCGGTGTTGAACGCAGGTGATGGTGCCAACCAACACCCAACACAAACGCTGCTGGATCTGTTCACCATCCAGGAAACGCAGGGGCGTCTGGAAAACCTGAATATCGCCATGGTCGGTGACCTGAAATATGGCCGCACCGTGCACTCTCTGGCACAAGCCCTGGCGAAATTTGAAGGTAACCGCTTCTACTTTATCGCGCCAAATGCGCTGGCAATGCCGAAATACATTCTCGATATGCTGGATGAAAAAGGCATCGTCTGGAGCTGCCATGAAGCTATCGACGACGTTGTAGGCGAGTTGGATATTCTGTACATGACTCGCGTACAGAAAGAGCGCCTGGACCCGTCTGAATACGCCAACGTGAAGGCGCAGTTTGTCCTGCGTGCAGCAGACCTTGTCGATGCCCGCGAGAACATGAAAGTGCTACACCCGCTGCCACGCGTTGATGAAATCACTACGGATGTCGATAAAACCCCGCACGCCTGGTATTTCCAGCAGGCAGGCAACGGTATTTATGCCCGCCAGGCTCTGCTGGCGTTAGTTTTGCAACCTGAACTGGTTTGAGTGAGAGGAAGATTAAGATGACACACGACAACAAATTACAAGTTGAAGCGATTAAACGCGGAACAGTTATCGATCATATTCCTGCACAGGTGGGCTTTAAGTTACTGACTCTGTTCCAGTTAACTGAAACCGACCAGCGCATCACCATCGGCCTGAACTTACCTTCAAAAGAACAGGGCCGTAAAGACCTGATTAAAATCGAAAATACCTTCCTGACCGATGAGCAAGTTAACCAACTGGCGCTGTATGCACCGCATGCGACAGTAAACCGTATCGATGAATATGAAGTGGTCGGTAAGAGCAAACCGAGCCTGCCTTCACGCATTGATAGAGTGTTGGTTTGCCCAAATACCAACTGCATCAGCCGCAGCGAACCGGTTCACTCTTCGTTCGCAGTGAAAAAACGCGACGAGAACATCAGTCTCAAATGCAAATATTGTGAGAAGGAGTTCTCACATTACGTTGTGCTGGCAGATTAATCATTGCCGCTAAAGCTCTCGTCCCTATAATGGACGGGAGCTTTTTTGTTTGCCTACTCATCACGATTAATAACCTTTAGATTTCGAGTTGCAGGTAGGCGGCAAGGGATCTCATCCCCAGGAGCTTATATTAATAAGTGACTGGGGTGGGAGCACGCAGCCAACACCCCTGCGACTTGAAAGATATGGTTATTCTAAGGAGAAAGAATGTCTCGTATTATCAGCACCGAAAATGCCCCAGCAGCAATCGGCCCATATGTTCAGGGTGTCGATCTTGGCAGCATGATTATCACTTCTGGCCAGATCCCAGTGAACCCAAAAACAGGCACCGTACCGGAAGACGTGGCAGCACAAGCGCGCCAGTCTCTGGAAAACGTGCAGGCGATTGTTGAAGCCGCTGGCCTGAAAGTGGGCGATATCGTTAAAACGACTGTTTTCGTAAAAGATTTGAATGACTTTGCGACCGTAAACGCAACTTACGAAGCATTCTTTAATGAGCACAAAGCGACTTTCCCAGCGCGTTCTTGCGTGGAAGTAGCTCGTCTGCCTAAAGATGTGAAGATTGAGATCGAAGCGATTGCCATTCGCCGCTAACGATTGAATTTAAGGCCGCTTTCGCGGCCTTTTGTTTTGTCGGATGGCGCTTCTGTACGACCTACTTAACACTCGCCCGCAACAATTTCTGCAACGGATACACCGCCGCAATCACCACTTCATCCTGCGTTTGCGCCGCTTCATCGAGCTGTTTTTGAATCCCCTGAACTTCATCAGCGCTCAATGTTCCCTGTTTCGCCACTAAGTCCGTTAATCGCAAGCCAATTCCCGCCAGTTTATCGACATTTTCAGCCACTGGTTTCAGCTCTTTAAGCTGGTAATTGCCATCGATAAGTTCCAGCACATCTGGCGTGTTACTTTGCCAGCGAGCAAAAGTACGGTGCAAAGACTCCGCACTGTTACTGTCCTCCGGGTCGGCTATTAGTTTATCGGCCCAGAGATCCAGCGCACGCACCTGGTTGCTTTCTGCGCCTAGTGCATCAGCAAAGCGGTTTAGCGGTTCGAAATGATGGTAATTACCCGCCTGGAATTTCAGATGCTGGCGGGTGTAATACTGTGCGGGTTCAACGGCCTGAGCGAGGATCTGCAACGGCATAATTTCCGTCGAACCCGCAAGGCGCGTCATTTGTAGAGCTGCAGCAGCGTGCTGCTGTAGGCCAACTGAAACGGTTGACCACGCATCTATCGCCTGCAAACGCTGGTACATATTATCGATATCTTTCACATCTTCGGCGGACCACAAACGTTCAGCGACCGCAAAGGCACGCGGCCACAGCTTGATATCCAGTAATGGAGATGCCACGTTTTCAGCCCACAGAGCCGCCTCGCCACCGAGGATATTGCTCATCTGCTCAGGGGTTGGCACCACAGGCTGGATGCCATCAGGCACGTCATCTAATTTCTGGCCGGTTGCAGGGTAACGCACATTGCCCACCAGCATATATCCGCTCAATTTGTCTTTATCGAGCGTTAATACCGGGCGTGTTTCTCCCATCCAGGTGTCCACGGTGAAGGTCACCTGCGTTGGGCTTAGCCATTCGATATCGCGCACCGCACGGCGTGATTTTCCTTTGAAGTCGATAAACCCACGCCATGAATTTTTCCCATTCACCAGCGTAAAGCTGCCTTCCACGGCACTACCTTTAAGGCGCGGCATACTGAAGAACCAGCTTTGCGCGCTGTCAGCTTCGGTAATTTTGTCGATGCCGTTCAGGCCCTGCGGCTGGATCTCGTTGCGATAGTGGTAAGCGGTGGACTGCGGCTGATCCAGATAGAAGCCGGTGGAGAGAATGCCTTTGTAGCCGTTCGCGGCGACGGTCCCCAGCGCATCCTGTCCCTGCCATGATTGGATCAAAATACTTTTCGGCAGATCCGGGTGATAGATCTCATCCCAGCCCATCATGTGACGTTGATGTTTTTCGAGGATCTTCTCCAGGCGCTGGTTGAAGTACGTCTGCAATGCGTGGGTATCTGCCAAATTGTTCTGCTTCATAAACGTCTGGATTTCTTTCGAATTTTGCCAGTGTTCAGCATCAACTTCATCGCCGCCGATGTGCAAATAGCCGTCCGGGAAAATCGCCGTCAGCTCGCCAATCATGGTATCGACAAATTTATAGGCCGCGTCTTTGGTCGGGTTAAGCAGCGGTTTCAACACGCCCCAATGGCGCTCCATTTGATATGGCCCCGGCGCGCTCATCAGTTCAGGATAAGCCACCGCAATCGCCGATGCGTGTCCTGGCAAGTCCATTTCTGGCACCACGCGGATGCCAAGAGAAGTCGCGTAGCGCACCACTTCTTTCATCTGCGCCTGGGTGTAAAAATCACCGTCGCTCGCCAGTTGCTGCAATTTTGGATACGCAGTGGAAGCAAAGCGCCAGCCCTGATCGTCGGTTAAATGCCAGTGCAGCACGTTCATTTTGGCGGCGGCCATGCCATCTAACTGACGCAGAATATCTTTGATTGGCATGAAGTGGCGGGCGGAGTCGATTAACAATCCACGCCACGGGAAGCGAGGCTGGTCTTTGATGGCGACAAACGGAATGGCGGTGTTTTCCGGGCCATTTTGAATCAGCTGCAACAGGGTTTCCATGCCGCGCATCGCGCCAAATCGCGTGTTTGCCGTGAGCTTTACACCGTCAGCGGTGACGCTTAATTCGTAGCTTTCATCGCTGTCGAGTTTTGGCAGTGGGGCAACGATATTTTTGATTTGGATATTGATAGTCGGTTTGGCGGGATTCGCCTGAGCGGGTTGCAACTGCCAGCCCGTTTGCTGGGAAATTCGCTGCCGCCAGCGTTCGGTGGCACCAGGCAGTTTGTCGCCGCTGATTTTTATGGAAATGGCGTTATCAATTTGCAGCATGCCTTCCGCTGCCGGACGGTTAACTTCCTGCGGCCAGGGCATCAGTGGCAAATCACCAGCTGGTGCGGCCCAGGCCGGGCAAGTTGCAGCGATGCAACCTGCCAGCAGGCTCAAACGTATGGATTTAAACATGAATATTCCTTTAACAATGACGGGCCAGAAAAAAGCAAAAACAATCTGGTAACACGTGAGGAAATATTCATCAAGGTTATGGCGAGATGTGGATCACATCCCGCTCATATTTACTATACCCATTAGCATTCGAGTTGCAGCCAGGCGGCCAGGACGCTCACCCCAGGAGCTTACTTGAGTAAGTGACTGGGGTGAGCGTCTGCAGCCAACGCCGCTGCAGCTTGAAGGATGATGGGTATATTATTGCCAGCCGTAACGACGGCTGTAGAACCCTTTCATACACTGAGTCAGCGTCATATATCCGGCGAGGATCGCAATCAGCCATGGGAAGTAGCTCAGCGGCAGCGCCTGAAGTTGCAGGTAGCTTGCCAGCGGAGTGAACGGCAGGCTGATGCCAACTACCATCACCACCAGCGTCATGATCATCAACGGCCAGGCGGCACGGCTCTGAATGAACGGGATACGGCGGGTGCGAATCATATGCACAATCAATGTTTGCGACAGTAAACCGACCACGAACCAGCCGGTCTGGAATAGGGTTTGCGCTTCCGGCACGTTCGCCTTAAATACCCACCACATCACGCAGAACGTCAGGATGTCGAAGATAGAGCTGATTGGCCCGAAGAACACCATAAAACGGCCTAAGTCTGACGGGTTCCAGCGCTGCGGTTTCTTGATTTGCTCGTCATCAACGTTGTCGAACGGAATCGCCACCTGGGACACATCGTACAGCAGGTTTTGAATCAGTAAGTGCAACGGCAGCATCGGCAAGAACGGCAGGAAGGCGCTCGCCACCAGTACGCTGAACACGTTACCGAAGTTAGAACTGGCGGTCATTTTGATGTATTTCAGCATGTTGGCGAAAGTACGGCGACCTTCGATAACGCCCTCTTCCAGCACCATCAGGCTCTTTTCCAGCAAGATGATATCTGCGGCTTCACGCGCAATATCCACTGCACCATCGACGGAAATACCGATGTCTGCGGCACGCAAGGCCGGGGCATCGTTAATGCCGTCGCCCATGAATCCAACCACGTGGCCTTCGCCGCGCAGCAGACGCACGATACGTTCTTTGTGCATTGGCGTCAGGCGGGCAAACAGCGTGGTACGCAATGCCAGCGCCGCCAGCTCTTCGTCGGCCATGTTTTCGATATCACTACCGATTACTAACTCGCCAACATCCAGCCCCACTTCACGGCACACTTTCGCCGCTACCAGCTCGCTATCCCCGGTCAGGATCTTAACGGCAATGCCACTGGCTTTGAGTGCTTTCAACGCAGGTGCGGTTGTTTCTTTCGGTGGATCCAGGAACGCGATATAGCCTTCGAGGATCAGATCAGATTCATCCACACGACCATAATCTTCACAACGCGCTGGCAGGAATTTGGTCGCCACCGCCACCACACGCAAACCCTGGCGGTTCAGATCGTCAGTCACGCGGCGAATACGTGCCAGCATGGATTCGCTCAACGGCACGATTTCATCGCCATAACGCACTTGCGTGCAGACGTTGAGGATCTCCTGCAACGCGCCTTTGCAGATCAGCTGATGCACATCCGGCTGCTCAGAAACCACTACCGACATGCGGCGGCGCTCAAAGTCGAACGGGATTTCGTCCACTTTTTGCCAGCGTGTGGCTGCGTTACGCGCATGATCCTCATCAACCCCTTCCAGCACCGCGACATCAAGCAGGTTTTTCAGCCCGGTCTGGTAATGGCTGTTAAGCCATGCGGTATGTAGCACCTGGTCGCTCGTGGCACCCAAAATATCGGTGTGCGATTCCAGAACAATGCGGTCTTGCGTCAGCGTGCCGGTTTTATCGGTGCACAAAATGTCCATCGCGCCGAAGTTTTGAATCGCGTCGAGGTGTTTGACGATCACTTTCTGTTTCGAGAGTTTTACCGCCCCGCGAGCCAGCGTTGAAGTGACGATCATCGGCAGCATTTCAGGCGTCAAACCCACCGCAACGGAGAGCGAGAACAGCGCCGCTTCCCACCAGTCGCCTTTGGTGAAGCCGTTGATCAGCAGCACAATCGGCGTCATCACCAGCATAAAGCGGATCAGCACCCAGCTTACGCGGCTGATGCCTTTCTGGAATGCGTTCGGCTCGCTTTCTTGTTGGGTGACACGCCCGGCGAGTTGCCCAAACCAAGTGTTGCCGCCGGTAGAAATAATCATTGCCAGCGCCGTGCCGCTCACTACGTTGGTGCCCATAAAGCACAGCGTGTCGCATTCCAGCGGGTTGTTGTGCGACATGTCGCGGCTGACTGCCACCTTTTCAACTGGCAGCGATTCACCGGTTAGCGACGCCTGGCCGACGAAGAGATCGCGAGCCTGAATGACGCGCAAATCCGCCGGGATCATGTCGCCCGCCGCCAGTTTGACGATATCGCCCGGCACCAGTTGGTCGAGGGAGATTTCGACAAACTCGTTTTCACCGTTTTCATTCACCACACGGAGCACGGTGGCGGTGTTGCTGACCATCGCTTTTAGCGTGTCCGCCGCTTTGGTGGAACGCGCTTCCTGCACAAAATTCAGCAGCGTGGCAATCACCACCATCAGCGCAATGACGCCTGCGGCAAACAGGTCTTCGGTGGAATAGGAAACAATGCCGAGGATTGTCAGCAAGATGTTGAAAGGGTTGCGATAGCACAGCCACAAATGAACCCACCACGGCGACGGTTTTTGCGCCGGGATTTGGTTCGGGCCGTGGCGTTCGAGAGCGTTTTCAACTTCACGCACATTCAGCCCTTCCGGATGGCTTTGGAAATCGCGATACAGTTGTTCTTCAGATGCTTGCGCATATTTCAGGCAGGATTCGCTCAGTGAAGCCGGAACTTCTTGTGCGTGAGCAACAGTGTTGTCATCAGGCATCAGGTCGCGCTGGATCAGGCGACGAGGCAGGTGACGGCCCAGTTGTGCGAACAACTGCCGGGTGAGATTTTTTAACAGCATAAAAGAGTCCCTCGGCCCCACATAATATGGAGCCCGGTGACATGCAGGCGCGGCTCAGCCGACCTTACAGATCAAATTTTTTCATCAGCAGGGACAAATCGAAAAGGACGATTGAAGCCGCTGCCTTACGCTATCCGGTAAGGCTGCCACTTCTTATTGAGAAGGGTTTTTTACCGGATTATTCCTGTCATTACAGGGTCTGGACTGGGATCAGGTTCCATGTCGCCTCCGGTTAAAAGAAAAGTCATCACATTAGTCGCGGGCATTCTACGCCTCGAAACATCAACCTAACGTAAACCAGAATTTTTTCCCTTGTGATATTGTTTCGCCGCCGTACTCTAATGAGCAATTGATTGCCGGGAATAAGGATTGTTATGCAAAGCCGCCTCACGATAAAAGATATCGCCCGCTTGAGCGGTGTGGGTAAATCGACCGTCTCTCGTGTATTAAACAATGAAAGCGGAGTGAGTGCTCGCACACGTGAACGGGTTGAAGCGGTGATGCAGCAAGAAGGGTTTTCTCCTTCCCGTTCGGCGCGCGCCATGCGTGGCCAGAGTGATAAAGTGGTCGCCATTATTGTGACGCGTCTGGATTCGTTGTCGGAAAACCTCGCAGTGCAAACCATGCTGCCGGCACTTTACGAGCAGGGTTACGACCCGATTATGATGGAAAGCCAGTTCGACCCGGAGCTGGTTGAAGAACACCTCGGCATGCTCAAGCGGCGCAATATCGACGGCGTAATCCTGTTCGGTTTTACCGGTATTAATGAAAAAATACTCGCCCCGTGGCAATCAACGCTGGTACTGATGGCGCGGGATGCCAAAGGGTTTGCCTCGGTTTGTTATGACGATGAAGGGGCCATCAATATTTTAATGTCGCGCCTTTATGAACAAGGCCATCGTCACATCAGTTTCCTCGGCGTACCGCATAGCGATGTGACCACCGGTTTACGCCGCCATGAAGCCTATCTCGCCTTCTGCAAACAACATCAGTTGGCGCCAAATGTAGCCCTGCCGGGGCTGGCGATGAAACAGGGTTACGAACACGTCGACGAAGTTTTGCTGCCGGAGACCACCGCCCTGTTATGCGCCACCGATACCCTCGCTCTGGGTGCCAGCAAATATCTGCAAGAACACCAGAGCAACACGCTGCAACTGGCGAGCGTCGGTAATACGCCTCTAATGAAGTTCCTGCATCCGGAGATTATTACCGTCGATCCCGGCTATGCGGAAGCAGGCCGCCAGGCGGTATTGCAGTTGATCGGGCAAGTCACACAAGCACGCGATCTGCGCCAGATCGTTATCCCCAGCACCCTCCAGTAAATCACCACGATGACGGTTTATTGTGATCGTCGCTGGATTTCGGGAACGTTCCCATTTTCGTTGGGAAGATTAAAAGATAACCTTGCGGCAGATAAAAACTCTCTCCTTACTCTGGAACCTCATCATGGCCAAAGTGAAACAACAGGATATCGATAAGCTGATAGAACTGGTCGGCGGGCGTGAAAACATTGCTACCGTCAGTCACTGCATCACCCGCTTACGCTTTGTATTGAACAACACCGCAATTGCGAAGCCGAAAGAGATTGAAGAGCTGCCGATGGTTAAAGGCTGCTTTACCAACGCCGGGCAGTTCCAGGTGGTGATTGGTCCGGAAGTGGGCGATTACTACCAGGCATTGATCGCCGCCACAGGGCACAGCACCGCAGATAAAGAACAAGCGAAACTTGCCGCGCGTCAGAACATGAAATGGCACGAACAGCTTATTTCCCACTTTGCAGAGATCTTCTTCCCTTTATTACCGGCGTTGATCAGCGGTGGTTTGATCCTCGGGTTCCGTAATGTGATTGGCGATTTGCCAATGAGCAACGGGCTTACGCTCGCGCAAATGCACCCTTCCCTGCAATCGATCTACGACTTCTTATGGTTGATTGGCGAGGCAATTTTCTTCTATCTGCCAGTCGGTATTTGCTGGTCAGCTGTGCGGAAAATGGGTGGAACGCCTATCCTTGGGATCGTGCTCGGCGTCACGCTGGTATCACCACAGCTGATGAATGCCTATGAATTAGGTAGCAAAATTCCAGAAGTGTGGAACTTTGGCTGGTTCACTATCGAGAAAGTCGGCTACCAGGCGCAAGTGATTCCAGCGTTGTTAGCGGGCCTGGCTTTGGGCTTTATTGAGACGCGTCTGAAACGCATTGTTCCAGATTACCTCTATCTTGTAATAGTGCCTGTGTGTTCGCTGATTCTGGCGGTATTCCTGGCTCACGCGTTTATCGGCCCGTTTGGCCGCTGGATTGGTGATGGCGTGGCCTTTGCGGTTCGCCATTTGATGACGGGAAGTTTTGCGCCAGTTGGTGCCGCGCTGTTTGGCTTCCTGTACGCCCCGCTGGTGATTACCGGTGTCCACCAGACGACGCTCGCCATCGATATGCAGATGATTCAGAGCATGGGCGGAACGCCAGTGTGGCCGCTGATTGCGCTGTCTAACATTGCGCAGGCGTCTGCGGTTGTCGGCATCATTATTTGCAGCCGTAAGCATAACGAACGTGAGATTTCCGTTCCGGCAGCGATTTCCGCCTTCCTCGGCGTGACCGAACCGGCGATGTACGGCATCAACCTGAAATACCGCTTCCCGATGCTGTGCGCGATGATTGGATCAGGTATCGCAGGCTTGTTGTGTGGCTTGAGCGGCGTGATGGCGAACGGGATTGGCGTCGGCGGCTTGCCGGGCATTTTGTCCATCCAGCCGCGTTACTGGGAAGTATATTCTCTGGCGATTCTGATTGCCGTAATCGTGCCAATTGTACTGACCAGCGTGATGTACAAGCGCAAGCATCGTCAGGGCACATTGTTGGTGGTGTAGTTTTTTATAATTTGGTTTTCAAAATATGCCCTAAATAATTCGAGTTGCAGCAAGGCGGCAAAGGAGTGAATCCCCAGGAGCTTACTAGAGTAAGTGACTGGGGTGAACGAGAGCAGTCAACACAGCAGCAGCTCGAAGTATGACGGGCATTTAGGAATGATTTATGAATACAACTCCCTGGTGGCAACATGGTGTCATCTACCAGATCTACCCGAAGAGTTTTCAGGATACGACCGGCAGCGGTACCGGCGATCTTGCAGGGGTCATTAAACGCCTCGACTACTTAAAACTGCTGGGCGTTGACGCCATTTGGCTGACCCCTTTTTATATCTCCCCGCAGATTGATAATGGCTATGACGTTGCCAACTACTGCGCGATTGATCCGACTTACGGCACCCTGGATGATTTCGACAAGCTTGTCGCTGAAGCGCATGACCGCGGGATTCGAATCATCCTGGATATGGTGTTTAACCACACGTCCACGCAACACGCCTGGTTCCATGAAGCGCTAAACAAAGAAAGCCCATACCGCGAGTTTTATATCTGGCGCGACGGTACGCCGGATCTGGTGCCTAACAACTGGCGCTCTAAATTTGGGGGTAACGCCTGGCGCTGGCATGCGGAAAGCGGCCAGTATTATCTGCATCTGTTTGCGCCTGAGCAGGCGGATCTAAACTGGGAAAATCCGCAGGTACGCGCGGAACTGAAGAAAGTCTGCGAGTTCTGGTCAGATCGCGGTGTTGATGGTTTACGCCTTGATGTGATCAACCTGATATCGAAAGATCAAGATTTCCCAAGCGATATTGATGGTGGTGACGGGCGTCGTTTTTATACCGACGGGCCACGCATTCACGAATATCTGCAAGAATTCAGCCGCGATGTGTTTAAGCCACGCGGATTGATGACTGTTGGTGAAATGTCGTCAACCACGCTTGATAATTGCCAGCAATACGCGGCGCTTAACAGCGATGAACTGTCGATGACGTTCAACTTCCATCATCTGAAAGTGGATTATCCCAACGGGCAAAAATGGGCGCTGGCGGCTCCAGATTATGTGGCACTGAAAGCTATTTTCAGCCACTGGCAGCAAGGTATGCACAACGTGGCGTGGAATGCGTTGTTCTGGTGTAACCACGACCAGCCGCGCATTGTGTCGCGCTTTGGTGATGAAGGCGAACTGCGCGTTCCGGCAGCAAAAATGCTGGGCATGGTGCTGCACGGTATGCAAGGCACGCCATATATTTACCAGGGCGAAGAGCTGGGGATGACCAATCCACACTTTAAACGCATCGTTGATTATCGCGATGTGGAAAGCCACAACATGTACGCGGAACTGCGGGCGCAAGGCCGGGATAGCGATAATCTGCTGGCTATTCTTGCCAGCAAATCACGCGATAACAGCCGCACACCGATGCAGTGGGACGATGGCGAAAACGCAGGTTTCACCCAGGGAACACCGTGGATTAACCTTTGCGATAACTATCAAACCATCAATGCTAAAACAGCAGTGGATGACCCGGACTCGGTATTTTATGCCTACCAGCAACTGATTAAGCTGCGTAAAGCAAACCCTGTTTTCACCTGGGGTAGTTATCAGGATTTGCTGCCGGAGCACCCGTATTTATGGTGTTATCGCCGCGAGTGGCAAGGGCAAACATTGATTGTCGCAGCCAATCTCAGCCGTGAAAACCAGTGGTGGATGCCGGAAGCCTTCGAAGGTGACTGGGATGTACTGATGAGCAACTATTCTGATGCTGTAGGTAAACCTGGCGAGATAAGTTTACGGCCATTCGAGGCTGTCTATTGGTTGCAAGGTTAATCCTTACCCGATTTCTCCCTCATATTTGAGGGAGATCTCCTCCTTCAAATTTAAAGATTTTCCCTCACCGCCCATCCTTCCTGCTACGCCTGATTTACTTTGTTCTGCATCAATAAAATCGCAAACATCTTTGATGCAAATCACTACATATAGACCTTAAAATGCACCCCGCCCCAACATGTTGTAGTTATCGACTATTATAACAACATGTTCCACAGATGATTCTGGGGATTATCTGTGGATAAACGTAGGCCAGAAAACAGAAAGCCTATGACAGCCCGAGCAATTACAGCCCGTAGGCAATTCTAATCCTTTGTGGATAACATTTTTAAATATGGAGAAACCATGACACCGCATGTGATGAAAAGAGACGGGTGCAAAGTACCTTTCACTTCAGAGCGCATAAAAGAAGCTATTCTTCGTGCAGCTAAAGCAGCGGGAGTCGATGACGCAGACTATTGCGCCACCGTAGCAGATATTGTCCGTGCGCAGATGGAAGGTCGTAACCAGGTTGATATTGGTGAAATCCAGACCGCCGTCGAAAACCAATTAATGGCCGGTGACTACAAGCAACTTGCACGTGCATACATTGAATATCGCCACGACCGCGATATCGAACGTGAGAAGCGTGGCCGCCTGAATCAAGAAATTCGTGGTCTGGTAGAACAAACCAACTCCGCTTTGCTCAATGAAAACGCCAATAAAGACAGCAAAGTTATCCCGACTCAGCGCGACTTGTTAGCCGGTATTGTGGCTAAACACTATGCCTCACAGCACCTGTTACCACGCGATGTGGTTCTGGCACATGAACGTGGTGATATTCACTATCACGATCTTGATTACTCGCCGTTCTTCCCGATGTTTAACTGCATGCTTATCGATCTTAAAGGCATGCTGACGCACGGCTTTAAAATGGGGAATGCGGAAATTGAGCCGCCAAAATCTATCTCAACAGCAACAGCTGTTACCGCACAAATCATTGCCCAGGTTGCCAGCCACATTTATGGCGGCACCACTATTAACCGTATTGATGAAGTGCTGGCACCATTTGTTACCGAAAGCTTTGAGAAACACCGTAAAACTGCCGAAGAATGGCAGATCCCGGACGCTAAAGGTTATGCGCTTTCACGTACTGAGAAAGAGTGCTACGACGCTTTCCAGTCGCTGGAATATGAAGTGAATACGCTCCACACCGCTAATGGCCAGACGCCATTCGTGACCTTCGGTTTCGGTCTGGGAACTAGCTGGGAATCACGCCTTATTCAGACCTCTATTCTGCGTAATCGCATCGCGGGTCTGGGTAAAAACCGTAAAACAGCGGTGTTCCCGAAACTGGTTTTCGCCATTAAAGATGGCCTGAACCACAAGGCTGGCGATGCGAACTACGACATCAAACAACTCGCTCTGGAATGTGCCAGCAAACGCATGTATCCGGACATTCTGAACTACGACCAGGTCGTTAAAGTCACCGGCTCGTTCAAAACGCCAATGGGTTGTCGCAGTTTCCTGGGTGTGTACGAAGAAAACGGTGAGCAGATTCATGATGGTCGTAACAACATCGGCGTTATCAGCCTGAACCTGCCACGTATTGCGCTGGAAGCAAAAGGTGATGAAGCTACCTTCTGGACGCTGCTCGATGAGCGCCTGGAACTGGCTTATAAAGCTCTGATGACGCGTATCGCTCGTCTGGAAGGTGTGAAAGCGCGTGTTGCACCGATCCTATATATGGAAGGGGCTTGCGGTGTGCGTCTGAAAGCAGACGACGACGTTTCTGAGATCTTCAAAAATGGCCGTGCATCGATTTCACTGGGTTACATCGGCATCCACGAAACGGTGAATGCCCTGTTTGGTAACCAGCACGTTTACGACAGCGAAGAATTACGCGCGAAAGCTGTAGCGATTGTGGAACGCCTGCGCCAGGCAACCGACAGCTGGAAAGAAGAGACTGGCTACGGTTTCAGCCTGTACAGCACACCAAGTGAAAACCTGTGTGACCGCTTCTGCCGTCTTGATACCGCTGAGTTTGGCGTGGTTCCAGGCGTGACCGACAAAGGTTACTACACCAACAGCTTCCACCTGGATGTTGAGAAGAAAGTTAACCCGTACGACAAAATCGACTTTGAAGCAGCGTACCCGCCGGTCGCGAACGGTGGTTTCATCTGTTACGGCGAATACCCGAACATCCAGCACAACCTGCAAGCGCTGGAAGACGTCTGGGATTACAGCTACAAGCACGTTCCGTATTACGGCACCAATACACCAATTGATGAGTGCTATGAGTGTGGCTTTACCGGTGAGTTTGAATGCACCAGCAAAGGCTTTACCTGCCCGAAATGTGGCAACCACGATGCCGCTCGTGTATCGGTAACACGCCGTGTTTGTGGTTATCTCGGTAGCCCGGATGCACGTCCGTTTAACGCTGGCAAGCAGGAAGAAGTGAAGCGCCGCGTGAAGCATTTGGGTAACGGGCAGTTAGATTCTTCGCAAAGCAATTAACGTCAGAGCAAAGCGAAAATGAATGTGCATCAATACTATCCGGTAGACATTGTTAACGGGCCGGGAACACGCTGTACGCTGTTCGTTTCCGGCTGCGTACATGAATGTCCTGGGTGCTACAACAAAAGCACCTGGCGGTTAAATTCAGGTATGCCGTTCACCCAGGAAATGGAAGATCGGATCATTAACGATCTGAACGATACGCGTATCCGCCGCCAGGGTCTGTCGCTTTCGGGCGGCGATCCGCTTCATCCGCAGAATCTGGCTGATGTCCTGCAACTTGTGCAACGCGTGCGGGCAGAATGCCCGGGCAAAGATATCTGGATGTGGACGGGTTATAGGCTTGATGAATTAACGGTAGCTCAGCGCGAAGTGGTTGATTTAGTTAACGTGCTGATTGACGGTAAATTTGTTCAGGAGCTAAAAGACCCGGCACTTGTCTGGCGCGGCAGCAGCAACCAGGTCGTACATCATTTGCGATAAAGCCCCTTATGGGGCTTTTGCTATTTCACGTAACTGACTTGAGTCCAGAATATTCACACCCTCGCCTGCAGGTTTAAGCGCCTCATGCAGCATTGCTTTCGCCACATCCCTTGCTTCAATGGACTTCCACTTCCCAGGCATGATTTTGAACAAAGGTGCAAACAGCGACTCATTTAAACGCTGTGATTCCCGATGGCCGAGCAGCATGGATGGACGAGCAATCGTCAGACGCGGCCACTGTTGCGCTATCAATGCCTCCTCCATCTCCCCTTTTACCCGGTTATAAAAGAATGGCGATTTGCTATTCGCGCCAATGGCGCTAACCACCAGCATCTGCTTAGCTCCCAGACGCAGCCCGGTGATTGCGGTATCCACCACCAGCGTGTAATCCGCCAACACAAAAGCTTCTTTGCTGCCTGCTTCTTTCATAGTGGTACCGAGGCAGCAAAAGACTGTATCAATCGGCTCGCTTAATTGTGTGAGTGCATCACTCAACTGAGGATCGTAGGGATTGGTGACTTTATTCATTGCAGGCAAGGAGCGCCGTGTTGCAGCAACGATATGACTGATTTGTGGCTCATTGATTAGCATGCGCAGTAAGTGCCCACCAACAAGGCCTGTGGCCCCCGTAATCAAAACCCGGTTCATAAGATCTCCTGTAGCTTATTAACCAAGTTTAGTGTCATCTCGCAGCCAGTGGAGCTTTTTACCAAAACCGAGCGTGTTGTCGGTCATTTTTATTTCATCAAGACGAATTTCCCACACCGGCGCCTTCATTACTCGCGCTACTGGGAAGCGCTTGCAGTAACGAGTACGAATGCTGTCGGCTTCTTGCTCTGCAACCAGAGTGATTTCACCGCGAAACTGTACGCCACGAATTAACGCCACGGTTTTGGGCTGCCCATTAACCGTTCCGGCTACATTGGCGTGGTTTCCAATCAACTCTCCGTGACGAGTGTGACTTTCGCTTAACAGGTAGAAAGCGACGCGTTGTTCATCAAATAAGTAGAACGCATTTGCGCACCATAAATCACCATTACTGCCTACGCAGTAAGTCAGTACATGCTGTTTGTTCAGCCAACGACTAATGGCATTGAGAGTTTCCATGTGCAACCTGAAGAGTGATATTCTGCGGAAAACATCAATTATGCGCCCGACCTATGTCCCCCTGGTATCTCTATTTAGTCCGCACCCTCGATAACCGTTTATACACGGGCATTACCACCGATGTGGAGCGCCGTTTCTCTCAGCATCAAGCAGGTAAAGGTGCGAAAGCATTGCGGGGGAAAGGTGAGTTAACATTGGCCTTTAGCCATCTGGTGGGAGATCGCTCAAGCGCGTTGCGCCTGGAGTATCGCATCAAGCAGCTAACTAAAGCGCAGAAAGAGATGTTAGTGGCAGGGATTTTGCCTTTTGAAGACCTGTTGGCAGGCATCTTAACTCAATCCCCAATAGATTTCGTATCGCAGCAAGGCGGCAAGTGAGTAAATCCCCAGGAGCTTACTCAAGTAAGTGACTGGGGTGCATGAACGCAGCCAACACCGCTGTGATACGAAAGATTAAGGGGATCAAAACTCCCGGTTGAAATGCTCGTGATAGTCCACTAAACCACTCACGCCATTGAGCGCATCATCGGCCAACGGATGAATCAGGAAATGGGCTTCGGTATCGGGCCAGGTACAGCGCAAATCAAACTGCGCAGCCGGAACAAAACCAAAGCGGCTATACAGCGCGGGTTCGCCTAATGTCACAACGGCGGCATAACCAAATTCATTGAGTGAATCGAGTCCCTCATAAACCAGTTTTTTCGCCAGCCCCTGGCCGCGATAAGTTTCGTCTACAGCCAGTGGTGCCAGACCAACCCACTGTAGTTCTTCACCTTCTACCGCAACCGGACTGAATGCGGCATAACCAACGACCTGACCTTCGTCATCCGTGGCAACAACACCCAGTGTTAACAGGCCGTCTTCTCGTAAATCCTTTACCAAATCTGCTTCACCATTGCCATTAAAGGAGCGGCGAAGTAATGCGTCGATGCCTGGAGCATCAATAGGTATTTCTACACGAATTAGCATGGCTCACCTACCGAGTTACTTTCTGGAGCAGGTTTATGCTTCATCCCCGCTTCGACAAAATCAGCCAGTTGCAGCAGCAGCATGCGTAGTGGTTTTGGCATCGCATCCAGCTCAATGGCATCCATTAAATTTTTGACGTACAGACCCAGCTCAGTGTCACCTTCAATCATCAGGCGGCGTTGGAAAAACAGGGTATCGGGATCTTGTTTACGCGCAGCGATCATCAACAAATCGTTGGCTGTCGCACTGAAACTCACATCAGCCGGAGCATCTTCACGCACAACCAGTTTATTATCTTGTACCGAAGTAAACCATTTTAGACCGAGATCGCGTACTTCAATACTTAACCAGCGTCCCTCAAGAAATTCGAGTTCACCTTCTTCCATTGCCTGACGGAACTGCCAGCCAAGAACCTGTTCAAGCACCTGGCGCTTTAGAGCAAAGGGCGTCAGTTTAACCGGTGTTCTTAACAGTGACGGGCCAAGATGGACCAGGCGTGAACGCAATTTATCCAACACAAGCTTTACTCCTTGAGAAATTTAACCACCATTTTGCCACACCAGCCATTCTCCGTAGCGGTGTAAATCAACAAGTTTGCGGGTTATCAATACCATCATATTGATTTCATCAATACGCCATTAGCTGCCTTAAATCAAAATTTGTCGTGGACGGGTTAACTAAAATCCCAGTTCGTTAACAATTTTGCTGTCCGACACTGGGCCGCATGGGTTTCCTTTAAGGTTACCCAATGATTCAGGATAAATTATGGAGTTGCTTTGCCCAGCTGGAAACTTACCGGCGTTGAAAGCGGCCATCGATAATGGTGCCGATGCGGTTTACATTGGTCTTAAAGATGACACCAACGCCCGCCATTTTGCTGGACTAAATTTCACGGAGAAGAAACTGCAAGAAGCGGTGAGTTACGTGCATCAACATGGCCGTAAACTGCACATCGCTATCAATACGTTTGCGCATCCGGACGGCTACGTGCGTTGGCAACGTGCAGTCGATATGGCAGCGCAACTCGGAGCCGACGCTTTAATTCTGGCCGACCTCGCCATGCTTGAATATGCGGCTGAACGTTACCCACATATTGAGCGCCACGTATCGGTACAAGCCTCCGCCACCAATGAAGAAGCTGTCCGCTTTTATCATCGCAACTTCGACGTTGCACGCGTTGTTCTCCCACGCGTGTTATCCATTCATCAGGTAAAACAGTTGGCTCGGGTCACTCCGGTTCCGCTGGAAGTGTTTGCTTTCGGTAGCCTGTGCATTATGGCTGAAGGGCGTTGTTATCTTTCTTCGTATCTGACCGGTGAATCACCGAATACCGTTGGCGCGTGCTCGCCTGCGCGGTTTGTTCGCTGGCAGCAAACGCCACAGGGCCTCGAATCACGCCTCAACGATGTGCTGATCGACCGCTATCAGGACGGCGAAAACGCCGGTTATCCAACGCTGTGCAAAGGTCGCTATCTGGTTGACGATCAGAAATATCACGCTCTTGAAGAGCCAACCAGCCTGAACACACTTGAACTGCTGCCTGAATTATTAGCCGCAAATATTGCGTCGGTGAAAATCGAAGGCCGCCAGCGTAGCCCGGCCTATGTCAGCCAGGTGGCGAAAGTCTGGCGCCAGGCAATCGATCTGTGTATGGCTGATCCGGAAAACTACCGTGCGAAACCTGCGTGGATGGAAGATCTGGGAGCGATGGCCGAAGGCACGCAAACCACTCTCGGTGCCTATCACCGTAAATGGCAGTAGGGATGACCATGAAATATTCATTAGGGCCGGTTCTGTACTACTGGCCAAAAGAGACCCTGGAAAAATTTTACCAGGCTGCGGCAAGCAGCAGCGCAGAAACTATCTATCTTGGCGAGTCAGTGTGTAGCAAGCGCCGCGCAACCAAAACCGGTGACTGGCTGGATATGGCGAAGAGCCTCGCGGGCCAGGGCAAACAAGTGGTGCTTTCCACGCTCGCGCTGGTTCAGGCACCGTCTGAATTAAACGAGCTCAAACGCTACGTCGAGAATGGTGATTTCCTGATTGAAGCCAATGACCTTGGTGCTGTGAATATGGCGGCAGAACGCAAACTACCCTTTGTCGCAGGCCACGCGCTTAACTGCTATAACGCGGTTACGCTACGCTTGCTGTACAAACAAGGCATGATTCGCTGGTGTATGCCTGTTGAGCTATCTCGCGACTGGCTGGCAAACATGCTGACTCAGTGTGATGAGCTAGGTATCCGCAATAAGTTTGAAGTCGAAGTACTGAGCTACGGCCACTTGCCTTTGGCTTATTCCGCACGCTGTTTCACCGCGCGTTCCGAAGACAAGCCAAAAGATGAATGTGAAACCTGCTGCATTAAATATCCTGTCGGCCGCAACATGTTGTCTCAGGAAAACCAGCAAGTGTTTGTGCTTAATGGCATTCAGACCATGAGCGGCTATGTTTACAACCTCGGAAATGAACTGGCGTCGATGAAAGGCTTAGTCGATATGGTGCGTTTATCACCGATGGGTATGGAAACACTTCGCGTTCTGGAAGCCTTCCGCAAAAATGAAAATGGCAATGCGCCGTTATCTCTGGCACAGCAAACCGATTGTAATGGTTACTGGCGACGTGTCGCTGGCTTAGAACTGGTTACTCAGAGCTGAGAAAAGGCTCACTTTGTTACTTAATTGTTGATGATTTTGCGTAATACTGAAAAGTAATCAGCAGAAAACAAAGTGAGCCGTTATGACTTCAGTCCCGTTCTCTCTACTCGATTTAGCCCCGATTCCACTAGGCTCTCAGCCTCGTGATGCATTCCATCGTTCTTTAGATTTAGCTCGCCTGGCCGAAAAGCGTGGCTACCATCGCTATTGGCTGGCTGAGCACCACAATATGACCGGTATCGCCAGTGCTGCAACCTCCGTGCTTATTGGCTATCTGGCGGCGAATACCGAGACTTTGCGCCTGGGCTCTGGTGGCGTAATGTTACCAAACCATTCACCGCTAATGATTGCAGAGCAGTTTGGTACGCTGGAAACGCTTTATCCCGGGCGTATTGATTTGGGATTAGGCCGCGCGCCGGGAAGCGACCAGCGCACTATGATGGCATTGCGCCGCCATATGAGTGGTGATATCGACAACTTCCCACGCGATGTCAGCGAACTGGTGTCATGGTTTGATGCTACTGACCCAAACCCGGCAGTGCGCCCGGTTCCTGGCTACAACACTAAAATCCCTGTCTGGCTTCTGGGATCAAGCTTATATAGCGCCCAACTGGCGGCCCAACTTGGGCTGCCGTTTGCTTTTGCTTCACACTTTGCACCCGATATGTTGTTCCAGGCCCTGCAACTTTATCGTGCCCAGTTCAAACCTTCTGCCCGCCTGGAAAAACCGTATGCAATGGTATGCATCAATATTATTGCCGCTGACAGCAACCGCGATGCCGAATTCCTATTTACCTCGATGCAGCAAGCTTTCGCTAAATTGCGTCGTGGCGAAACGGGCCAGTTACCACCGCCGATTGAAAACATGGATAACTTCTGGAGCCCGGCTGAGAAATATGGCGTGCAGCAGGCATTGAGCATGTCTCTGGTGGGAGATATTGCAAAAGTCCGCCACGGTCTGATCTCATTGCTGCGTGAAACGCAGGCTGATGAAATTATGGTTAATGGCCAGATTTTTGATACCCAAGCTCGCCTGCATTCCTTTGATCTGGCGATGGATGTGTACGAGAGCTTGTAAAGTTTTCGCCCCTCGGTCGAGGGGCGAATTTTTAGTGATAAACCGGCAGTAAATCGAAGCTTGAAAGGATATGGATGGTGGCGTTAGTCACACCGAAGATAAGAATCAGCACAATCATTTTATTCCCGCCCCACACCCGATAAATTGGACTACCGAATTTCTTGCGAGAAGCTTTTGCCAGAAGAGCAGGAACAATTGCCGCCCAGATAGTCGCCGCCAGCCCCGCAAATCCAATCGCGTAGATAAAACCGTCAGGCCAGATAACGCCACCCAACATTGGCGGGATAAATGTCACCAGCGCAGTTTTCAGACGGCCCATCGGTGAATCGTCAAATTTAAACAGGTCAGCCAGGTAATCGAATAAGCCCAAGGTCACGCCCAAAAAGGAACTCGCAACGGCGAAATTAGAGAACACGATCAGCAGCAAATCCAACGCACGGCTATTCAACACACCGCTCAACGCGCCTACCAGCACATCAATATTTCCGCCTTTGTCGGCAATGGCAATAAAATCACTGCGCGGAATATTTCCCATACTGCCCACCAACCAAATGATGTACAGCACTAACGCCATTAACGTCCCCCAGACAAGGCAACGCTTAATGGTCTGTGGGTCTTTGCCGTAATACTTCATCAGGCTCGGCACATTACCGTGGTAGCCAAACGATGCCAGACAGAAAGGTAGCGTCATGAATAAATACGGCAGATAACTTGGATTAATCGCTTTGCTATCCAGAAGCGTTGCAGGTTCGACATGCCACATCAGGCCGCCAAACGTCATAAAGAAAGTCAGAATTTTTGCGCCAAGAACTATCGTCGTCATGCGGCTTACTGCACGGGTGCTGAGCCAAACAATAAAAGCGACGATAAAGGCAAAAATTAACCCGGCAAATCGCGCAGGGAAATCGACAGACATTTTACCGAGCGTGTGGTGAATCACCGAACCGCTTGCCGAAATGTAGGCGTAGGTAAGGATGTACAGAACAAATGCAATGGAAAGGCCGTTAATCAGGTTCCAGCCTTTGCCAAGCAAATCTTTGGTCACGGTGTCAAAACTTGAGCCTACGCGGTAGTTGAGGTTTGCTTCCAGAATCATCAATCCGGAGTGCAGCATACAAAACCAGGTCACTAATAACGCTGCAATAGACCAGAAGAACCACGCCCCAGACATCACCACCGGCAGAGAGAACATTCCTGCACCAATAATAGTGCCGCCAATAATCATTACCCCACCGAAAATAGACGGCGAAGCGTGGGTGGTTGCAAAAGTTGCCATACGAATTCCTGAGACAATGAACGACTGTCGAAGCGACAGGCTTACTGCGCTATATTGTACCAGTACATGAGTACAATTTGGATAAAAAAAATCCCGGTTGCATTAACCAGGATTTTTATCACTGCCTGCTGATTAACAGCAGGCATAAACTTCTGTCAATTAAGCTTCAGTTGTACGACGACGAGTTGGAGCTGCGCCATCTTCACGACGTGGGCCACGACCGCCTTCACGACGTTCGCCGCTGAAGCTACGTGGTGCACCAGCACCTGCAGGGCCATCACGACGTGGACCGCGACCGCCTTCACGACGCTCACCACCACCACCGAAGCTACGGCCTGCGCCTGCACCAGCACCGCCGCCACGACGTTCGCCGCCACGGTCAGTACGAGGTTGTGCATCACCCATCAACTGCATATTCATTGGTTTGTTCAGAATACGAGTACGGGTAAAGTGCTGCAGGATTTCGCCCGGCATGCCTTTTGGCAGTTCGATAGTAGAGTGAGTACCGAACAGCTTGATGTTACCGATGTAACGGCTGCTGATATCACCTTCGTTAGCGATAGCGCCAACGATATGACGAACTTCAACACCATCATCACGGCCAACTTCAATGCGGTACAGTTCCATATCGCCAACATCACGACGTTCGCGACGTGGTGCATCGCCATCACGCTGTGGACGATCTGAACGCTCTGGACGGTCACCGCGTGGTGCACGATCCGGACGATCGCCACGTGGAGCACGGTCTGAACGTTCGAAACGCTCATCACGCTCACGGAATTCACGCTTAGGACGCATTGGTGCATCTGGTGGCAGGATCAGAGGACGTTCGCCCTGTGCCATTTTCAGCAGTGCTGCAGCCAGTGTTTCCATATCCAGCTCTTCATCAGCCACAGGCTGAATTTTTGCCAGCAGGCCACGGTACAGATCCAGATCGCTGCTTTCCAGTTGCTGCTGAACTTTAGCTGCGAACTTAGCCAGACGGCGCTCGCTCAGCAGATCACGGTTTGGCAGTTCAACTTCAGGAATAGTCAGCTTCATGGTACGTTCGATGTTACGCAGCAGACGGCGCTCGCGGTTCTCAACGAACAGCAGAGCACGGCCAGCACGACCCGCACGACCGGTACGACCGATACGGTGAACGTAAGACTCGGAGTCCATCGGGATGTCGTAGTTAACAACCAGGCTGATACGCTCAACGTCCAGGCCACGAGCCGCAACGTCGGTTGCAATCAGGATGTCCAGACGACCGTCTTTCAGACGTTCCAGAGTTTGCTCACGCAGCGCCTGGTTCATGTCACCGTTCAGTGCAGCACTGTTGTAGCCGCTCTGTTCCAGCGCTTCTGCCACTTCCAGAGTTGCGTTTTTGGTACGTACGAAAATGATCGCCGCATCAAAATCTTCAGACTCAAGGAAACGAACCAATGCTTCGTTCTTACGCATACCGTGCACAGTCCAATAGCTCTGGCTGATGTCCGGGCGAGTAGTAACGCTAGATTGAATGCGAACTTCCTGCGGATCTTTCATGAAACGACGGGTAATACGACGAATCGCTTCTGGCATAGTTGCAGAGAACAGAGCGGTCTGATGACCTTCTGGGATCTGAGCCATGATGGTTTCAACGTCTTCGATGAAGCCCATACGCAACATTTCATCAGCTTCATCCAGTACCAGACCTTTCAGGCTGGACAGGTTCAGCGTACCGCGTTTTAAGTGGTCAAGCAGACGACCTGGGGTACCAACAACAATTTGTGGTCCCTGACGCAGGGCGCGCAGCTGCACGTCATAACGCTGGCCACCGTAAAGGGCTACAACGTTTACGCCGTGCATATGTTTAGAGAAATCCGTCATGGCTTCAGCAACCTGAACCGCCAGTTCGCGGGTCGGTGCCAGCACCAGGATTTGTGGTGCTTTCAGCTCTGGATCAAGGTTGTGCAGCAGCGGTAAAGAGAACGCTGCAGTTTTGCCGCTACCCGTCTGGGCCATACCCAGTACATCGCGGCCAGCCAGCAGTTGTGGGATACACTCTGCCTGGATTGGAGATGGTTTTTCGTAACCCAGATCGTTCAGGGCTTTAAGGATGGAGTCGTTAAGACCCAGATCAGAAAAAGTAGTTTCGATAGTAGTAGTCTCGATGATGTCAGTCATGTAGTACACGTGCCTCGTAGATGGCGGCCAGTCTACATAACTCATCGTGAAATTGACCTGCAATTTTCATTGAAAAGTGTGAACCGGCTCAAATTTGGTTGATTAACGAACAAAAACGCCCTCACCCGTTAAGGTGATGACTTTAATAAAAAAGTTTATGGGCTGATCGATGTTCGTCAGCTATTGCTGGTCCGATTCTGCCAGGTCATCTTGCTCCTGGCCCAAGAGCGCTAATTCCAACAATGCATAACGATGCTCAACGTAGTTGTGTACGTTGTTAGCGACCGCTAACTTGAACAGTGCCGTGGCGCTGTCCTTTTCCCCCAGACTTAGGTAGTACTTACCTAAATAGAAGTTGGTTTCACTGAGATGCTCAGCGAGCGAGGTGTTATCCGTTGCGTCCGCCTCGAGGCGTTCCATTAACGTTTTTTCGTTAATGTTCCCCAGGTAGAACTCGACAATGTTCCATCCCCATTGCTCTTTGTCCGATTTATCGAGGCGCTGTTGTAACGCCACTTTAGCCTGCTTTGCATCTAAATTGCTTTCAGCAATGTAGAGCCACAGACTACGGAAAGGATCATTGGGATCGTCTTGATAAAACGCTAGCAGATCATCTTGCGCTAAACGATAACGACCACCGTAGTAGAGGGCGATACCGCGATTTAAATGCGCATAGTTGTAAGTTGGATCAAGCTCAAGTACAGAATCAAACGCTTCATAGGCAGCATCAAAATTGCCTGCCTGCGTTAAATATATACCTAAGTAATTGAATACTTCAGGCATATCGGGGCGGATTGCCAACGCTTGTGAAAAATCATTTCGCGCCAGAGCCCGCAAGCCAAGGCTATCATACAACACTCCGCGCTCATATAAAAGCTGCGCGCGCTCATCATCGGTTAAAGCCCGGCTGGCAAGTATCTGTTCCATGCGTGCAAGAATGACTTCTTGCTGCAAAGTCGGCTGCAATGGCACCGCCAGGACTTCACGTTCACGCCAGGAGGAGTTGCTGCATCCTGCCAGCGCGAGAGCTGTCGCAACGAAACACCAGCGCAAAAAAGGCTTCATTTCCCACTCCCGAAGACAACATATGGATGACGTCCTGTCCGCCGGCTCTAAAACGAGACTCCCTGCCCCGTAATAAATAGCTCTCCATGTCGCCATGGAGAGCTTAATCGGTATCGCTTACTCAGCTTCTGGTGCAGCTGGTGCTGCGTTTTCCGCTGGAGACTGCTCAGTTGCTTCTTTGATGCTCAGACGAACACGGCCCTGGCGGTCAACTTCCAGTACTTTAACTGGAACTTCTTGACCCATCTGCAGGTAGTCAGTCACTTTCTCTACGCGCTTGTCAGCGATTTGAGAAATGTGCACCAGACCTTCTTTGCCGCCGCCGATAGCAACGAATGCACCGAAATCTACGATACGAGTAACTTTACCCTGGTAGATACGGCCGACTTCGATTTCAGCAGTGATCTCTTCGATACGACGAATAGCAAACTTCGCTTTCTCGCCATCGGTCGCCGCGATTTTCACGGTGCCGTCATCTTCGATTTCGATAGTTGTACCGGTTTCTTCGGTCAGCGCACGAATCACGGAACCACCCTTACCGATCACGTCTTTGATCTTGTCTGGGTTGATTTTGATTGTGTGAATACGTGGAGCGAACTGAGAGATATCGCCACGCGGAGCGTTGATAGCCTGTTCCATCACGCCAAGGATATGCAGACGCGCACCTTTAGCCTGGTTCAGAGCCACCTGCATGATTTCGCGGGTGATACCTTCGATTTTGATATCCATCTGCAGTGCAGAGATACCTTCACGGCTACCAGCAACTTTAAAGTCCATGTCGCCCAGGTGATCTTCGTCACCAAGGATGTCAGACAGAACAACAAAGTTCTCGCCTTCTTTAACCAGACCCATCGCAATACCGGCTACAGCGGCTTTGATTGGCACGCCTGCATCCATCAGTGCCAGAGAAGCACCACATACGGAAGCCATGGAAGAAGAACCGTTAGATTCAGTGATTTCAGACACTACACGTACGGTGTACGGGAAGCGGTCAGCTTCTGGCATAACAGCCAGTACGCCACGCTTAGCCAGACGACCATGACCAATCTCACGACGCTTAGGAGAACCGACCATGCCGGTTTCGCCTACGGAGTACGGAGGGAAGTTGTAGTGGAACAGGAAGTTGTCGGTACGTTCGCCCATCAACTCATCCAGGTTCTGTGCGTCACGTGCGGTACCCAGAGTTGCTGTAACCAGCGCCTGAGTTTCACCACGGGTGAACAGTGCAGAACCGTGAGTACGTGGCAGAACGCCAGTACGCACATCCAGACCACGGATCATGTCTTTTTCGCGGCCATCAATACGCAGTTCACCAGCCAGAATACGGCTACGAACAACATTTTTCTCGATAGCATGCAGGATGTCGCTGATTTCGCCAGCATCAATTGAATCGTCTTCAGCTGACAGTGCAGCGATAACGTCAGATTTGATGATGTCGACTTGTGCGTAACGCTCTTGCTTATCAGTAATACGGTAAGCATCGCTCAGACGGGATTCAGCAAGTGCAGCAACGCGCGCATTCAGCGCTTCGTTAGCGGCTTCTGGCTGCCAGTCCCAACGTGGTTTGCCAGCTTCAGCAACCAGAGAGTTGATGTTCTGGATAACAACTTGCTGTTGTTCGTGGCCAAATACTACCGCGCCCAGCATCTGGTCTTCGCTCAGCAGTTCAGCTTCGGATTCAACCATCAGCACAGCACCTTCGGTACCGGCAACAACCAGATCCAGCTTGCTGGTTTTCAGTTCGTCAGCAGTTGGGTTCAGAACATACTGGTCATTGATATAACCAACACGTGCAGAGCCAATTGGGCCGTTGAATGGAATACCAGACAGGCTCAGAGCGGCAGATGCACCGATCATTGCAACGATGTCTGGGTGAACTTGTGGGTTCACGGAAACAACAGTCGCGATAACCTGAACTTCGTTCACGAAACCTTCCGGGAACAGCGGACGCACTGGACGGTCAATCAGACGCGCGATCAGTGTTTCGCCTTCGCTTGGACGGCCTTCACGACGGAAGAAGCTACCTGGGATGCGACCAGCAGCGTAAGTACGCTCCTGATAGTTAACAGTCAGAGGGAAGAAGTCCTGGCCTGCTTTCGCTTTTTTCTGACCGACTACGGTCACGAATACAGCGGTGTCGTCCATGCTTACCATTACTGCTGCGGTAGCCTGGCGAGCCATCATACCGGTCTCTATTGTGACCGTATGCTGACCGTATTGAAATTTACGGACAATCGGAGTTAGCAAAATAATATCCTTAATAATCTTTGGTAGCAGGTGATTGCACTTGCTCCGTTTAACCCGATCTCTATCGCATCCTCGCGACTAATGACAACCCTAACCCGCCTATGCGGATAAAGCCTCTCATTAGCCGCGCGAACCTCTGCAACAAAGATCACACACTGCAACAATACATTAGTTTCCATAGAATTGCTGCCATCTGGTTGAAAAAAGGGGCCTTAAAAGGCCCCTTTTTCTGAAACTCGCAAGACTTAGCGACGCAGACCCAGACGCTCGATCAGGCTGGTGTAACGTGCTACATCTTTACGCTTCAGGTAGTCGAGCAGTTTACGACGCTGAGAAACCATACGCAGCAGACCACGACGGCTGTGGTGATCTTTTTTGTGCTCAGAGAAGTGACCCTGCAGATGGTTGATCTGAGCAGTCAGCAGTGCAACCTGAACTTCGGTAGAACCGCTGTCGTTAGAACCACGACCGAACTCGGAAACGATTTTTGCTTTAGCTTCAACGCTTAGAGACATTTTAAACTCCAAAATTATAGATAAAAAGATAGAGTGCCGATCTCTAATTCAGCAACCCCAGTGCACTTTCACAACAATGTTAAACAAAGGTATGAAAGTTAAGCCGCGCCATTTTACCTGTAGCCACCTCTTATCGCAAGGCAACTCCAGGTGTCAGAGCGGATACTCAACAACCAGACGACGAGGCGCTACGCGTCCATCATCATCAATTTCGGCCATGCCGATAAATTTGCCTTCATCACCTTCGGTGACGCGGACTAGCCCTTCTACTGGGCTACCTGCCACTTGCACCGGCTGCCCATTCTTGAAGTAACCCGCAACAGCAGGTAATAAATTCACGATTGGGAAGTCTGAAGCCGGACTATCCATTGGCATCAATAATGGATCTAACAGCACCGATGGCTCAATTTCTTGCGCTTGTGCTTGCTCAAGCAATGCATGCAATTGCTCAAGTGTCACCATGCGTTCAACAGGATACTTGCTCACCGCAAGACGGCGCAGGAAAGTCACATGAGCACCACAACCGAGTTTTTCACCTAAATCATCAGTGATGGTCCGGATGTATGTTCCCTTAGAACAGTGAATTTCCAACTCAAGTTCATTGCCTTCATGGCGAATAAACAGAAGTTCGTAAACCGTGATAGACCGCGCTTCACGCGGCACTTCGATACCCTGGCGCGCATACTCATAAAGTGGCTTGCCTTGATATTTCAGTGCGGAGTACATCGATGGAACTTGCTGCGTTTCACCACGAAAGCTATCTAACGCTTGCGCCAACTCTTGCTCGGTAAAGGTTACCGGACGCTCCTGAACGATTGTGCCATCAGCATCAGAAGTATCAGTACGCTGCCCAAGGCGGGCAATAACACGATAACGCTTATCGGAGTCGAGCAGATAACGCGAGAACTTTGTCGCTTCACCGAGGCAAATTGGCAGCATGCCAGTTGCAAGTGGGTCAAGCGCTCCGGTATGGCCGGCACGGTTAGCGTTATAAATACGCTTCACTTTCTGCAATGCATCGTTCGAAGATAAACCCTGAGGTTTATCTAACAATAGTACTCCGTGGATATCACGACCACGACGACGAGGACGACTCATTAATCCTCCTTGCTGTCATCCGTATCGTTTACACGGCGCTCATCATCGTTTCTAATGACGTTAGATACCAGATTCGACATGCGCATACCTTCAACCAACGAGTTATCGTAGAAGAAAGTCAGTTCAGGCACGATACGCAGGCGCATTGCTTTGCCCAGCAAAGAACGAATGTAGCCAGAAGCATCCTGTAAAACCTTGATGCCTTCTTTCACTGCTTGTTCGTCTTTATCGTTCAGGAAGGTTACAAACACTTTGGCATAAGCCAGATCGCGTGACACTTCGACACCAGAAACGGTGGTCATCATGCCCAGACGCGGGTCTTTAATTTCACGCTGCAGGATGATTGCGATCTCTTTCTGCAATTCCTGGGAAACACGCTGTGGGCGACCAAATTCTTTCGCCATAATAAATTCTCCATAAAATCAGGGGGCGCTCGGCCCCCTAAAGATATTAGCTATGTACCCGGCTGATATCAGGCGATGGTACGTTGGATTTCGATGATTTCGAATACTTCGATCACATCACCAACACGCACATCGTTGTAGTTCTTCACGCCGATACCACATTCCATACCATTACGAACTTCGTTAGCGTCATCTTTGAAGCGGCGCAGGGATTCCAGCTCGCCTTCATAGATAACAACGTTGTCGCGCAGAACACGGATTGGGTTGTGACGTTTGACCACACCTTCGGTAACCATACAACCTGCGATTGCGCCAAATTTCGGTGATTTGAACACGTCGCGAACTTCGGCCAGGCCGAGGATCTGTTGTTTCAGTTCCGGAGACAGCATGCCGCTCATTGCTGCTTTAACTTCGTCAATCAAATGGTAGATGACGGAGTAGTAACGCAGATCCAGGCTTTCTGACTCGATAACGCGGCGTGCAGATGCATCAGCACGAACGTTGAAGCCAACCAGAATAGCGTTAGAAGCTGCAGCAAGCGTTGCGTCAGTCTCAGTGATACCACCAACACCGGAACCGATGATTTTAACTTTAACTTCATCAGTAGACAGTTTCAGCAGGGAATCGCTGATCGCTTCAACAGAACCCTGAACGTCCGCTTTCAGCACAACGTTAACTTCAGACACTTCGCCTTCGGTCATGTTGGCGAACATGTTTTCCAGTTTAGATTTCTGCTGGCGAGCCAGTTTAACTTCGCGGAATTTACCCTGACGATACAGAGCAACTTCACGAGCTTTTTTCTCGTCACGAACAACTGTTACTTCATCACCCGCTGCCGGAACACCAGACAGACCAAGGATTTCAACAGGAATAGACGGACCCGCTTCAGTAACTTCACGCCCCATTTCGTCACGCATTGCACGAACACGGCCATATTCGAAGCCACAAAGAACGATGTCGCCTTTGTTCAGCGAACCTTCACGAACCAGAACAGTTGCTACCGGGCCACGACCTTTATCCAGGAAGGATTCGATAACTACACCGCTCGCCATACCATCACGCATTGCTTTCAGTTCGAGAACTTCAGCTTGCAGCAGGATTGCGTTCAGAAGTTCGTCAATACCAGTACCTGCTTTAGCAGATACGTGGATGAACTGGCTTTCACCGCCCCACTCTTCTGGCATGATGCCGTACTGAGACAGTTCCTGCTTAACGCGGTCTGGATCAGCTTCTGGCTTATCGATTTTGTTCACCGCAACGACTACCGGCACCTGCGCCGCTTTCGCGTGCTGGATAGCTTCGATAGTTTGTGGCATTACGCCATCGTCTGCAGCAACAACCAGAACAACGATATCCGTCGCCTGAGCACCACGAGCACGCATAGAAGTAAACGCTGCGTGTCCCGGGGTATCCAGGAAGGTAACCATACCGTTGTCAGTTTCTACGTGGTATGCACCGATGTGCTGGGTAATACCACCCGCTTCGCCAGACGCTACTTTAGTAGAACGAATGTAGTCGAGCAGGGAAGTTTTACCGTGGTCAACGTGACCCATGATGGTAACAACTGGAGCACGTGACTCAGCAACTGCGTCAGTGTCACGGTCGCTCATCAGCGCTTCTTCCAGCTCGTTTTCACGACGCAGGATAACTTTGTGGCCCATCTCTTCGGCAACCAGCTGTGCGGTTTCCTGGTCGATGACCTGGTTAATGGTCGCCATAGCACCCAGTTTCATCATCGCTTTGATGACCTGAGAGCCTTTAACAGCCATTTTGTTAGCCAGTTCTGCAACAGTCACTGTTTCGCCGATAACGACGTCACGGTTAACTGCCTGCGCAGGCTTGTTGAAGCCTTGCTGCAGAGAACTTGGTTTACGCTTGCCTTTACCACCACGAACTGCAGCACGCGCTTCTTCACGGTCAGCTTTAGACTCGCCGTGTTTGCCGCCTTTCTTCTGGCGTGGTGCTTTAGTTGTCGCAGTACGAGCACGAGTACGGCCAGCTTCAACTTCGCGGTCGTTTTCGTCTTCAGCCTGGCGAGCGTGTTGAGAAGTGGTTACATGGTAATCAGATTTGTCGTCTTCCACTTTCTCTTCTTCCGTCCATACACCTGCGTTAGCTTCAGCCATTTTACGGGCCTCTTCAGCTACACGACGGGCGTCTTCTTCTAATTTGCGACGGGCTTCTTCTTCAGCTTTGCGCTTAAGCTCTGCAGCTTCAGCTTCGCGACGGGCTTTATCTGCCTGGGCGCTTTTCGTCATATCGTCTTGTTGATTGCTCACTTTGTCTTTTTCCGCAGCTTCACGTTTCGCTTTATCAGCGGCTTCACGCTTAGCTTTATCTTCAGCTTCACGTTTAGCTTTTTCTTGCGCCTGACGATTGGCAGCTTCCTGCGCCTCACGTTGGGCTTGCTCTTCCGCTTCACGCTGCGCCTGTTCTTCCGCGGCAAGACGTTCTGTCTCTTGCGGATCACGTTTCACAAAGGTGCGCTTCTTGCGGACTTCGATTTGTACCGATTTACTTTTCCCACCGGTACCTGGAATGTTTAAAGTACTGCGCGTTTTGCGCTGTAATGTCAACTTATCTGGCGCAGAACCGTGTTCACGATTCAGGTGCGCCAGTAATGTCTGTTTTTCCTGGGCCGAGACAGAATCATCAGCAGCCTTAGGGATCCCTGCATCAGCAAATTGCTGTACCAGGCGGTCCACGGAGGTCTGAATCTCTGCGGCCAGCGCTTTTACGGTTACATCTGTCATGCTGTTCCTTCCTGCTACAGTTTATTACGCTTCGCCGCCAAACCAGCAGATATTGCGAGCAGCCATAATCAATTCCCCGGCTTTCTCGTTGGTTAAACCTTCAATATCTGACAGATCGTCGACACCTTGCTCAGCCAAATCTTCCAGCGAGCTCACACCGCGCGAAGCGAGTTTAAAGGCCAGGTTGCGATCCATACCTTCGAGGTTCAGCAGATCCTCTTGAGGTTTGTTATCGCCCAGGCTTTCTTCCTGCGCCAATGCCAGTGTGGTGAGGGCGTTTTTGGCGCGATCACGTAATGCTTCCACTGTATCTTCATCAAGGCCGTCAATTTCCAGCAGCTCTTTCATCGGCACGTATGCCAACTCTTCGAGGGTGGAGAAGCCTTCTTCTACCAATACAGTGGCAAAATCCTCGTCGATCTCGAGGTATTTGGTAAAGGTATCAATGGCAGCATGTGCTTCAGCCTGATGCTTGGCTTGCAGGTCATCAACAGTCATAACGTTGAGTTCCCAGCCGCTCAGCTGTGCAGCCAGACGAACGTTTTGTCCGTTACGACCGATTGCTTGTGCCAGATTGCCTGCCTCTACCGCGATATCCATTGTATGTTTGTCTTCGTCAACAACAATGGAAGCCACGTCAGCCGGAGCCATAGCATTGATAACGAATTGTGCCGGGTTATCGTCCCACAGCACGATATCAATACGCTCACCGCCCAGTTCAGTAGAAACTGCCTGAACACGCGCACCGCGCATGCCAACACAAGCACCTACTGGGTCGATACGCTTGTCGTTGGTTTTCACGGCGATTTTCGCACGAGAACCAGGATCACGAGCAGCGGCTTTGATTTCAATAACTTCTTCGCCAATTTCCGGCACTTCAATGCGGAACAATTCGATCAGCATTTCTGGCTTGGAACGGCTAACAAACAGTTGAGCACCACGAGCTTCCGGACGCACAGCATAAAGCACACCGCGAATACGGTCACCTGGGCGGAAGTTTTCACGTGGCAGCATATCTTCGCGAAGAATTACAGCTTCAGCGTTGCTACCGAGATCAAGAGAGATGTTGTCACGGTTAACTTTCTTCACCACACCGGTGATGATTTCACCTTCGTGCTCGCGGAACTGATCAACCACCATTGCACGTTCAGCTTCACGTACTTTTTGTACGATAACCTGTTTTGCAGTTTGAGTAGTGATACGGTCAAAGGTTACAGATTCAATCTGATCTTCAACATATCCGCCAACATTCAGCTCTGGATCTTCGAATTGAGCTGCATCAAGAGTGATTTCACGCGTAGGTTGAGTAACTTCTTCTACAATGACCCAACGGCGGAAAGTATCAAAGTCACCACTTTTACGATCGATGCTAACGCGCACATCAATCTCTTGTTCGTATTTTTTCTTGGTCGCTGTTGCCAGTGCACTTTCCAGCGCTTCGAAAATCTTCTCACGCGGCAGTGATTTTTCGTTGGAAACTGCTTCTACAACAGCCAAAATTTCTTTGTTCATCCTGGGTTTTCACCTCAATCCAAACTATTAAAAGTGGGGTACCAGGTTCGCTTTCTGGATGTTGCTCAGCGCGAACACTTCATCTTTGCCTTCCACCGTAACCGTGATCATCTCACCTTCTACGGCTTTAATAATACCCTGCCATTTACGACGGTTTTGCACGGCCATTCGCAATACAATGCTTACTTCTTCACCGGTAAAACGGACGTAATGCTCGGCGGTAAACATCGGGCGATCAAGGCCTGGTGAGGAAACTTCCAGGTTGTAAGCCACAGTGATTGGGTCTTCGACATCCATAACTGCACTTACCTGGTGACTGACATCAGCACAATCATCAACATTGATGCCATCTTCACTATCAATATAGATGCGCAGCGTGGATTGGCGACCTCGAACAAATTCGATTCCTACCAATTCATAGCCCAGCGCCTCGACCGGTGCTGAAATCATCTCTGTTAATTTTTGCTCTAATGTGGACAAGCCCACCCCCAAGAAATAAAAAAAGGGCATATAGCCCAGTTATTCTAAAGTCAGATAACAAAAAACCCCGATAAATCGAGGCTTTATATAACTGAACCCTGTACACCGCGAATGCGGCTCGGACAATATCCAGGAGAATTTTTTTCTAAATTCTTCGCGAGGCACCATCTGGTGTTCACAGTATATTTGAAAAAGAACTCTCAGGGAAAGTGGTTGCGGGGGCCAGATTTGAACTGACGACCTTCGGGTTATGAGCCCGACGAGCTACCAGGCTGCTCCACCCCGCGTCCGAAAACGTGGCAAATATTACGCCGATATTGCATAAAATGCAAGAAATGCAGATATTTTGGTACCGAGGACGGGACTTGAACCCGTAAGCCCAATCGGGCACTACCACCTCAAGGTAGCGTGTCTACCAATTCCACCACCTCGGCACTTTGAACACGGTAATCACTTCTTACCGTATTGAAGCTTACTACTTACTGCGGGATATCGCTGCTCGGCTTGGTAGGTGCCGCTGGCTGTGACTCAGTTTTTGTTGGCTGAGTTAAATTATCCCACACACTTCCTTTATCGGTTTTGTTGGTATTGAGGTTACCCAGTACCAGGCTGATGATAAAGAACAGCGTTGCTAACACAGCGGTCATGCGGGTCATGAAATTACCAGAACCACTTGAACCGAACAGCGTAGCGGAAGCGCCTGCTCCGAAGGAGGCTCCCATATCAGCGCCTTTACCTTGTTGCAGCATGATAAGACCTACAAGGCCCAGGGCTACAATAAGGAAAACAACTAAAAGAGCTTCGTACATATTATCAACCTGTTCCTTGCGGTATTACCGCATACCAAAGCTTCAAACCAGTCAAGCGGATACGTTTAAGTTTACCCACTGAAGCGGGTGAGAATACTAACCAAAGCCGGGGTCACGCGCAAGGGCAATTTATTCACATTTCACTGACTGGAGAAAAAAACAGCAATACATTTGGATTTGTTTATAAAAAAGGCGGCAAGTGCCGCCTTTTTACACAACCATAGCGATAATAAATTAAACCGCTTTTACGGCATCAGCGATGCGGTTGGCATACTCAATAACCAGCGCTTCATCTTCACCTTCTACCATCACACGGATTAAAGGCTCAGTTCCCGATTTACGCAGTAGCACACGACCACGGTTACCCAGTGCTTCTTCAACTTCAGCGGTCACTTTTTTCACGGTGTCGTGCTCAAGCGGATCGCCACTGCCCGCAGTAAAGCGTACGTTAACCAAAACCTGTGGGAATAATTTCATTCCGCTACACAAGTCATGAAGGCTCATATGGTTACGCACCATAGCGGTAAGTACTTGCAAACCTGCAACGATACCGTCACCAGTGGTGGTTTTGTCCAACAAGATCACATGGCCTGAGTTTTCAGCACCAATTCTCCAGCCTTTTTCCTGTAGTTTTTCCAGCACATAGCGGTCGCCCACTTTTGCACGAGCAAACGGAATACCCAGCTGTTTCAACGCCAGCTCCAGACCCATATTGCTCATCAGTGTACCAACGGCACCGCCGCGCAGTTGGCCCTGACGAAGCCCTTCGCGAGCAATGATGTAGAGGATCTGGTCGCCATCAACTTTATGGCCCAGGTTGTCGACCATGATGACACGGTCGCCATCACCATCCAGTGCAATACCAATGTCAGCTTTCTCAGCCAGCACGCGCTCTTGCAGCATACGCACGTCAGTGGCACCACATTTTTCGTTGATGTTGACGCCGTTCGGTTCACAACCCACGGTAATGACCGTAGCACCCAGCTCACGCAGCACATTTGGCGCGATGTGATAAGTCGCTCCATTGGCGCAATCGACAACAATTTTGAGGCTGCTGAGACTTAACTCATTTGGGAATGTGCCTTTGCAGAATTCGATATAGCGACCAGCCGCATCAACAATACGGCTGGCTTTGCCCAGTTCCGCAGAATCAACACAGGTGATCTCTTTTTCCATTTCCGCTTCAATGGCTTCTTCAACTTCATCCGGCAGTTTTGTGCCGTCGATTGAGAAGAATTTGATCCCGTTATCATAGAACGGGTTATGCGATGCAGAGATAACGATCCCTGCTTCGGCACGGAATGCACGGGTCAGATAAGCAACAGCAGGCGTTGGCATCGGACCGGTGAATGAAGCAGACAAACCCGCAGCAGCGAGGCCCGCTTCGAGAGCAGATTCCAGCATGTAACCTGAGATACGAGTATCTTTGCCGATAATAATCTTACGCGAGCCGTGGCGTGCTAATACTTTACCCGCAGCCCAGCCGAGCTTCAGCACAAAGTCAGGGGTAATCGGGGAATCGCCTACACGACCGCGGATGCCATCTGTGCCAAAATATTTACGGTTACTCATAGCGTTTTTTTTCCTTCGCTGAAAGTGTGGCTTCCACCACGCGCATCGCTTCGACTGACTCTTTTACATCGTGAACTCGAATGATATTAGCCCCTTGCATCGCAGAAATGACTGCACACGCAATACTGCCACTCAGGCGTTGATCCGGCCCGACATTGAGCAGTTGGCCAACCATTGATTTACGCGACATCCCCACCAATAGCGGTAAGCCAAAGTGATGGAATTCGGAAAGTCGGGCTAAAAGTTGATAATTGTGGGTCAGATTTTTACCGAAACCGAAGCCGGGGTCGAGCAACAATTTTTCTTTTGCGATGCCCGCCGCTTCACAGCGTGCTATTTGGTCGATAAAAAAGCGATTCACATCTGCAAAAACATCATCGTAACGCGGAGCCTGCTGCATATTCTTAGGTTCGCCCTGCATGTGCATCAGGCAAACGGGCAAACCAGTTTCAGCGGCTGCTTCAAGCGCGCCAGGTTCTTGCAACGAGCGAATATCGTTGATGATATGTGCCCCAACCCGTGCTGCTTCGCGAATCACTTCAGGTTTGGAGGTATCGACTGAAATCCAGATCTCAAAGCGCTGTGCAATTGCTTCAACGACCGGAATCACACGCGACAGCTCCTCATCTACACTCACGTCAGCCGCCCCTGGGCGCGTCGACTCACCACCAATATCAATAATCGTCGCACCAGCGTTAATCATCGCGTTAGCGTGTTTTAAGGCTTCCACTAACGAATTGTGCTTTCCACCATCGGAAAAAGAGTCTGGCGTGACGTTCAAAATACCCATGATATGAGGATGAGAAAGATCGAGCGTAGTGCCCTGAGCGGTGAGTTTCATCAAAATTCCCTGCATAGACTTTGGTTAAGACAAAAACAAAAACCCCGGGACAAGCCCAGGGTTTTATAGATTACTGCAGTAACATCCGGCAGAGACGACTTATTTATCGCCCAACTGCTCTGACATAGTATTACCAGGATTTGGCGTACGCGGTTCGTCGACCGGACGCGGTGCTCGTGGTGTACCATTGTTATCAGAATTGTTGTTGCCGTTATTTGATTCTTCCCAGCCCGCTGGCGGACGCACATCACGACGATTCATCAGATCATCAATCTGTGGCGCATCGATGGTTTCATACTTCATCAGTGCGTCTTTCATGGTGTGAAGAATATCCATATTTTCATTCAGGAGCTGACGAGCACGAGCGTAATTACGCTCAATCAACAGCTTCACTTCCTGATCGATGATACGTGCAGTTTCATCGGACATATGTTTTGCTTTCGCCACGGAGCGGCCCAGGAACACTTCACCGTCCTCTTCCGCATATAGCAACGGACCGAGTTTCTCAGAGAAGCCCCATTGGGTGACCATGTTACGAGCGATAGATGTTGCTACTTTGATGTCGTTAGACGCACCGGTAGAAACATGCTCAGCACCGTAAATAATTTCTTCAGCAAGACGACCACCGTACAGCGTAGAAATCTGGCTTTCAAGTTTCTGACGGCTGGCACTGATTGCATCACCTTCTGGCAGGAAGAACGTCACACCCAGCGCACGACCGCGCGGAATGATAGTTACTTTATGCACAGGATCATGCTCTGGAACCAGGCGACCAATAATTGCGTGACCCGCTTCGTGGTATGCGGTGGATTCTTTTTGCGCTTCAGTCATCACCATGGAGCGACGTTCCGCACCCATCATAATTTTGTCTTTCGCTTTTTCGAATTCAACCATGGAAACCACACGCTTGTTGCCACGGGCAGCAAACAGAGCAGCTTCGTTCACCAGGTTTGCAAGATCTGCACCGGAGAAGCCTGGAGTACCACGTGCAATGATTGCTGGATCGACATCTGGAGCCAGTGGCACACGGCGGCTATGCACCTTCAGGATTTGCTCACGACCACGCACGTCTGGCAGGCCAACAACAACCTGACGGTCAAAACGGCCTGGACGCAGCAACGCTGGGTCAAGTACGTCTGGACGGTTAGTCGCAGCGATAACGATGATACCTTCGTTACCTTCGAATCCATCCATTTCAACCAGCATCTGGTTCAGTGTCTGTTCACGCTCATCGTGACCACCACCAAGACCCGCGCCACGCTGACGGCCTACGGCGTCGATTTCATCGATGAAGATGATGCATGGTGCCGCTTTCTTAGCTTGTTCAAACATGTCACGAACACGAGATGCACCCACGCCCACGAACATTTCAACAAAGTCAGAACCGGAAATGGTAAAGAATGGTACTTTCGCTTCGCCTGCAATGGCTTTCGCCAGCAAGGTTTTACCGGTACCCGGAGGGCCAACCATCAGCACACCTTTCGGGATTTTACCGCCCAGTTTCTGGAAACGGCTTGGCTCACGAAGGTACTCAACCAGCTCAGCAACCTCTTCTTTTGCTTCGTCACAACCAGCAACGTCAGCAAAAGTGGTCTTAATTTGGTCTTCGGTGAGCATACGCGCCTTGCTCTTACCGAACGACATGGCACCTTTGCCACCGCCGCCCTGCATTTGACGCATAAAGAAGATCCAGACCCCTATCAGCAATAGCATTGGGAACCAGGAGATGAAAATAGAAGCCAGCAGGCTTGGCTCTTCAGGCGGTTCGCCTACTACTTTCACATTTTTGGTCAGCAGATTATCAAGCAGCTTAGGATCGTTAACGGGGATGTAAGTCGTGTATCGGTTACTATCTTTCTTGGTAACTTTGATTTCACGTCCATTGATACTCGCTTCGCGAACCTGGTCTTGATTTACTTCAGACAGGAAAGTGGAGTAATCCACCCTACGGCCGTTTGACTCGCTGGGCCCAAAGCTCTGGAACACAGACATCAGCACAACCGCGATGACCAGCCAGAGTATTAGGTTTTTCGCCATGTCACTCAAGGGATTAACCTCATATTACAACTGTGTTAACAAACAGCGTCAGGGGACTATACTTTTCGCCCAGTCGCTACAATGTACACTTCACGTGAGCGGGCACGAGAAGAGTCCGGTTTACGAACTTTAACTGTCGTAAACAGGGAGCGAATTTCCCGCAGGTACTCATCGAAACCTTCGCCCTGAAACACTTTCACTAAAAAACTACCACCCGGTGCAAGAACATCACGACACATTTCCAGTGCCAGCTCTACTAAATACATAGACCGAGGAATATCAACTGCCGGTGTCCCGCTCATATTTGGAGCCATATCTGACATGACAACCTGAACTTTACTGTCACCAACACGATCCAACAGAGCTTTCACGACTAGTTCATCACGAAAGTCACCCTGAAGGAAATCAACACCAACGATAGGATCCATTGGTAAAAGATCGCAAGCAATGATTCGCCCCTGATTCCCGATTTGAGTCACCACATACTGTGACCAACCTCCGGGAGCAGCACCAAGATCAACAATAGTCATTCCTGGCTTAAAAAGTTTGTCACTTTGCTGTATTTCATCAAGTTTAAACCAGGCACGGGAGCGTAACCCTTTTTTCTGCGCCTGAATTACATATTTATCGCTAAAGTGTTCCTGCAGCCAGCGACTGGAGCTGGCAGAACGCTTTTTACCTGTCATCTCAAATTCCAACTTTGTTCATCGTGAATAGCAGGCTGTAAGAGTTATCAGCACAGCCGATTGGCGATACGGGAGATATGGCGGTAGAATGAACCGTTTTCAATCCCAACGTAAGCAAAAAATACGATGAATCTGAGTACTAAACAAAAACAGCACCTGAAAGGTCTTGCTCATCCGCTCAAGCCAGTAGTTATGCTTGGCAATAACGGTTTGACCGAAGGGGTACTGGCCGAGATTGAACAAGCGCTTGAACATCATGAGTTAATCAAGGTGAAAATCGCAACGGAAGATCGCGAAACTAAAACCTTGATCGTGGATGCCATCGTGCGTGAAACCGGCGCCTGTAATGTACAGGTTATCGGTAAAACGCTGGTGCTCTATCGCGCGTCTAAAGAGCGCAAAATTTCTCTGCCAAAATAAGCAGAGAGTGTGCAAAATGCCACGCTCTGTTAGTTGATAAAAGGCCGCGGTGCGGCCTTTTTCCTTTCTTTACAATACGCCACGCTATAAAAAAGCGTAGCAGATATTATAAATATTCCACTTTTAGTATCTCGAACTCAACATCACCGCCCGGCGTGCGGATAACAACAACATCCTCCTGCTCTTTGCCCACAAGGCCACGAGCAATCGGTGAGTTCACTGAAATAAGATTCTGTTTAAAATCAGCTTCATCATCACCAACAATGCGATAAGTCTGCTCTTCGTCGTTATCCAGATTCAAAACCGTAACGCTCGCGCCAAAAATGACACGGCCATTGTTTGGCATTTTGGTGATATCGATAATCTGAGCGTTGGACAGCTTCGCTTCGATATCCTGGATACGGCCTTCACAAAAACCCTGTTGCTCACGTGCGGCATGGTACTCAGCGTTTTCTTTCAGATCGCCATGTTCGCGAGCATCAGCAATCGCGGCAATAATTTGTGGGCGACGCACAGACTTCAGGAAATCCAGCTCTTCACGTAATCTTTCTGCGCCACGTAGGGTCATCGGAATAGGTTGCATTGTTATACCTCTTCAAAACTTTCCTGTTCAGAATTACCAAACGGCATTCCTGAATCCAGAGCCTGGTTTGCTTTAAATAAGCCAAACCCCTGGCACTAAGCAAAATAAAACTGACCCGGAGCAAAGCACCAGGTCAGGAACGGTTTCCAAATTGACCTGTATTTTACCCTGGAGTTCACTAAGGGTCATCGTTTACTTTGCACTGCGATGCACCGTAGTATGACGATACGTTTCCAGGTTGTTACCGCGAGATTATGCGATTTTTTAGATTTGTCATTGGATTGACCAGCGCTGTGGTGTTTACCGTCCAGGCCGCCAACGTTGAAGACTATACTTCCCAGCTCCCCGCTGGCGCGAACTTGGCTTTGATGGTGCAAAAAATTGGTGCGCCGGCCCCATTGATTGACTATCACAGTCAACAGATGGCGCTGCCCGCAAGTACCCAAAAAGTCATCACGGCTCTGGCAGCATTATTACAATTGGGCCCAGATTTCAGGTTTAACACCACGCTTGAAAGTAATGCACAAGTCAGTAACGGTGTATTACAAGGTGACCTTATTGCCCGATTTGGTGGCGATCCTACGCTAAAACGTCAGGATATTCGCAATATGGTCGCTGTCCTGAAAAAATCAGGCGTACAGCAAATTCAGGGTAATGTACTGATCGACACATCCATATTCGCCAGTCATGACAAAGCGCCTGGCTGGCCGTGGAATGATATGACTCAGTGTTTTAGCGCCCCGCCTGCTGCTGCAATTGTCGACCGAAACTGTTTTTCTGTTTCGCTCTATAGTGCCCCAAAAGCTGATGATTTAGCCTTCATCCGCATCGCTTCCTACTATCCTGTGGTTATGTTCAGCCAGGTTAGAACTCTCGCCAAAGGCTCACCAGATGCACAATATTGTGAACTGGATGTGGTGCCAGGCGACCTGAATCGCTTTACGCTTACCGGCTGCATGACACAACGTGCAGACCCCCTCCCGCTAGCCTTCGCAATACAGGATGGAGCCAGTTACGCAGGCGCGATTTTGAAAGCCGAACTGAAAGAGGCCGGGATAAGCTACAGCGGGACCTTATTGCGTCAGACGCAATCCAATACCCCAGGAACGGTAATTGCCAGCAAGCAATCTGCACCACTGCACGATTTGCTAAAGGTAATGCTGAAGAAATCAGACAACATGATCGCCGATACTGTTTTTCGAACCATCGGCCATAACCGTTTTGGCGTCCCGGGGACGTGGCGTTCAGGTGCTGACGCAGTACGACAAATCCTGCGACAAAAAGCGGGTGTCGATTTAGGTAATAGTATCCTGGTAGATGGTTCGGGGTTGTCTCGACATAATCTGATTTCACCCGCCACCATGATGCAGGTGTTGCAATACATCGCCCAGAATGACACTGAGCTTAACTTTATCTCAATGTTACCGTTGGCCGGTTATGACGGCTCGCTGCAGTATCGTGCAGGCCTACATCAGGCGGGTGTTGACGGCAAAGTTTCGGCTAAGACAGGCTCACTGCAAGGTGTATATAACCTTGCAGGATTTATCACCACTGCCAGCGGCCAGCGCATGGCCTTTGTGCAATATTTGTCAGGCTATGCTGTTGAGCCTGCCGATCAACGTAACCGTCGTATCCCATTAGTGCGCTTTGAAAGTCGTCTCTATAAGGATATCTACCAGAATAATTGAGTTATGAAACTGCTGATTGTTGAAGACGATTTACTGTTACGGGAAGGCTTGGTGCTGGCATTAAACAACGAGGGTTATGCTCTCGATTGTGCAACGACAGCCGCCGAAGCGGATGCACTGATAGAAAGTGGCGAATATGGCATGATCATCCTCGATCTTGGCCTACCAGACAAAGATGGTGCCACCCTTTTGAGGCAATGGCGACGCCGTAGTATCAGTACACCAGTGTTGATATTAACAGCACGTGACGCTCTTGAAGATCGAGTTAACGGTCTGGACTCTGGTGCCGATGATTATCTGGTCAAACCCTTTGCTCTAGCTGAATTACAAGCTCGTACGCGGGCATTGATTCGCCGTTATCAAGGACATAGCGATAACCTTCTTCAGCATGATGATCTGACACTCAACCTGCAGACTCAGCAAGTACTTCTACAAGACCAGGCCGTTGAAATCACGCCAAAAGAGTTCGCGTTACTCACACGATTGATGATGCGAATCGGGCAGACGGTGCACCGTGAAACATTACAACAAGATATCTACAGTTGGCAGGATGACCCTGGCTCAAATACGTTAGAAGTGCATATCCACAATCTTCGACGCAAGCTAGGCAAAGACAGAATAAAAACCGTGCGTGGTGTTGGCTATCGACTGGAGAGCCGAACATGAACAGCATGCGCCAGCGTTTGATGATACTTCTCGCTCTTATTCTTTTGTTTTTCCAGTTAATTAGTGTCATTTGGTTATGGCATGAAAGTCGTGAGCAAATCAGTTTCCTGGTCAGTGAAACGCTGTCCGCCAAGGCACGAAATCAGCATGTAGAGAAGGAGATCCGCGAAGCTATTGCTTCATTGCTGGTTCCTTCTCTGGTGATGATTGGTTTCACATTGTTCTTCTCTTTCTGGGCGATCACCTGGATTACCCGTCCATTGAATCGACTGCGCACCAGCCTTGCTAATCGTTCCGCTGATAATCTTACCCCTCTGCCAATGTATTCAGACATGGAAGAGATGGTTGCCGTCACCAATTCACTGAATCAATTGCTGGCAAGGCTTGACCATACTATTCAGCAAGAACGCTTATTTACTGCCGATGCTGCCCACGAGCTTCGTACGCCATTGGCTGGCATTCGACTGCACCTTGAGTTGATGGCAAACTCAGGCGTTCAGCAAGCTCCTATGCTGTTGGAGCGAATAGATCAGCTGATGCATACCATAGAGCAGTTGCTAATGCTCTCGCGTGCAGGGCAAGCTCTGGCGAGTGGGCATTACGATACGCTGAACTGGCAACGCGACATTATTTCGCCGCTCAAAATGGAAATGGAAGAAATGGTCGCCTCGCGTGAACAATCGATCATCTGGCCAAAGGAAAGTGAAAACATCGTTCAGGGGGATGCCGTACTACTGCGTCTGATGCTGCGTAACCTGCTGGAAAACGCATCCCGTTATAGCCCGGTCAAAAGTAACATTACGGTGTCATTAACTGCTGAGGGTAATGGCGCAACACTTGCGGTGTCCGATCAAGGGCCAGGTATAGACGAAGAACATCGCCAGACGATTACCGATCCTTTCCGCCGTATGGATCAACGTTATGGCGGCAGTGGCTTAGGTTTGAATATTGTTCAGCGTATCGTTCAGCTACATCATGGGAAATTAGCGTTAGAGAGTGGCCCTAAAGAGATTGGTCTTCAGGCGAGCTGCTGGATCCCTGCGCAAAGCCAGTGACTCCCAAATAAAAAAAGGCCGGAAAATTTCCGGCCCCTTCAAAGATAACGTCTTATTTCTGGTAGATGATCTCGACACCTTCGTCGTCATCTTCATCCCAATCGTCATCCCAGTCATCATCTTCTTCTGCTTCTACTGCATCGAGTTGCTGCTGATGATAATCATCCCACATAAACTCGACTTTCTCAGGAGCAACAGGCTGAAGCTCAGTGATTTTCGGGTTAGCAATGATGAAGTCCATTACATCCCAGCACAGCGCGTTAACGCCTTCGCGGTTAACTGCAGAGATCAGGTAGTATTTCTCTTCCCAGCCCATTGCGGTCGCAATTTCTTTTGCACGCGCTTCGGCGTCTTCTTTGCTCATCAAATCGCATTTGTTGAAGACCAACCAGCGTGGCTTCTCAGCAAGTTTCTCGCTGTATTTTTCCAACTCACCAATGATGACTCGGCCATTTTCAACCGGATCTGATTCGTCAATTGGTGCGATATCGATGAGGTGCAATAACACGCGGCAACGCTCAAGGTGTTTCAGGAAGCGGATGCCGAGGCCTGCGCCATCAGCTGCACCTTCGATAAGCCCTGGAATATCGGCAACCACAAAGCTCTTCTCGTTATCCATACGGACAACGCCAAGGCTTGGGATCAGGGTAGTAAACGGATAATCCGCTACTTTTGGTTTTGCCGCAGAGACAGAACGAATAAAGGTAGATTTACCCGCATTTGGCAAACCAAGCATACCCACGTCTGCCAGCAGCAGCAGCTCAAGTTGGATATCACGCTTCTCACCTGGGGTACCCATGGTTTTCTGGCGTGGTGTACGGTTTACAGATGACTTGAAACGGGTATTACCCAAACCGTGCCAGCCGCCTTTAGCAACCATCAGCTTCTGACCATGCAGGGTCATGTCACCCATAGTCTCGCCAGTGCCTTGATCGATAACACGCGTCCCTACAGGGACTTTAACGGTAATGTCTTTACCACGTTTACCGGTACAGTCACGGCTCTGGCCATTTTGACCACGTTCAGCGCGGAAAGATTTCTCAAAGCGATAGTCGATAAGGGTGTTGAGGTTTTCGTCAGCCTCAAGCCACACATCACCGCCATCACCGCCATCACCACCGTCCGGGCCACCTCTGGGAATATATTTTTCACGACGGAAGCTAACGCAGCCGTTACCGCCATCACCTGCTACGACCAGGATCGTTGCTTCATCAACAAACTTCATTTCACTTCTCCGTAAATCATTCGCCCGAACGTTGTACTGGAAGAACAGCTTCGGTTTTGCGCCAGCGTCCCCAAAGACGGTGACCAATGGCTGAATACATCGCACCTGCAACCACGATAAACGCGCCGCAATAACCCACAAGGTTAAGTAACGGCATGGCGAAGAAATCGGGCCAGGCTAACGCTAATAAATCTGAAAATAGCAAAGTAAACAGCGGAGTTAGCGTAATAATGGCGCTAACCTGTGCCGCCTGCCACCGTGCCATGGCTTCTGCCAGTGCCCCATACCCAACCAGTGTATTCAGGCCACAGAAAACTAAACACGCCAGTTGCCAATTACTGAGTTGGAAGATTTTATCCAACTGAGCCAATGGGAAAAGCGCAAGAGTACATAAAGTGTACAGCAAAAAGAGGATCTGTTGCGAGGCCAGGCGGCGTAATAATACCTTCTGCGCCACACCATAGGTGACCCACACTGTCGCCGCCAGAACACCGAAAATCACCCCAAGGGTGTAATCTGTCAGGCGGGTAAAAATTTCTATCAGGCTGGTATTAAAAAACATCACCAACCCGCAAAGAAGCATTGTGGCCCCGATGACCTGCGTACCGCGCATTTTTTCTTTCAGCACAACAACGCTTGCCACCATCATTCCCACTGGGGAAAGCTGGCCAATAACCTGTGATGCCGTCGGGCTTAAATACTGTAGTGATGAACTAAACAGCAAAAAGTTACCGAACAAGCCACCCGTTGCAATCGCGAGTAAGCCCAACCAACGTGGCTTTCTGAACAACGCCAACGGAGGCAATTTTCCGCGTATAGCAAGAATGCTACCCAAACCCAGGCTTGCCATCAGGAAGCGATAAAAAACAACTGTTGGCGGTTCCATTACCGTCAGCACCTGTTTCATCGCTATTGGCAATGCACCCCAGCAAATTGCTGTTGTAAGCGCCAGGAGAATGCCAATCCCTGCCTGCTGTTTCATGATCTAATCCTGCAACCCGAAATCTGAAGAAAATACTTCATTGATTTACCGGTCGCAGAATGTAAAAAGCCCCGCAACGTGTTGCGGGGCTTCTATCCGTTACCGGGACGCGAAAAACTTATTCAGCAACGATGCTGATGAACTTACGGTTTTTCGGACCTTTAACTTCGAACTTAACTTTACCGTCAGTCAAAGCGAACAGAGTATGATCTTTGCCGCAACCTACGTTAGTACCAGCGTGGAATTTAGTACCACGTTGACGAACGATAATGCTGCCTGCCAGAACTGCTTCTCCGCCGAAACGTTTTACGCCCAGACGTTTAGCTTCGGAATCGCGACCGTTACGAGTAGAGCCGCCAGCCTTTTTATGTGCCATTTAATATGCTCCCCTGTATTAAGCGCTGATGCCGGTGATTTTCACATCAGTGAACCACTGACGATGACCCTGCTGCTTACGGTAGTGTTTACGACGACGAAACTTAACAATCTTAATTTTCTCGCCACGACCATGAGCAACAATTTCAGCTTTAACTACGCCGCCATCGACGAAAGGAACGCCGATTTTGATTTCTTCACCATTAGCGATCATCAGAACTTCTGCGAACTCAACTGCTTCGCCAGTTGCGATGTCCAGCTTTTCCAGGCGAATGGTTTGACCTTCGCTTACTCGGTGTTGTTTACCACCACTTTGGAAAACCGCGTACATATAAAACTCCGCTTTCCGCACGCACCCTACGTATGTTTCAGGTGGCGCTATAAATATTCACAATAGGGCGCGAATATTACGCAAAACGAGAGCCTTTGACAAGCCCTGTCATTAAACAGAGTAGAAAAAAAACGCAACATCACACCAGCCGTTTATCTGCCTCGTTTTTTCAGTACAATCTGTACTACATTATTACTCCTCTACCCTCACGTGATTCCATAAAGACATGTGGTAAACAGGACTTTAAGCCAGACTTTTGCGATGAATTTAGAAAAAATTAACGAGTTAACCGCGCAAGATATGGCGGGAGTCAATGCGGTCATCCTTGAACAGTTGAATTCAGATGTCCAATTGATCAATCAGTTAGGGTATTACATCGTCAGTGGCGGTGGTAAACGTATCCGTCCAATGATTGCTGTTCTTGCTGCTCGCACGCTTGGTTATCAGGGAAGCGCGCATATCAATATTGCGGCGCTCATTGAATTTATCCATACCGCGACACTGCTTCATGATGATGTCGTTGATGAGTCAGATATGCGTCGCGGGAAAGCAACGGCTAACGCCGCATTTGGCAATGCCGCTAGTGTATTGGTTGGTGATTTTATTTATACCCGCGCCTTCCAGATGATGACTCAACTAGGCTCGCTCAAGGTTCTGGAAGTGATGTCCGAAGCAGTGAATGTCATTGCCGAGGGTGAAGTTCTGCAATTGATGAATTGTAATGACCCTGATATTACTGAAGAAAGCTATATGCGGGTGATTTACAGCAAAACAGCGCGTTTGTTCGAAGCTGCAGCTCAATGCTCAGGTATTTTAGCTGATGCATCTGCGGAACAAGAACTCGCACTTCAGGATTATGGCCGCTATCTCGGGACGGCTTTCCAGCTTATCGACGATCTTCTGGACTATAGTGCCGATGGCCAAACGCTTGGTAAAAATGTGGGGGATGATCTGAACGAAGGCAAGCCAACTCTCCCTTTACTGCACGCAATGCGTAACGGTAATGCTGAGCAAGCCAAAATGATTCGTGAGGCTATTGAGCAAGGCAACGGGCGTCATTTACTGCAGCCGGTGTTAGATGCTATGGCGGCCTGTGGCTCGCTGGAATGGACTCAACTACGTGCAGAACAAGAAGCTGACAAAGCTATTTCAGCTCTGAATGTTCTGCCTGAAAGCGAGTACAAAGAAGCTTTAATTGCTCTGGCCCGCATGGCTGTTCAACGCGATCGTTAATCTCTATTTAGTGCGCCGTTCAAAGGCGCACTAAGTTTCCAATAAATTCATTCCAGCCCTCAAAACCACTCTCCCTAGCATCCTGTATTCATTGGTTTCATTCACTTTGTGTGTGTTAACACAAATTTGAATTTTTACGCCATTTATTGGAGTCTTTTGGATTAATGCTGTGCTATAACCGCAATTGAGTAAACCGGTAAATAGAAGCGGTTACAGGGAGAAACATGGAAAGTAACAATACTGACTGGCACCCGGCAGATATCATTGCAGGGCTACGCAAACGCGGAACATCACTTGCGGCTGAATCACGGAAAGCAGGTCTAAGCTCTTCTACTTTAGCTAATACGTTGACACGCCCTTGGCCAAAAGGTGAATTAATCATCGCGCAGGCACTGGAAACTTCACCTTGGGTGATTTGGCCTTCACGCTACTACGATCCGCAAACTCATCAGTTCATTGACCGAATGAGCCTTATGCGGAAAAGATAAAAAAAACCGGGCAAGCCCGGTTTTTCTTTTTAACAACGAATTTTATTCGCCGCTATTACCTTTCACACGTTCAATCTTCGCACCTAACGCCTGAAGTTTATCTTCAATGCGCTCGTAGCCACGATCGATGTGGTAAATACGATCAACCACGGTGGTACCTTCTGCGATACAACCCGCCAGAACGAGGCTTGCTGACGCGCGCAGGTCGGTTGCCATTACTTGTGCACCAGACAGCTTCTCAACGCCGTGGCAAATCACTGTATTGCTCTCAATCTCTGCATGTGCGCCCATACGGATAAGTTCCGGGACGTGCATGAAGCGATTTTCAAAAATAGTTTCAGTGATAACACCAGTACCTTCCGCCACGAGGTTCAACAAAGTGAACTGAGCCTGCATGTCAGTAGGGAAGCCTGGGTGCGGCGCAGTACGGATTGTCACGCCTTTCGGACGCTTACCGTGCATATCGAGGCTAACCCAATCTTCGCCAACTTCAACATCGGCACCCGCTTCGCGCAGTTTCGCCAACACAGCATCAAGCGTGTCTGGTTGAGCATTGCGGCAAACAATTTTCCCACCAGAAATCGCAGCTGCTACCAGGAAAGTACCGGTTTCGATACGATCCGGCACCACACGATAAACACCGCCACCCAGGCGTTCAACACCCTGGATAGTAATGCGATCGGTGCCTGCACCAGTGATTTTCGCACCCAGCGTGTTGAGGAAGTTCGCTGTATCAACGATCTCCGGCTCACGGGCTGCGTTTTCAATGATAGTTGTACCTTCAGCAAGAGTTGCAGCACTCATGATGGTGACAGTGGCACCTACGCTAACTTTATCCATCACAATATGCGCGCCCTTCAGACGGCCCTGAACAGAAGCTTTAACGTAGCCTTCTTCCAGTTTGATTTCCGCACCGAGCTGTTCAAGACCTGTAATGTGCAAATCAACCGGACGTGCGCCAATGGCACAGCCGCCAGGTAAAGAAACCTGACCCTGGCCAAAGCGTGCGACCAGCGGACCAAGCGCCCAGATAGAAGCACGCATGGTTTTAACCAGATCATAAGGCGCACAGAAGATATTTACTTCACTGGCATCAATCCACACTGAACCGTTACGTTCAACTTTGGTACCCAACTGGCTTAACAGCTTCATTGTGGTATCAATGTCTTTCAGTTTTGGAACGTTTTGAATCTCAACTGGCTCTTCGGCCAACAGTGCTGCGAAGAGGATCGGCAGCGCGGCGTTCTTCGCCCCGGAGATCGTCACTTCACCACTCAGTCGGGTTGGCCCCTGAACTCGAAATTTATCCATTGCAACTGCTCTCTATTAAATTCAAATCGTTACAACCCGCCGTGGCGAATTGCTCAAAGACCATTAAGTTTACGATCGCGATCCCACTCTTGCGGAGTATAGGTCTTGATGGAAACCGCATGGATACGGTTATCAGCAATCAGCTCCATCAATGGCGCATAAACTGTTTGTTGCTTCTTCACGCGACTTAACTCGGCGAATAACTCACCCACCGCAATCACCTGAAAATGGCTGCCATCGCCTGAGACGTGGACTTCCTGGAGGGGCAGTGCGTTCATCAGCACTGTCTGAATTTCATGATTTTCCATGGGATATAATTCGTCGGTTAAGGAAACAAGCCACACATCTTAGAGGAAAGTGGCGCAGGCTTAAATAAGCAAAAAGCCCCTGATCCAATTAGATCAGGGGCAATGATAGTAACGTTATGAAAACACTAGCCTGCAAATGCAGGAAGGATGTCTTCTGGCAGGTTATAAAGTTTAGTCAGCGTCTGTAAGTTCTCGCTGGCGCCCTGGAGTTCTATCTCAACATTTTGACGTCTGGCGAAATCCACAAGATGAATCAAAAGCGCTAAACCTGAAGTATCAACACGCGATAAACCAGAGAGGTTCAACACTTCGATACCTGCCATAATTTGCTCACGCTGGCGCCATACTGGCCCCACCGTATCGCTATCTAACTCACCCGCCAGGTGCAACGTTGCGGCTTCACGCTGCCAGTTAAGTTCGTCAGCCATTACTTTTTATTTTCCAGGGTAATTGGCAGTTTAGAGATTGATTGCAGCTGAGAAGTCAAACCATCAATCCCTTTGGTACGCAGGATATCGCTCCACTCGTTTTGCTTAGTGGTAATCATGCTGACACCTTCAGCAATCATGTCGTAAGCCTGCCAGTTACCAGTTTGTGTGTTTTTGCGCCACTGGAAATCAAGACGCACAGGTGGACGGCCGTTTGGATCAACGATCGTTACACGAATCGCCACAATGGTGGCATCACCCAGAGGCTGCTCAGGTGCGATTTGGTAGGATTGCCCGTTATACATCGCAAGCGCCTGGCCATAAGCCTGTTTCAGATACGCTTCGAACGCTTTGAAGTAGGCATCACGCTGTGCAGGGGTTGCATCTTTGTAGTAACGACCCAGTACCAGTGCACCCGCGTATTTCACCTGCACATATGGCAGAAGTTCCTGCCCAACAACTTCACGCAAATAATCGGGATTTTGACGAATTTTAGACTGCTCATTTTTCAATCGGTCAAATGTTTTTTGCGCCGCTTCGCCCATCAGTTTGTATGGGTTGCTTTGATCCGCAGCATTCGCCAGTGGTGCGATAACCAACATGGCAATCATAATAAGTCTTTTAAACATTAAACTTTTCCTCTTAGATTAGTGCGTCGTGCCAGGCTGTGGCGCTGCACTATTATTCTCTGAATCCTGCGATGAGGAATCCTCTGATTTCTGATTATCGCCATTACCGCTCTTATACAAGAATTGGCCAATCAGATCTTCCAGCACCAGGGCTGATTTAGTGTCCTGAATCGTGCCGCCCTCTTTAAGGATAGATGAACCGAGTTCAGGGTCATCAAAACCAAGGTTCAGTGCGAGGTATTGCTCACCGAGTAAACCTGAAGTGCGGATAGCCAACGAACTGGTGTCAGGAATATGGTTATAGCGTTCTTCGATATCCAGAGTGACTCTCGGTAAGTAAGTTTTTGGATCAAGCGTAATGTCATCAACGCGTCCAATCACCACGCCGCCAAGGCGTAATGGAGAACCGGTTTTCAAGCTACCGATGTTATCAAACGTCGCGTAAACCCGATACGTTGGCTCACTGCGCAGCGAAGTGACATTAGCCACTTTCAGACACAAGAAGACGATGGCTGCCAATGCAATAATTAAAAATGCCCCAACCCCAGTTTCAAATTTCTTAGTTTGCATGAACTTAATTCCCAAACATCAGTGCAGTGAGCACAAAATCCAGCCCTAAAACGGCCAATGAAGCGTGCACAACGGTTCGTGTTGTTGCCCGGCTAATCCCTGCGGACGTAGGAATAGCATCGTAGCCATTGAATAACGCAATCCAGGTCACGGTTATCGCAAACACTACGCTCTTGATAACACAGTAAATCAGATCGGTACGCCAGTTGACGGCATCTTGCATGGCAGACCAGAAGAACCCAGAATCGATTCCCTTCCAGTTCACACCAACTAATGCCCCTCCCCACACCCCTACTGCGACAAAGATAAGCGTCAGTAATGGCAAGGAAATTACACCAGCCCAGAAACGAGGAGAAACGACACGGCGCAAAGGATCAACCGCCATCATCTCCATACTGGAAAGCTGTTCTGTTGCTTTCATCAGGCCAATTTCTGCGGTCAAAGCCGAACCTGCGCGTCCGGCAAACAACAGCGCTGCCACGACAGGCCCAAGCTCACGCAATAGAGACAAGGCAACCAGCATCCCCAGGCTTGATTCCGCACTATAAGTAGTCAGAACTAAGTAGCCCTGCAAGCCAAGAACCATGCCGATAAACAGACCAGAAACGATAATAATCAGCAGCGACAATACGCCGACGTTATACAGCTGGCGAATCAGCAATGGCGCATGTTTGCGGAATTCCGGTTTCCCCACCAGCGCATTAAAAAGCATTATCCCGGCCCGGCCGAATGACGCGCAGGTTTTCAGTCCCCGCTGCCCGAACGATGCCAGTGCATTAAAGAGCATGAGTAACTTAACTCCCTGTTTTTGATAATAAGTCATTCCGATAATCCGTTGCCGGATAGCGGAACGGTACTGGCCCATCGGCTATACCATCAAGGAACTGACGAACCCGAGGGTCACAATTTTCGCGCAAGGCGGTTGGAGTCCCTTCAGCGACGATATGCTGATCTGCTGCAATATAGGCGTAATCCGCGATGCTCAGCACTTCAGGTACATCATGCGAAACCACAATACAGGTCACACCCAGTGCGCTGTTTAATTCTGAAATGAGTTTAACCAGCACACCCATTGTAATAGGGTCCTGACCAACGAATGGCTCATCAAACATAATAAGGTCAGGTTCGAGAGCTATGGCACGCGCAAGTGCGGCTCGTCGAGCCATACCGCCAGAGAGTTCGTTTGGCATCAGTTTAGCGGCCCCACGTAATCCCACCGCCTCCAGCTTCATCATAACGGTGCTATGCAGCAACTCCTCCGGTAAGCGGCGATGTTCGCGAAGCGGATACGCCACATTTTCGAAGACGTTGAGATCGGTAAATAACGCGCCGGATTGAAACAGCATGCTCATACGTTTACGCACGTTATATAGTCGTGAGCGCGACATTGCCGGCACGTTTTCACCGTCGAACAGGATTTCGCCATTGTCAGGCTGAATTTGACCACCAATCAGCCGCAGCAATGTCGTTTTACCAATGCCCGATGGCCCCATGATGGCTGTAATTTTGCCACGGGGCACGTTCAGGGAAATATTGTCAAAGATGCGCCGACTGCCGCGAGTAAAACTAACATCGCGAATTTCGACCAGATTCGTCTGCGTCTGGCTCATCATCTTTCCTTTTATCAAGTTCACGGACGAAGCATTGGATAGCAACTCAGTTCCAACCCAACATTTTCACAGAATGTTATCAGCCCTGATTAGCGAAAACTGGCATTTGTTTTACTTTTCTGCCACATAAAGTCAGAATTAAGAATTCATCATGGCCTACAGATCTGTATGCTCTGCCGGTACTTTCACAGCAAGAGACCGGCGATTATACCTGAATAAAGGATTTTGCATGCTGTTAGCTACAGCTCTGTTAATTATCGGTTTGCTTTTGGTCGTCTATGGCGCGGATCGTCTGGTGTTCGCCGCCTCGATACTTTGCCGTAGTTTCGGCGTTCCGCCACTCCTTATCGGTTTAACCGTTGTTAGCATCGGGACATCATTACCTGAACTGCTCGTCGCAAGCTCTGCTGCTCTAAATGGCCAATTGAATTTAGCGGTGGGGACAGCATTAGGTTCGAATATCACCAATATCTTACTGATTCTCGGCTTAGCGGCACTTTTGCATCCATTTACCGTGAATTCCGATATTCTACGGCGTGAATTACCCCTAATGTTAGTCGTCAGTGGCGTGATCGGCTGGCTTCTTTTTGATAACCAGCTTAGCCGTATTGATGGCGTAATACTGATTGCTGTCGCAGTAGCTTATCTGCTGTTTACGATTAAAATAGCTCGCCTTGCCGGAAATGAAGGTGCTGACAACCTGACCCGCGAGCAGCTGGCAGAGCTTCCTCGTGAAGGGAGCCGTCCCGTCGCATTTTTATGGCTCGCCGTGGCTTTAATTATTATGCCGATGGCCACTCGCATGGTTATCGATAACGCCAGCGTACTGGCACATTACTTTGGCATAAGCGAGTTAGTGATTGGCCTGACGATTATTGCTGTGGGCACGAGCCTGCCTGAACTTGCAACGACCATCGCAGGTGCACGTAAAGGTGAAGACGATATTGCGATTGGCAATATCATCGGCTCGAACATATTCAATATTGTTTTGGTATTGGGTATTCCTGCCTTGATTGCACCGGGTGAAATTGACCCACATGCCTTTGCTCGTGACTATTGGGTCATGTTGGTAGTCAGTGCCATTTTTGCAGTACTTTGCTGGCGTAAATCACGCTCTATCGGCAAGGCAGCAGGTGCTCTGTTAACATGTAGTTTCTTCGTATGGATTGTGATGCTGTGGTTTATTGCATCACCTGTCGTAGGGTAAAGCGGAACGGAAATTATGTCACAGATAGAATTACAACCGGGTTTTGACTTTCAGCAAGCAGGTAAAGAAGTACTGAAGATCGAACGTGAAGGCCTGGATCAGCTTGGGCAATACATCAACACAGACTTCTCTGCGGCCTGTGAAAAAATGTTTTATTGCCAGGGCAAAGTCGTTGTCATGGGTATGGGCAAATCCGGTCACATTGGTAAAAAGATGGCGGCAACTTTTGCAAGTACCGGTACACCTTCGTTTTTCGTTCACCCAGGTGAAGCAAGCCATGGCGACCTCGGCATGGTTAGCGCACAAGATATTGTTATCGCTATTTCTAACTCTGGAGAATCTAACGAAATTCTGGCGCTGATTCCGGTTCTTAAACGATTGCAGGTGCCACTGATTTGCATCACCAGTCGCCCGGAAAGCTCAATGGGCAAAGCGGCCGACGTCCATCTTTGTGTCAAGGTTCCCCAGGAAGCTTGTCCGTTAGGACTGGCTCCAACGTCCAGCACCACGGCAACGCTTGTGATGGGTGACGCGCTTGCTGTTGCTCTGTTGAAAGCTCGTGGCTTTACTGCAGAAGATTTTGCTCTTTCTCACCCAGGCGGTGCATTGGGACGTAAACTGTTATTACGTGTCAGCGATATTATGCACACTGGCGATGAGATTCCGCATGTCAGTAAAGATGCTTCATTGCGCGATGCATTACTGGAAATAACGCGCAAAAATATGGGTATGACCGTAATCTGTGACTCCCTGATGAAAATTGAAGGGATCTTTACTGATGGTGATTTACGTCGGGTCTTTGATATGGGCGTTGATCTCCACTCCCTGAATATCGCAGATGTCATGACTGTCGGCGGAATTCGTGTTCGCCCAACGTTATTGGCGGTTGATGCACTGAACTTGATGCAGTCCCGCCATATAACCTCAGTACTGGTTGCAGATGGCGAGCAACTACTGGGTGTGGTACATATGCATGACATGCTACGCGCAGGCGTGGTTTAACAAAGGATTAGCCTTAATGAGTAACCATGAAGCGTCTCTTGCCACTTGTTATGGGCCGGTAAGCACGCGCGTGATGGAGCAGGCAGCAAACGTGCGCCTGCTTATTTTAGACGTTGACGGTGTAATGTCTGACGGCCTGATTTATATGGGTAATAGCGGCGAAGAGCTGAAAGCATTCAACGTCCGTGATGGCTATGGAATTCGCTGTGCACTAACCTCTAATATCGAAGTGGCGATTATTACTGGCCGGAAAGCAAAACTTCTTGAGGACAGGTGCGAAACGCTTGGCATCACCCATCTTTATCAAGGGCAATCTGACAAGCTGCTGGCTTTTCAGGATCTATTAGATAAGCTCGCCATTCCAGCTGAGCAAGTGGCTTATGTCGGGGATGATTTAATCGACTGGCCTGTAATGGCTAAAGTAGGTTTGAGTGTCGCGGTAGCGGATGCTCATCCTTTACTTATTCCTCGTGCCGACTACGTTACACGTATTGCTGGCGGACGAGGAGCAGTACGCGAAGTCTGCGATCTCCTTTTACTGGCTCAAGGAAAGCTTGATGAGGCCAAAGGGCTATCTATATGAGTAAGACCAGACGTTGGGTTATCATCCTGCTTTCATTGCTGGCACTGGTATTGATTGGTGTAAATCTGGTCGATAAAGACACTGTTGCACCACAAACAGTGAACAGTAACGAGCCAACCTATAAAAGTGAACATTCTACGACCCTCGCCTACAGTCCTGAAGGGGCTTTAAATTACCGGCTGGTCGCAGAACACGTTGAATACTTTTCCGATACCGCTGTTTCGTGGTTCACCAATCCGGTGATGACACAGTACGACGAAAACAAAGTAGCAACCTGGTCATTACGGGCAGATCGCGCCAAACTGACTAACGATCGGATGCTGTATTTGTACGGAAATGTGGTGCTGACAGCCCTGACACCAGATTCACAGCTACGCAAAATTACCACGGACAATGCGCAGGTTAATTTAGTCACTCAGGATGTTGCCTCTGATGACCAGGTAACCTTGTACGGAACCAGCTTTAACTCTACCGGCCTCAAAATGCGTGGAAACTTACGCAGCAAAAATGCCGAGCTGATTGAAAAGGTTAGAACATCCTATGAAATCCAGAATAAACAAACTCAGCCGTAATTTAGTACTGACCAGTACGCTTTTAGCCGCCAGTTTTTCGGCATTTGCGCTGACCGGTGATACCGATCAGCCGATTCACATTGAATCTGACCAACAGTCGCTGGATATGCAAGGCAACGTCGTCACCTTCACCGGCAATGTGATCGTGACGCAAGGCAGTATCAAAATTAACGCCGATAAAGTCGTTGTGACTCGCCCGGGCGGTGAGCAAGGCAAAGAAGTGATTGATGGTTATGGTAACCCCGCCACTTTCTATCAGATGCAGGATAGCGGTAAGCCTGTAAGCGGCCACTCAGCGACCATGCACTATGAGTTGCAAAACGACTTTGTGGTTCTGACCGGTAATGCATATCTGGAACAGGTAGATAGCAATATCAAGGGTGACAAAATTACCTATCTGGTTAAAGAACAGAAGATGCAGGCCTTTAGCGAAAAAGGTAAACGTGTCACCACCGTTCTGGTTCCTTCTCAGTTGCAGAAGAAAGACGGCAAAGCTGCTCCAGCACCTGCCCCGAAAAAGAGTAACTAATTCGTTATGGCTACTTTAATTGCAAAACATCTCGCCAAAGCCTACAAAGGCCGCCGCGTTGTTGAAGATGTCAGCCTGACCGTTAAATCAGGTGAAATTGTCGGTTTACTTGGCCCTAACGGTGCAGGCAAAACCACGACTTTTTACATGGTTGTTGGCATTGTTCCGCGTGATGCTGGCAACATCATTATTGATGACGAAGACATTAGTCTTCTGCCGCTCCATGCTCGCGCCCGTCGTGGGATTGGATATTTACCGCAAGAAGCGTCAATTTTCCGTCGCTTGAGCGTGTTCGATAACTTGATGGCAGTCCTGCAAATTCGTGATGACCTCAGCGCTGAACAGCGTGAAGACCGCGCGAATGAGTTGATGGAAGAGTTTCACATTGAGCATTTGCGCAATAACCTCGGGCAGTCTCTGTCTGGTGGTGAGCGCCGTCGTGTTGAAATTGCCCGCGCTTTGGCTGCAAACCCGAAATTTATTCTTTTGGACGAACCTTTTGCAGGTGTTGACCCAATCTCCGTCATCGACATCAAGCGGATTATCGAGCACTTGCGCGATAGCGGGCTTGGTGTGCTGATTACTGACCATAACGTACGCGAAACGTTGGCCGTGTGTGAACGAGCTTACATCGTAAGCCAGGGCCAGTTAATTGCCCATGGCACGCCTGCGGAAATCCTGGAAGATGAGCATGTTAAGCGCGTCTATCTGGGCGAAGAGTTCAGACTCTGATAGGGTAGGAAGTATAATTATTAATACTCTGGGTAATTCGAGTTGCCCACGTTCCTGCAACTTGAAGTATGCCGGGTATATACCTGAGGAAGCTCGCTCTGAATATGAAGCAAGGTTTGCAATTACGGCTTAGCCAACAACTTGCTATGACTCCACAGTTACAGCAGGCAATTCGCCTGTTGCAGCTGTCAACGTTAGAGCTGCAGCAAGAACTCCAACAAGCCCTGGAAAGTAACCCACTGCTTGAGCAAACCGATCTGCATGAAGAAATTGAAACTCAGGAAGTTCGTGAAAATGAAGCTTTAGACACTCGTGAGGCGCTTGAACAAAAAGAGATGCCTGACGAATTGCCGTTAGATACCAGCTGGGACGAAATCTATACCGCCGGTTCCCCATCGGGCGCCGGTTCAGATTATAGTGACGATGAGTTGCCGATTTATCAGGGGGAAACGACTCAGTCACTCCAGGATTACCTGATGTGGCAGGTCGATTTAACCCCGTTCTCTGATACCGACACTGCCATTGCGACATCTATTGTTGATGCCGTTGACGAAATGGGCTATCTCACGGTTTCGCTGGAAGAAATTCTGGAAAGCATGGGCGATGAAGAAATCACCATCGACGAAGTGGAGGCGGTACTTAAACGCGTCCAGCGTTTTGATCCTGTTGGAGTTGCCGCACGCGATCTACGCGATTGCTTACTCATCCAGCTTTCTCAATTTGCCCGTGAAACACCGTGGCTGACCGAGGCACGACTGATTGTCAGCGATCATCTGGATCTGCTCGCCAATCATGATTTCCGTAGCCTGATGCGCGTCACTCGCCTGAAAGAAGAAGTTCTGAAAGAGGCAATGTGCCTGATTCAGTCTCTTGATCCACGCCCAGGCCAATCGATTCAAACCAGTGAACCCGAATATGTCATTCCCGATATTCTGGTCAAAAAGATTCAGGGGCGCTGGACGGTAGAATTAAACGCCGACAGCATTCCACGCCTTAAAATCAATCAGCAGTACGCTGCGATGGGTACCAATGCCCGCAATGACAGCGACTCGCAATTTATTCGCAGTAACCTGCAAGAAGCGAAGTGGTTGATTAAAAGTCTTGAAAGTCGCAACGATACGCTGCTGCGCGTCAGTCGCTGTATCGTTGAGCAGCAACAAGGTTTTTTTGAGCACGGCGAAGAGCACATGAAACCGATGGTTCTTGCTGATATCGCCCAGGTAGTCGAGATGCATGAATCGACTATTTCCCGTGTGACCACGCAAAAATATTTGCACAGTCCACGCGGCATTTTTGAATTGAAGTATTTCTTCTCCAGCCATGTGAATACCGAAGGCGGAGGCGAAGCCTCCTCTACGGCGATTCGGGCACTGGTGAAGAAATTAATTGCTGCGGAAAACCCAGCGAAACCTCTGAGTGATAGCAAGTTAACGACTATGCTATCCGATCAGGGGATCATGGTGGCACGCCGCACTGTTGCGAAGTACCGAGAGTCTTTATCCATACCACCGTCAAATCAGCGTAAACAGCTGGTATGACTTAACCGATAAGGAAGACACTATGCAGCTCAACATTACAGGACATAACGTCGAAATCACTGACGCACTGCGCGATTTTGTGAGTACGAAGTTTGCCAAACTGGAGCAGTACTTCGATAGAATTAACCAAGTCTACATTGTGTTAAAAGTGGAAAAAGTCACGCATATTGCCGATGCAACGCTTCATGTGAATGGTGGTGAAATCCATGCAAGCTCTGATGGCCAGGATATGTATGCGGCAATTGATGGCTTAATTGATAAACTGGCGCGCCAGTTAACCAAACATAAAGATAAACTAAAACAACACTGATAATCCGGGCAACTGTTCCAGCATAGACGGCTCGTTACTTAACGGGCCGTTAGCATAACAGGGTGCTTAGGTGAACTTATGATGAACAACGATTCTGCTCTACAACTTAGTAATGTCCTGAACAAGGAATGTACTCGTACCAACGTACATTGCCAGAGTAAAAAACGTGCACTGGAAATCATCAGTGAGCTGGCAGCAAAGCAACTCGGCCTGCCACCACAAGTGGTTTTTGAAGCCGTGCTGACGCGCGAACGTATGGGGAGCACCGGTATCGGTAACGGTATCGCTATACCTCATGGGAAGCTGGAAGAAGATACCACCCGCGCCGTTGGGGTGTTTATTAAACTGGAGACCCCGATCGCATTTGATGCGATTGATAACCAGCCTGTAGACCTCATGTTTGCGCTGCTTGTACCTGCGGATCAAACAAAAACGCATTTGCACACTTTATCTCTGGTGGCAAAGCGTCTGGCAGACAAAACAATTTGTCGACGCCTGCGTTCTGCGCAAAGCGATGAAGAGCTTTATCAGATCATTACCGAAACAGAAAATGGTAGTGAAAGTGAATAATCTGGCTGTGGTTGTGTTGAAATCACAGCAAGAGAAGTTGGGGGAGTGAAAAAATGGTGCTGATGATCGTCAGCGGCCGCTCTGGTTCAGGGAAGTCTGTAGCCTTGCGTGCACTAGAAGATATGGGATTCTACTGTGTAGATAATCTACCAGTGGTGCTGTTACCTGATCTTGCCAAAACTCTCGCGGAGCGAAAAATTTCTGCGGCAGTGAGCATCGACGTGCGTAACATGCCGGAAAACCCGGAAATTTTTGAACAGGCGATGAGTAATCTGCCTGACTCATTCTCGCCACAATTGTTATTCCTCGACGCCGATCGCAATACGCTGATCCGTCGTTACAGCGACACGCGTCGATTGCATCCACTTTCCAGCAAAAATCTTTCATTAGAAAGTGCTATTGATGAAGAAAGTGACCTGCTGGAACCACTGAAATCCAGAGCTGATCTGATTATTGATACCTCTGAAATGTCAGTGCACGAACTTGCGGAAATGTTGCGTACACGTCTGCTCGGCAAGCGTGAGCGCGAATTGACTATGGTATTCGAGTCCTTCGGCTTTAAACACGGTATTCCAATCGATGCTGACTACGTGTTCGACGTGCGCTTCCTGCCAAACCCGCACTGGGATCCTAAGCTCCGTCCGATGACCGGTCTCGACAGACCCGTCGCTGCGTTCCTTGACCGTCACACTGAAGTGCACAATTTTATCTACCAGACACGCAGCTATCTTGAGCAGTGGTTACCAATGCTGGAGACCAACAACCGCAGCTATTTGACTGTGGCAATTGGTTGTACAGGCGGTAAACACCGTTCAGTTTATATTGCTGAGCAACTGGCAGATTATTTCCGTTCGCGCGGCAAAAATGTGCAATCCCGTCACCGTACGCTGGAAAAACGCAAAACATGACCGTAAAACAGACCGTTGAGATCACCAACAAACTGGGCATGCATGCACGCCCAGCAATGAAGCTGTTCGAACTGGTGCAAAGCTTTGATGCCGAGGTGATGCTGCGTAACGAAGCAGGCACGGAGGCGGAAGCCAACAGCGTGATTGCATTGCTGATGCTGGATTCCGCTAAAGGTGGACACATCGAAATTGAAGTTACCGGGCCTGAAGAAGAGCAAGCCTTGAATGCGGTTATCGCCCTGTTTAATTCAGGTTTTGACGAAGACTAATTTACTTCAGCTCATTGTGCGCCATGAATGACTCGCCACCCAACTGGCGCATCTGGCGCAATATCCATTGCTGCCGCTGGCGTACATAGCCAGAAGGTGCATTCGCTTTAAAGCGAATCGGATTGGGCAATACAGCAGCCAGTAATGCCGCTTCTGATGCCGTCAGACGGCTTGCTGGTTTGTGGAAATAGCGCTGTGAAGCGGCTTCGACACCAAAAATCCCCTCGCCAAATTCCGCGATATTTAGATAAACCGTGAGAATGCGGCGTTTAGTCCAGACGGCTTCCATTCCCAGCGTTAACCCAGCCTCAAGACCTTTACGGACATAGCTACGTCCATCCCATAAAAACAAGTTCTTGGCAGTTTGCTGAGAAAGTGTCGATGCGCCGCGAACGCGATTTTCATTACGTTCATTATGGGCAATGGCCTTTTCGATAGCATTAACGTCAAACCCCCAGTGGTCGGGAAATTTCTGGTCTTCTGCCGCAATAACTGCAAGCCCCATCAATGGTGAGATCTCATCCATGCTCACCCAATCCGAGTGAGCGACGTAACCAAAATCACCGCTAAACCAGGCGCTGAGCTGCCGCTCTACCATTACGGCTGAAAACGGCACAGGCAAAAAGCTAAACAGAATAATCCCCGCCAGCCAGACTCCAGCGAAAGCCAGTACACCGCGCAACAACCAGCGCTTCAGGGTACTCAAGAGCGCAATTCGCCCTTTCTTCATGCAGTCATATCCACAACGCGAGCGACCAGTTTCTCGATGCCCAATGCGGCTTCATCAATACGTGTTGCCAACATATAAGCTGGCGTAGTCACTACTTTTTGCTCTTCATCAACCACGATATCATCCACCGGGCAAGGGACATGTTCTGCCCCCATCTCTTCAACGATTTCTGCGGTGTCGATATCCGTGCCAATGGTCAAACGCACTGGTACATCAAGAATCTTTGGCAACATCACAGGAGCAATACAGATAAAACCAAGAGGCTTACCCTGCGCGTGACAATCCCTGGCAAGGCGGCGTAAATCGCCATCAATCTGGCACTCACTCCCATTACTGGCAAAATCGCACAGATTTTTTGCCGCGCCAAAGCCACCCGGAACAATCAACGCATCCAGTTCGTTGGCATCGGCCTGCTCCAGAGGGGTAATAGCCCCACGGGTAATTCGAGCAGCTTCAACCAGTACATTACGATGCTCATTAGACTTATTATTAGTCAGGTGATTAATAACATCTGCTTGAGGTTTATCAGGTGCAAAACAAACAGCTTCAGCGCCAGAGCGAGCGATTGCCAATAGAGTTATAACAGCTTCTTGAATCTCGCTACCGTCGTAAACCCCACTGCCACTAAGCACCACACCAATCTTCTTCATTCGCCATTCCTATTGATCATGCGATAATTATCATCAGTTATTATGATTTGATCGCTATGCTTCACACATTTTACTGATTCACGTAACAAATCATTTAAGATTTGCTATCTTAATGCCTGAGCAGCATACGAGATTATCGGCTGCGCCGACTGGATAAAAACTTATAACTTACGGCGCAACCGGGCTTTTCCCTGGTGTTGGCGCAGAATTCGCGCACCCCGGTTTATCCGGGGTCATTTTTTGGGGGCGTTCGCAACCCAGGCTTTCAGAACATCAACATCGTGTTGCCATTCCTGCTTCAATTCTTCAATCCACTCACCCACATTTTCTGACCATGCTGGTAAGTCCGGCGACTGAATTTGCTGAGCAACTTGCTGCAAATGGCGTAGCCCAATAGAACCCGCAGCACCTTTAATTTTATGGCCTTCTTCCACCACACCTTTCTGGTCGCGAGCGGTCATATTGGAATCCAGCACACTCAGGTAACCCGGCATCATTTTTTCAAACATCGCCAGTCCATCAGTAATCAGTTTTGGTCCTACTAAGTCCATGTACTGCTCAAGCATCGGAATATCGAGCAAGGCTTGTTGCTTTTCACTATTAACTTGAGACATTGGAGACTCCTTTTCAGACTCTGACTTTTGGTTGTCCCAGAATTTTTGGATCATCGCCATCAACGCCGGAACTGCGAGTGGTTTGCTCAGCACGTCATCCATGCCAGCATCCAGATACTCTTTTTTATCTTTCAATACGTTAGCCGTCAAGGCCACCAGCGGTGGTAAATCTTCGCGGGCGTAACGCGTTGTCAGCTGACGGGAAATATCCAGCCCCGTCATATCAGGCAACTGAATATCCAACAGCACCAGGTCATATTCTCCTGGGGTGAATTTTTCTAACGCCTCTTTGCCCGTCATTGCGACATCTACGCTATTACCGAGCTTCTCAAGCACCGAGCGTGCAACAATCACGTTGAGCTCAATGTCTTCCACCAGCAACACGTGCAACGCTGGCAGCGGCATTTCGTCGTCTTCGAGGGTATCTTCAACTTCATCCGCCACACGCGGTGCCTGAATAGTCAGGGTAAACAGAGAGCCTTCACCCGGCTTACTGCTAACGGTAATATCGCCACCCATGCTCTTAGCCAGACGGCGCGATACCGCAAGACCAATCCCCGTACCGGTTGCTGGTTTACCACCGTGGCTATCTTTCACCTGATAATACATGGCGAAGATCTTGTCCTGCTCATCCTGAGGAATACCAATGCCGGAATCCTGCACTTCAAAGCGCAGCGTATTTTCTTCTTCATAACGCACACGAACCGCCACCAGTCCGCCTTTCGGCGTAAACTTCACCGCATTGCTAATCAGGTTCCAGAGAATCTGGCGCAAACGCGTACCGTCCGTCACCACTTTATGCGGCAACGGCAAGGTTGGGTTCATTTCGAGCGTCAGCCCCTTTTGCTGCGCCTGCAAGCCGGAGAGGTTTTCAAGATCAGCAAGGAAGCTGGTGAAATCAATCGGTTGGTTATCAAGCTGAACCTTACGGCGCTCAAGCTTATCCATATCAATGATATCGTTGAAAATATTACCAAGCGTAATCGCGGATACGTGGATGGTTTTAAGGTAGTTCGTTTGTTCAGGATTGAGCTCGGTATCAAGCAAGATACGGCTTAAACCGACTATACCGTTCAACGGTGTACGTAGTTCGTGGCTGATCGTAGAAATGAAGGTAGTTTTGTCACGGCTGGCGCGCTCAAGCGCATCCTGATAACGCTTACGCTCAGTAATATCGCGACCAAAGCCCATCAAGCCATGGCGTTTGCCGACACGGTCGTAGTAGGGAACTTTACGGATTTCAAAACAGGCTTTACGCCCATCAGGGTAATCCAGCCATTGTTCGTAGGTGAGGGAAACATTATGACGGAATACTTTCTCGTCGGTTTCGATAACCTTCTGCGCCGCTTCTGGCGAATAAACATCTTCCGGTTTCAGGCTAATCAGCTGTTTTTCGCTTTTGCCCGTCAACAGTTCCATCGCACGGTTACAACCGGAAAACTCTTTGTCTTCATTACGATAAAAAACAAGGTCAGGAGATGCGTCGAGAAATGAGCGTAAAAACGACGATTGCTGCTCAAGCTGTAGTTGCGTCTCTTCACGTTCCTGCATCTCAACTTTAAGTTGCTCCAGCATCGTCTGGCGTTCATCTTCCGCTTTAACGCGGTCGGCGATTTCCTGGTTCAGTTGGGCAATATTGTCTTTGAGCTGCACATTGAGTTTTAGATCTCGTTCGCGCATCTCCTCGAGTTTTTGCACAAGCTTAGAAAGCCGCTGGCGCGACTCTTCAAGTTGCTCAACCACCACAGAAAGGAAATAGACGGCCCAGGGAGTAATTAGCAGGCCAAAGAAGATAGAACGGACGACATCAATACTTTCAACCTGGCCGCGTAATAACATCGTCACGGCCATTTGTACCACGATAGCCAACACCACCAGGGCTGAGGCCAGTAACAAAGAGAAGCGCACTAATCCGAGCTTCACCATCAAATCAACGTAATATTGCGCCAGTAACCGGATTTGCTTCATGGAACGTTTCCCTCGTCATCAATCAGCTAAATATACCGCACGCTTAGGGATTACAACAGAATTGCCGGGCTCCATGGTGTACCTATCGCCGAACCTTGTGTGCCATGCTCAGTCAGATACTTATCGATAGCGCCCATCCCGGCCCAACGATTCTCACACCACAGTGGTGCCAACAGGGTTGGTTGCCGAGCGTTAGCCGAAATTCGGTGGAACACGACATCAAGCGGGGTATGGCGAATCATTTCACCGGCCGTTGTCGCATACTCTTCTAATTCAATCGCCTGCAAGCGTCCTGCCTGCCAGCTTTTGGCCATCGTGCTGCCGTTGACGATATGCAATGGGTGGAGTTTGATACCGTCCACGCCTGTCTCAACGACTTTTTCCAGCGTCTCCATGGAGTGTGATTTCGTTTCACCCGGCAAGCCGACAATAAGATGACTGCAAACTTTCAACCCACGTGCTCGTGCTCGGCGTGTGGTTTCCTGGTAACAGGCAAAATCATGCCCACGATTAATACGATGCAATGTTTTGTCATGAGCCGTCTGTAAACCTAACTCCAGCCAAACTTCGTAGCCTTTATCGTGATACTCACTTAACAGATCCAGCACACTATCCGGTACGCAGTCAGGACGAGTCCCCACGCATAAACCAACGATACTGGCCTTGCTGACCGCTTGTTGGTACATCGAACGTAGAACCTGAACTTCAGCCCATGTGCTGGTGTACGCCTGGAAATAGGCCAGATAATGTTGAGCACGATTCACTAACTGTGATTGGCGCTCCAGTTGGTCGGCGATAGAGTGGTTTTGTTGGGTTTCATCGGCAAAAGAGGCAACATTGCAAAAAGTACACCCCCCACGCCCAATGGTGCCGTCGCGGTTTGGGCAACTGAAACCGCCATGCAGCACGAGTTTATGGACCTTATGGCCATAACGACGCTGAAGATCGCCACCAAACATATTGACTAATTTTTGTAACTGCATAATCTGATGGGCCGCCCTGTAAAAGGGACGTAGCCTGCCATTATCTGCCCAATTTAGCGATGACCTGGATCAATCGCTTTGGCGCAGCTTTATCCATTGCATAACAATGCAAAATTAGTGCAAGTTTACGCACGCAAAAGATGATTACTTTTCCTTATGTTGACTCCCTATTTTTAAAGAATATGTGACCTTGTGAAAAACAGTGTCATACAACACGCTAACCCGCATTGATAGCACAAGATCCTGCCAACTTAGACATTGCCAGCACGGTCTGGAATTTTGCAGCCCGCCAGATAGTGAGAGAGATCACAATACCCAAGCGATTCCCCTGCCGCTTAAATACGATAAAAATGATAATAAAATGTTTACATTCATGATGTTAAATACCATTTAGCACATAATCGTATAAATAAGAATGCCATTTGACCTGTGTGCGCTTTCCCGATAACTTGGAAATCCGCTGGAAGCTTTCTGGATGGGTTCTGTGCCCATCATATTTATGCAGTAATTTAGATTCCCTCTAAAGCAAGTCCTCAACACTTGTGAAACCGGATGCGTTAGACATCAAGAGGGCGACACACGCGGTAAGCGTAGATTCGCAAACCCCGTCGCCATGCCCTTGTTGCGTCTGGACGCAAACGGTATCGGGAATCACGTAGAGCCTGGGGAGGTTCACTGATATGTTGTACGATAAATCCCTTGAGAAGGATAACTGTGGTTTCGGCCTGATCGCCCACATAGAAGGCGAACCTAGCCACAAGGTAGTGCGTACTGCTATTCACGCACTGGCCCGAATGCAGCACCGTGGAGCAATCCTCGCCGATGGTAAAACCGGTGATGGTTGTGGCCTGCTGTTGCAAAAACCTGACCGTTTCTTCCGAATCGTTGCGGAAGAACGTGGTTGGCGTTTGGCAAAAAATTATGCGGTAGGCATGATTTTCTTAAACAAAGACGACGCGCTGGCAAGTGCAAGCCGCCGCATCGTTGAAGAAGAGTTGCAAAACGAGACCTTGTCGATTGTCGGCTGGCGCGAAGTGCCAACCAATGAAGACGTACTCGGTGAAATCGCCCTCTCCTCAAAACCTCGCATCGAACAAATTTTTGTTAATGCTCCGGCTGGCTGGCGCCCACGTGATATGGAACGTCGCCTGTTTATCGCCCGTCGCCGCATTGAGAAACGCATCCAGGATAAAGAATTCTACGTTTGTAGTCTCTCCAACCTGGTTAACATCTATAAAGGTCTGTGTATGCCGGCAGACTTGCCGCGCTTTTACCTGGACCTGGCGGACTTACGCCTGGAATCAGCTATTTGCCTGTTCCACCAACGTTTCTCCACCAACACAGTGCCACGCTGGCCGCTGGCTCAGCCGTTCCGCTACCTGGCGCACAACGGTGAAATCAACACCATCACCGGTAACCGCCAGTGGGCACGCGCCCGTACCTACAAGTTCCAGACTCCATTGATTCCGGACTTGCATGACGCAGCACCATTCGTGAACGAAACCGGTTCCGACTCAAGCTCCATGGATAACATGCTCGAGCTGCTATTAGCTGGCGGTATGGACATCGTTCGCGCCATGCGTTTACTGGTTCCACCAGCCTGGCAGAACAACCCGAACATGGACCCAGAGTTGCGCGCCTTCTTCGACTTTAACTCCATGCATATGGAGCCATGGGATGGCCCGGCCGGTATCGTTATGTCCGATGGTCGCTATGCGGCTTGTAACCTGGACCGTAACGGTCTGCGTCCAGCACGCTACGTCATCACTAAAGATAAGCTGATCACTTGTGCTTCTGAAGTTGGGATCTGGGATTACCAGCCTGACGAAGTCATCGAGAAAGGCCGTGTCGGTCCTGGCGAGTTGATGGTTATCGATACGCGTATTGGCCGAATTCTGCATTCAGCTGAAACCGATGCCGATTTGAAGAGTCGCCACCCGTATAAAGAGTGGATGGAAAACAACGTCCGTCGCCTGGTGCCGTTTGAAGATTTGCCGGACGAAGAAGTTGGCTCCCGTGAAATGGATGACGATACCCTCGCAAGCTTCCAGAAACAGTTTAACTACAGCGTAGAAGAGCTGGATTCGGTGATTCGTGTGCTGGGTGAGAATGGCCAGGAAGCTGTGGGTTCAATGGGTGACGATACCCCGTTTGCCGTACTTTCTAGCCAGCCACGCATCATTTATGACTACTTCCGTCAGCAGTTTGCGCAGGTAACTAACCCGCCAATCGACCCGCTGCGTGAAGCGCACGTTATGTCACTGGCAACCAGCATTGGCCGTGAAATGAACGTCTTCTGTGAAGCAGAAGGCCAGGCACACCGCCTGAGTTTCAAATCGCCAATTCTGTTGTGGTCTGATTTCCAGCAGCTGACAACGCTTGAAGAAGAGCATTACCGCGCTGACACGCTGGACATCACTTACGATGCATCCACCCAGTCGCTACACGAAACCGTCAATGCACTGTGCGACGAAGCTGAACGCATGGTTCGCAACGGCACCGTTTTGCTGGTGCTGTCTGACCGTAACATCGCGAAAGATCGCCTGCCAGTTCCGGCTCCGATGGCGGTTGGCGCGATACAGACTCGCCTGGTCGAGAAAAATCTGCGTTGCGATGCGAACATTATCGTCGAAACGGCAAGTGCGCGTGACCCGCACCACTTCGCTGTTCTACTCGGTTTTGGCGCAACGGCGATCTATCCATACCTCGCCTACGAAACACTGGCGAAGTTAGTCGACAGCACGGCTATCGAAAAACCGTACCGTGAAGTGATGCAGAACTACCGCAACGGCATCAACAAAGGGCTGTACAAGATCATGTCCAAAATGGGCATCTCGACTATCGCCTCTTATCGTTGCTCGAAACTGTTTGAAGCGGTCGGCCTGCATAAAGAAGTTTCTGAGCTGTGCTTCCAGGGCGTTGTCAGCCGTATTGGTGGCGCAGGCTTTAATGACTTCCAGCAAGATTTGCTGAACCTGTCCAAGCGCGCGTGGTTAGCTCGTAAACCTTTGGATCAGGGTGGTCAACTCAAATACGTCCACGGTGGCGAATATCACGCTTACAACCCTGACGTGGTTCAGACGCTGCAAAAAGCCGTAAACAGCGGCGAGTACAAAGATTATCAAGAATACGCGAAGCTGGTGAACGAGCGTCCGGTGGCAACGCTGCGCGATATGCTTACTCTGGATCCGCAAGGCGAAACCGTTCGTATTGAAGACGTTGAACCAGCAACTGAGTTGTACAAACGCTTTGATACCGCGGCGATGTCTATCGGTGCGTTAAGCCCGGAAGCACACGAGTCGCTGGCAGAAGCAATGAACAGCATCGGTGGCAATTCCAACTCCGGTGAAGGTGGCGAAGATCCTGCGCGTTATGGCACCAATAAAGTGTCGCGTATCAAACAGGTGGCTTCTGGCCGCTTCGGTGTGACCCCGGCTTACCTGGTGAACGCTGATGTTATCCAGATTAAAGTCGCTCAGGGTGCTAAGCCTGGCGAAGGTGGTCAGTTACCGGGTGATAAAGTCACGCCGTATATCGCAAAACTGCGTTATTCCGTACCTGGCGTTACGCTGATTTCACCTCCGCCGCACCACGATATTTACTCTATCGAAGACCTGGCGCAGCTGATTTTCGACCTGAAACAGGTCAACCCTAAAGCAATGATCTCCGTCAAACTGGTTTCCGAACCAGGCGTTGGCACCATCGCAACGGGTGTGGCAAAAGCTTATGCCGACCTGATTACTATCGCCGGTTACGACGGTGGTACAGGTGCAAGCCCACTGTCATCAGTGAAATATGCTGGCTGCCCATGGGAACTGGGTCTGGTGGAGACACAACAGGCACTGGTTGCGAACGGCCTGCGTCATAAGATTCGCCTGCAAGTTGATGGCGGCCTGAAAACTGGCTTAGACATTATCAAAGCCGCGATTCTTGGCGCAGAAAGCTTTGGTTTCGGTACTGGTCCAATGGTTGCATTGGGTTGTAAATACCTGCGTATTTGCCACCTGAACAACTGCGCAACCGGTGTTGCAACTCAGGATGAAAAACTGCGTAAAAACCACTATCACGGCCTGCCATTCAAAGTGACAAACTACTTTGAATTTATTGCCCGTGAAACGCGTGAGTTGATGGCGCAGTTAGGCGTGAAGCGCCTGGTTGACTTGATTGGCCGTACTGACTTGCTCAAAGAGCTGGACGGTTTCACTGCCAAACAACAAAACCTGGATCTGTCGAATCTGCTGAAAACAGCTGAGCCTATGCCGGGCAAAGCAGTCTACTGGACCGAAACGAACCCACCATTTGATAAAGGTGACCTGAATGCTCAACTGCTCGCTCAGGCGAAGCAGTATGTGGATGACAAGCAGAGCAAAACGTTCTGGTTTGATATCCGCAACACTGACCGTTCAGTCGGTGCCACATTGTCTGGTTATATTGCACAGCACAATGGCGACCAGGGGCTTGCAGCGGATCCGATTAAAGCGCATTTCAGCGGTACAGCCGGGCAAAGCTTTGGTGTATGGAACGCCGGTGGCGTTGAGTTACACCTTACTGGCGATGCCAACGACTATGTCGGTAAAGGTATGGCTGGCGGTTTGATCTCACTGCGTCCTCCGGTCGGTTCATTCTTCCGCAGCCACGAAGCAACCATCATAGGCAACACCTGCTTGTACGGTGCAACAGGCGGCAAACTTTATGCTGCAGGTCGTGCGGGTGAGCGTTTCGCTGTGCGTAACTCCGGTGCGATTACCGTTGTAGAAGGCATTGGCGATAACGGTTGTGAATACATGACTGGCGGTATTGTCTGTGTCATCGGCAAGACGGGCGTGAACTTTGGTGCAGGTATGACCGGTGGTTTCGCATACGTGCTTGATGAAGATGGTGATTTCCGTAAACGCGTTAACCCTGAGTTGGTTGAACTGCTCAACGTTGATGAGCTGGCTATTCACGAAGAACACCTGCGCGGGATGATTACCGAGCATGTGCAACTGACGGGTTCCCAGCGCGGCGAAGAAATACTGGCTAACTGGCCGGAATTTGCCTCAAAATTCACGTTGGTTAAACCGAAGTCCAGTGATGTTAAAGCATTGTTGGGTCACCGCAGTCGTTCCGCAGCTGAGCTGCGGGTGCAGGCGCAGTAAGAGGTCACGATGAGTCAAAACGTTTATCAATTTATCGACTTACAGCGCGTTGATCCGCCAAAGAAACCGCTCAAGATCCGTAAAATTGAATTTGTGGAAATTTACGAGCCGTTCTCAGAAGGCCAGGCCAAAGCACAGGCAGACCGCTGCTTGTCTTGCGGCAACCCGTACTGTGAATGGAAATGCCCGGTTCATAACTACATTCCAAACTGGCTGAAGCTTGCCAACGAAGGGCGCATTATTGAAGCGGCTGAACTGTCTCACCAGACAAACAGCCTGCCGGAAGTGTGTGGCCGAGTTTGCCCACAAGACCGTCTTTGCGAAGGTTCTTGTACGCTGAACGACGAGTTTGGTGCTGTCACCATCGGTAACATCGAGCGCTATATCAACGATAAAGCGATTGAGATGGGCTGGAAACCAGACCTGACGGGCGTTAAGCAAACCGGCAAACGTGTTGCTATCATCGGTGCTGGCCCTGCTGGGCTGGCATGTGCTGATGTGCTGGCACGTAACGGTGTGAAAGCTGTGGTTTATGACCGTCACCCAGAAATTGGTGGCCTGCTGACCTTCGGTATTCCAGCGTTCAAGCTGGAAAAAGAAGTGATGACCAAACGTCGCGAGATCTTCAGTGGCATGGGCATCGAATTCAAGCTGAACACTGAAGTGGGCCGTGACGTTCAGATCGACGAGCTGCTGAAAGAGTATGATTCCGTGTTCCTGGGTGTTGGCACTTATCAGTCAATGCGCGGTGGTTTAGAGAATGAAGATGCGACAGGCGTATTCGACGCACTGCCGTTCCTCATCGCTAATACCAAAAAGATCATGGGCTTCGGCGACTCGCCAGAAGAGCCGTATGTGAATATGGAAGGCAAACGCGTTGTGGTGCTTGGCGGTGGTGATACCGCGATGGACTGCGTACGTAGTTCTATTCGCCAGGGTGCAACGCACGTCATCTGTGCTTACCGCCGTGATGAAGAGAACATGCCGGGTTCTAAACGCGAAGTGAAAAACGCGCGTGAAGAAGGAGTCGAGTTCCAGTTCAACGTGCAGCCACTGGGTGTCGAAGTGAATGGCAACGGTCGCGTATCGGGTGTGAAAGTGGCTCGTACTGAACTGGGTGCACCGGATGCCAATGGCCGCCGTCGCCCGGAAATCGTTGCGGGTTCCGAGCACGTAGTGCCTGCCGATGCGGTGATTATGGCGTTTGGTTTCCGCCCACATGCCATGCAGTGGCTGGAAAAACACAGCGTTGAGCTGGACAGCCAGGGCCGTATTCTGGCACCGGAAGGTAGCGATAATCCATTCCAGACCAGCAACCCGAAAATCTTTGCTGGCGGTGACGCCGTTCGTGGTTCCGACTTGGTGGTTACAGCGATTGCTGAAGGCCGTAAAGCGGCTGACGGGATCCTAAACTTCCTCGAAGTGTAATTTGTCTGTCAGGTAGCTATTCGCTTACCTGACTTATCAATACGAAAAGCCCGGTGATATGAAAATCACCGGGCTTTTTATGTTTTATCAGACTGCTTTATTTCACTGCTTTGTGCATCATCGGCCCCTTAACCGCCCCTTCTTTAACAACACCAGCCCCACTAAACGGCTTCCCATCTATGGCATCGTGAGTCCGTACTGCTTCAGGGTGAATCCAGCGCTGGATCCGTGATGGCATATCCAGGCCAATCAACAGAATGACTACAAATGTCAGGCTGAATGAGAGCGACGCCAGTGCAGTACCTAAATCGAGACGCTGAGCGATAGTGGCGCCAATTATCGGAGCCAGTGCACCACCCAGCGCACCAACGTTATAGGTAAAGCCCAGACCCGCGGCACGCTGTTCGGTATCGAAATAACCACCAATCAGTTTTGGTAAAATCCCCGCGATCCCTTGCCCCAACATCTGCTGTAAGAACAACAGCAGACCCAGCACCCAAATGTTACCGCCACCGATGGCAAATACCGGAATAATCAATAATTGCGACGCCAGGAGGCTGCAGACATAAGCTTTGCGTGTTCCTAACCAATCACCGAGGAAACCACCTACGCAGCAACCAACTGCAGCACCAAAACCGCTAAAGAACAGAATATGTGCAACGGTTTTTGGGTCGTAGGCCAGCTCAGTTTTCAGATATGTTGGTAACAATGCCTGAATAGGCCATGAATAAAGGAAGGCAAAGAACACCACGACCATCAGTGTGACACCTGTTGGCCAGCGCTTACCGCTGCTTTGCACCATAAAGCTGATGAACACCGCAGCACATATCAAACCCAGTACAGCAATAAGTACCGCGTTGCCAAGGTTACCGGCAAAGCAGAAGTAAAGCGCCGTTGCGACGACAACTGTCAAGCCAATATTAATAAACCGATGCTCGCCGCGGTACAAAATATCCACCATGGTTTTGGTTGGTTTTGTATCAGCAAACTTCTCTTTCCAGTCTTCTGCTTCCGGAATATTTTTACGCAGCCAGAGCGCAAAGATAATAGGCAAAATGCCGATGAAGAACAGCGCACGCCAGCCCCATGCCGGTACCACAACGCTATATACTTGAGCTGCAATCACTGCTCCTACAGAGAAGCCTGAGATAAGAAAGCCACTCGCCTTATTACGCATATGTTTCGGCCAGCTTTCGATGACATAGGTGGCACTAGACCCATATTCGCCAGCCATCCCCATGCCAATCAGCAGACGAGCAAGAAACATCGTCGTAAAACCCGGAGCAAAGCCACACGCCAGCGTACCGAACGAAAACAACACGATGCTGGTTATCATCGCAAGCTTGCGACCATAACGATCGCCCATTGCACCTAGAACCAGGCCACCAAACCAGCGCGAGATAAAGGCCGCAGAGATCAAGCTCGCCGCCTGAACAGTTGTCAGGCCAAATTCACTTTGAATTTCAGTTAGTACTAATGCTATCAAGACAAAATCAAAACCATCCAATAAGTAGCCAATCCAGGCAGCTGAAAATGCTTTCCATTGCGGCTTAGTCAAATGGCGATACCACGGGATCCGTTGGGCAGTGTTGTTCATAAAGCACTCCCGGTACGAGTTCGTTAAAACCCGTCCTTTTGTTGGGTCTGATTAGGTATGGTTTACAGCACCATGGTTTATTTATGTCATTCAGAACGCTGCACGTTCTTCCTGAAGCTGGACTGCGAGTGCTTTAAGCTCTGGCAGATAATGCTCTTCCACTGGCGAGAATGGTTTGCGACACAGCGGTACAGCAACAACATCCATGTAATGCAGTAAAGTTTTCAGTCCACGGAAAACACCCACTTTAATCAGTACATCAATAACTTTATTACATTCACTTTGAAGCAGGCTGGCACGTTGCATATCCCCGCTCTGAACCGCTTGCTTAATTGCCTGGTAGCGCCACCCCATTACGTTGTAAGTACTACCAATCCCACCATCGGCTCCTGCAACCAGCCCAGATGCGAAGATCTCGTCATAGCCGTTGTAGAGCACAAGATCCGGATGAGCGCGACGGATCTGTTCCATTTGGTAGAGATCGCCAGAAGTCTGTTTTAATGCTCCCACACCCGGTAAATTGATTAAGGTATCAATTTGCTCGAGAGTGAGTTTCACGCCACTTAATGCAGGTATGTTGTAAACCACCATTGGCAAACCGTCAGATGCATCAATTACTGCGCGGTAGTGATCGCAATGTTCATTGAAACTAAACGGATAATAGAATGGTGTTACGGCAGAGACAGCATCAAAACCGTAGCGGTGTGCGGCACTCGCCAGCACCTGGCTCTCATGAGTACTGATACTGCCTACGTGCGCAATCAGAGTTACTTTCCCTCTGGCTTCTTCAGCAACGATTTCCAGCACTTGCTCACGTTCCTGTGCACTTTGTAGAAAGGCCTCTCCGGTCGAACCACCTACGTAGATACCATCAATACCCTGCTCAATATTGAAACGAACCAGACGGCGCAAGCTGTCGGTATCTACCTGTTGTTGCTTATTGAATGGAGTAAGCAGTGCGGGCATCACACCGCGAAGATTCTGTGTCATATACGCCTCTATTGTTGTCTGGTTTCTTAACATAACGATATACCTTTATACCTGTTATACCAGATCAAAAAGTAAACACCACATCACTAAGCGCTCAGGATGCGATCTTGGTCATATGAAATTATGATGGCTAATGAGACGTACTAAAAATTCGTGCGAGGGATCTCAGATTAAAATTGGCTACTTTTTGGAAGTGCGTTTGCGCGGCGTGGGATAGTAGGAGGCGAATACGCTTTTCAAATGAGCTTTTAATGCCGCGTCAGCAGCATCAGGATCACGAGCCTGAATCGCGTTATAAATCTCAATGTGCTGTTGATAGCTAATATTGTTGTGAGCATGAAGAACGTCCTGAGAAACCGTTGGGCGTGCCGCAATCAACCAGTCTAGCAATGCGACATGTACTGCCATAAAGATCGGATTATCAGGGATCTCCGCTAATTCCCGGTGGAATTCGATATCGGATCGAATAAACAGATCGTTATCATCCAGGGCCTGGTTGTTCATCTCCAGCGCTTTTCCAAGCCGAGCAATTTGCTCGTCTGTGGCAAACTCAGCGGCATAGCGAACCAGGCTAGATTCAAAGAACATGCGCAGTTGTTCAAAGTGCGCAATCCCGCCTGGGCGCGAAAGGAAATCTTTTGCTACACCAGACAACTCACCAATGATGGTATCTGCAGAAGGACGAGAAACGCGAGCGCGCTCTCCGTTACTAATTTGCACCAGACCTTTTCTTTTAAGTGCCGCCAGTGCTTCACGAACTGAAGGACGACCAACATTGAAAAAGGCCATAAGTTCGCGTTCGGAAGGCAGTTGTTCACCTTCAGCAAACTCTCGTCTGCGAATCATTTGCTCAAGCTCTTCTTCCACCATTTCAGAGAGTTTTTTACGTGCAAGCGGGCGACGTCGCATCGTATGTCCGATGGTTTCAGTCGTCTCAGGTGGTTGCTCGTCAAATGTACTCATAGCGTCAGAATCGGCCGTTTATGGAAGAAGCATCGCAAATAATATAGCCGAATCATAACACAGCAAATCATGTCTTACGTAAAGATGCAGTCTGTCGGCTTGTTTAAGACAATAAAAAGCCAGTCATAAGACTGGCTTCGATTTGCTCTTTGACGGGCATGATTTCGCGAGTTACTTCACTACGCGTAATGCCGGACGGCCACCACGTGGAGGGGGTTCGTCATCCGGACCATCGTCATCTTCATCATGATCGGGGCGTGAGCCATCGATCACCTGCATCACCATTTCTGAATCCGATGGTTGCTGCTCATTATCGTTATGACTTTCACCATCTTCGTCATAGCTGGCTTCCGGCTCGAACATGGTGCCAGCACCATTTTCACGCGCGTAAATAGCCAGAACCGCAGCCATAGGAACAAACACCTGACGTGGCACACCACCGAAACGCGCATTAAAACGCACATCACTGTTGGCTAACTCCAGGTTTCCTACCGCACGCGGCGCGATATTGAGGACAATTTGCCCGTCACGTGCATATTCCATAGGCACATGCACGCCTGGCAATGTCACATCCACAACCAAGTGCGGTGTGAGCTGGTTATCCAGTAGCCACTCGTAAAAAGCACGAAGCAGATACGGACGACGTGGTGACAATTGCGACATTTCCATCAATTAGCCCCGGGTCTGAAGACGCATTTCGCGCTCAGGTTCGGTCAAAGAAGCGAGGAATGAATCACGCTCAAACACGCGAGTCATATAACCTTTCATCTCTTTAGAACCCGCGCCTGTCAACTCAATACCCATCTGCGGCAAACGCCACAGCAACGGTGCCAGGTAGCAATCTACCAGGCTGAATTCATCACTCAGGAAGAACGGTTTCTGAGTAAATACAGGTGCGATGGCCAGCAGTTCTTCACGTAATTGCTTACGTGCAGCATCAGCTTCTTGAGCAGAACCGTTCATCACGATGTGCATCAGTGAATACCAGTCTTTCTGGATACGATGCATGTACAGGCGACTTTCACCACGTGCAACCGGATAAACCGGCATTAATGGTGGGTGCGGGAAACGCTCATCAAGATATTCCATGATGATGCGGGATTCCCACAGGGTAAGTTCGCGGTCAACCAGGGTCGGTACGCTGTGATTTGGGTTGAGGTCAATCAGATCCTGAGGCAGGTTATCCGTTTCCACATGCTCAATTTCAACGCTAACACCTTTTTCAGCCAGTACGATACGCACCTGGTGGCTATAGATGTCAGTAGGACCGGAAAACAGCGTCATCACCGAACGTTTGTTGGCAGCGACAGCCATGAAAACCTCCAAGTTTATCAGAAAATTACTGCTAATAGCCGCAAGCGGCAACTAACCTGACCGTTTGATACCCAACGACGCCGGAACACCACCAGTTGCCAGAAAACAAGGCGAAAACAAACTGATGCCGACATGAGGGCAGAAAATTGGTTGATAGTTTACCAGATTTTACGGGTTTTGTGGGGGACGGATCTGGATTTTGAATGAAAAGCTAGTGCTATCAAAAAGTTAGCAACACTAAATATAATTTTCAGGCATAAAAAAACCCGGTACAAGACCGGGTTTTTTCGCAAATTGTATTCTGCAAAAGCAGAGGACAATTAACGTTTGGAGAACTGAGGACGACGACGTGCTTTACGCAGACCGACTTTCTTACGTTCAACTTCACGAGCATCACGAGTAACGAAACCAGCTTTACGCAGTTCGCCACGCAGGGACTCGTCGTACTCCATCAGAGCGCGGGTGATACCGTGACGGATCGCACCAGCCTGACCAGAAGTACCACCACCTTTAACAGTGATGTACAGATCGAATTTCTCAACCATATCAACCAATTCCAGCGGCTGACGAACTACCATGCGGGCAGTTTCACGACCGAAGTACTGTTCCAGAGAACGTTGGTTGATGATGATTTTACCGCTGCCCGGTTTGATAAAAACGCGAGCTGCAGAACTTTTGCGGCGACCAGTGCCGTAGTATTGATTTTCAGCCATTGCCATAATCCCGATTAAATGTCCAGAACTTGCGGTTGCTGTGCCGCGTGGTTGTGCTCGGTGCCCGCGTAAACTTTCAGTTTACGGAACATAGCACGGCCCAGCGGGCCCTTTGGCAGCATGCCTTTAACCGCGATTTCAATCACACGCTCAGGATGGCGAGCAATCATCTCTTCAAAGGTCGCTTGTTTGATACCACCGACGTAGCCGGTGTGGCGGTAATACACTTTGTCAGTACGCTTGTTGCCGGTTACAGCAACTTTGTCTGCGTTCAGAACGATGATGTAATCACCAGTATCAACGTGCGGAGTGTATTCCGCTTTGTGCTTACCGCGCAGACGGCTAGCCAATTCAGTAGCCAGACGACCTAAGGTCTTACCGTCAGCGTCAACAACGAACCAGTCGCGCTGTACGGTTTCTGGTTTAGCTGTAAAAGTTTTCATTAAAAGCTTACCCAATATATAGTTACACGTAGGTGTTCACCCAAACGTTTAAAATCAGTTCAAGGTTCACACGACAAAGTCCGGCAAACCTACCCCTTCGAATAGCCAATGCCAGCACGACCAAGTTTTGGGAAAAAAACTTTGGTTGTAACGTGGGGTCGCAAGATTATAGGGAAGTCGCCCCTAAAGGTCGAACCTTTTTGTCGTTTTTGTCTCACTTTGTAGTTAGCCCCGGCCTCAATTGCGGTTTAAGGCATATGCGACAAACGCAAATATTCCTCACTTTGCATTTCCTGCAAGCGCGACAGGCAGCGCTGGAACTCAAAGCGCAATCTTTCTCCCTGATAAATCTCGAATAGAGAAACTTGCGCTGATACCACCAGCTTGACGTGACGTTCGTAAAACTCATCTACCAGTGCGATGAAGCGACGCGCTTCATTTTCATTACGCGTATTCATTATCGGTACATTAAACAACATTACGGTATGGAATAGACGCGAAAGTGCGATGTAGTCATGCTGGCTGCGAGCATCGACACACAACGTATTGAAATCAACTGCAAGCGTCTGATTGGCAAGACCTAAAGTGGCTAATGGACGATGATTAATTTCCAGCACTGGCTCCCCTTCCCGCACCGCACCGGCCAGAGCTGAGTAGAGTTTTTCCATTTGCCCTGCTGTTTCGTCGTTAAGTGGAGAAAGCCATAAATGGGCCTGGGTCAGCGTTCTCAAGCGGTAATCGATACCCGCATCAACGTTCATGATTTCACAGTGGCGCTTTATCGCGTCAATCGCAGGGATAAATCTCGGCCTCTGTAGACCATTACGATACAGATCATCCGGCGGAATATTGGATGTAGCCACAAGCGTAATACCGCGAGCAAACAGCGCTTGCATTAGCGTGCCAAGCAACATCGCATCGGTGATATCCGACACGAAAAACTCATCAAAGCAAAGAATGTCCGTCTGGGATTTGAAGCGGTCTGCAATGACTTCCAGTGGATCTATTTGACCCTGTAACTCAGCCAATTCTTCATGTACACGCAGCATGAATCGATGAAAGTGCAACCGCAGCTTGCGTTCGCCAGGTAAACTCTGAAAAAACATGTCCATTAACCAGGTTTTCCCTCGCCCCACGCCACCCCACATATAGAGCCCACGGACAGGCTCCTGATTTGTCGAAGCGCTACGTTTACCAAAGAGTTTGCCAAAGAAACTACCGCTTGCTGCCACAGTTGGCGTTTGACTGGTTAATGCCTGCCAAATGGCGTCCAGTCTGGCGACAGCCTCACGTTGCACATCATCCGGTTGATAGCTGCCTTCGGTCAGGGCTTGTTGGTAGCGCGATGCAGGGGAGAGATTTTGCATGGTATTATGGTATTCCCTTAAAAATCGGATTGCCGTTTACTTAATGCTCAAAAAAGGACGGTTGTCGAAAAAAAGGCCGTTCTACCCTAAGCGATGCTGCGTCAGGATTCCACTTCTCTTAGGTTAACGGTTATAGTGGCTACATTACCCTACGGAAACACAATACAACGGGAGAAGTTCATGACCTGGGAATATGCGCTAATTGGGTTAGTTGTTGGCATCATCGTTGGTGCAGTTGCTATGCGTTTCGGCAACCGCAAGCTGCGTCAGCAGCAAGCTATGCAGTACGAGATTGAGAAAAACAAAGCAGAACTTGAAGAGTATCGTGAAGAGTTAGTTAGCCATTTTGCACGTAGTGCCGAATTGCTCGATAACATGGCTGATGATTACCGCCAGCTTTATCAACACATGGCAAAAAGCTCCAGCAGCTTGTTGCCAGAAATGTCAGCAGAAGCGAATCCATTCCGTAACCGCCTCGCTGAGTCTGAAGCCAGCAACGATCAGGCACCGGTGCAAATGCCGCGTGACTATTCTGATGGCGCATCCGGTTTGCTGCGTACCGAACGCGCAAAACGCGACTAATCACAATTCTGTATTTTTTTCCTGGGGTACGGTTTTCGTACCCCAATCTCTCTCACGCACAGCTATCATTTACTAGTATCTCATCACTCTATAACAACATTGTTACCCGGTTGATATTTCAATAACATCGGAGTGTCATCCCCTGTAGCTTGATAGATGACAGGTCGGTCGGGTTTTCCTTTTTCCAGGTCACGAGAGCAAGCCACCAATGAAGAAACAAACACTGTTGTTGAGTGCATTAGCGATAAGTGTCGGACTAACGTTCGGTATTGCATCGCAGGTAAATGCGGCGTTGCCAGCACAAGTTCCGGGCCAGGCAGCAATACCAAGCCTTGCACCAATGCTGGAAAAAGTATTACCCGCTGTAGTCAGCGTGCAGGTAGAAGGCACAGCTGCAGCACCGAGCCAGAAAGTCCCAGAAGAGTTTAAAAAATTCTTTGGTGATGACATGCCACCATCGGAAGCGCAGCCATTTGAAGGTCTGGGCTCTGGCGTCATTATTAATGCAGAGAAAGGCTATGTGTTAACCAATAATCACGTCATCAACCACGCCGAGAAAATCAGCGTGCAGTTAAATGATGGGCGTGAGTTTGATGCCAAATTAATTGGCGGTGATGACCAAAGTGATATCGCACTGATTCAAATCCAGAATGCGAGTGGCCTGACACAAATCGCCGTGGCTGATTCAGACAAGTTGCGCGTTGGTGATTTCGCGGTAGCCGTAGGTAACCCATTTGGCCTCGGGCAAACAGCCACATCAGGTATCGTTTCAGCACTGGGTCGTAGTGGCCTTAATCTTGAAGGATTGGAAAACTTTATCCAGACAGATGCTTCCATTAACCGTGGTAACTCCGGTGGCGCGTTGCTGAATTTGAACGGCGAGCTTATCGGCATAAATACCGCGATTCTCGCGCCAAGCGGCGGTAGTGTCGGTATCGGTTTTGCTATTCCAAGTAATATGGCGCAAACCCTGGCTAAACAACTGATGGAATTTGGTGAAATCAAACGCGGCTTGCTCGGTATTAAAGGTACTGAGATGAGTGCGGATATCGCTAAAGCCTTTAACCTCACAACTCAGCGTGGCGCGTTTATCAGCGAAGTCTTACCGCAATCAGGTTCAGCAAAAGCAGGCGTGAAAGCCGGTGATGTGATTACCAGTTTGAATGGCAAAGCCATCAACAGTTTTGCAGAGCTGCGAGCAAAAATCGCCACAACTGAACCTGGAACTGTAGTGAAACTGGGCTTGCTGCGCGATGGGAAACCATTGGAGGTGAGCGTGACGCTGGATAAAAGCACGGCATCATCAGCTAACGCAGAACTGATTATGCCAGCCTTACAAGGCGCAACCCTGAGTGATGGCCAGCTAAAAGATGGCACCAAGGGCATTAAACTCGACAGCGTTGAAAAAGGTACGCCTGCGGCACAAGCCGGCTTACACAAAGATGATTTCATCATTGGCGTGAACCGCGAGCGGGTCTCAAGTATCGCGGAAATGCGTAAGGTTCTGGAAAGCAAACCAGACGTCATTGCATTGCATGTGGCGCGTGGTGAAGAGAGCATATATCTGTTAGTTCGTTAATCTGCTCAGTAATCGGACATCTGTGTACGATGTCCGATTAACTCATGCTATTCTGCTTCCGGCTTATTATTAACTAATTCAAATCCATGTTTCTAAAGATATTACGCTCGGTGGTAATTGGCCTGATTGTGGCTGGATTGTTGTTGGTTGCATTACCAACGCTGCGCCAGAAAATCGTCCCTTTAGCCCCCTCAAAGTTTGACAGTGCTGATGAAACTCCGGTGAGCTACAACTCTGCGGTGCGACGCGCTGCGCCTGCTGTGGTGAACGTATACAACCGCAGCATCGGTAACAATTCGCAAAATCAGCTAGAAATTAAAACTCTCGGTTCAGGCGTCATCATGGACGAGCGTGGTTACATCATTACCAATAAACACGTCATTAATGATGCCGAGCAAATCATCGTTGCACTGCAAGATGGCCGTGTGTTTGAAGCGCTACTGGTTGGCTCCGACAGCCTTACCGATCTGGCTGTATTGAAGATCAATGCCACTAGCCTCCCCGTTATTCCTATCAACAATAAGCGGGTGCCGCATATTGGTGATGTCGTAATGGCGATTGGTAACCCGTATAACCTTGGGCAGACCATTACGCAGGGGATAATCAGCGCGACAGGTCGTATTGGCCTTAGCCCTTCAGGCCGCCAGTCATTCCTGCAAACTGACGCCTCAATTAACCACGGCAACTCCGGCGGTGCGCTGGTTAACTCACTCGGTGAGTTAATGGGTATTAACACGTTGTCGTTTGATAAAAGTAATGATGGCGAAACCCCGGAAGGTATCGGCTTTGCAATCCCGACTCAGCTTTCCACCAAAATCATGGATAAGCTTATTCGCGATGGCCGCGTGATTCGTGGCTACATTGGTATCGGCGGGCGTGAGATAACACCATTGCATGGCCCGGCTACCGGCATTGATCAGATTCAGGGGATTATCGTTAACGAAGTTTCACCTGGCGGTCCGGCAGCGAAAGCAGGTCTTCTGGTTAATGACGTGATTATTTCGGTGAATAATAAACCAGCCATTTCAGCATTAGGCACGATGGACCAAGTGGCAGAAATTCGCCCCGGGTCAGTCATTCCGGTTGAAGTGATGCGCGATGATAAGAAGCTAATATTACAAGTGACGATTCAGGAATATCCAGCCACTAACTGATAAATGCTTAATCGCAGGCAATAAAAAACCGGAACTTAGTTCCGGTTTTTTTATCTCTGAAGCCTGGTGTTTACTTGTTAACGAACTCTTCACCAAGAGTAATATCTTTCTTCAGGGTATCCAGCATACCTTCCAGCGCCTGGTGCTCAAACGCACTCAGTTTGCCGTAAGATTTGATCTCTGCAATACCGTTTTTACCCAGCAGCAGCGGCTGAGAGAAGAAACGAGCGTGCTCGCCATTCCCTTCAACATATGCACATTCAACCACATTGCTTTCGCCTTGCAGCGCGCGAACCAGAGACAGACCAAAACGTGCGGCAGCCTGACCCATTGACAGGGTTGCAGACCCGCCACCAGCCTTCGCTTCTACAACTTCAGTACCCGCATTCTGAATACGCTTAGTTAAATCAGCAACTTCCTGCTCAGTGAAGCTTACGCCTGGGATCTGAGACAGCAGTGGCAGAATAGTCACGCCAGAGTGTCCGCCAATAACAGGGACTTCGATATCGGTCGGCAGTTTACCTTTCAGTTCCGCAACAAAGGTGTTGGAGCGGATGATGTCCAGCGTAGTTACGCCAAACAATTTGTTTTTATCGTACACACCTGCTTTTTTCAGCACTTCCGCTGCAATAGCAACGGTGGTATTCACAGGGTTTGTGATAATACCGATACAGGCTTTAGGGCAAGTTTTAGCAATCTGTTGAACCAGATTCTTCACGATTCCCGCATTGACGTTAAACAGGTCAGAACGGTCCATACCTGGTTTACGTGCTACACCGGCAGAGATAAGCACCACATCCGCACCAACCAGTGCAGGAGTTGCATCTTCACCACAGAAACCTTTGATTTTTACATCGGTCGGGATATGACTCAGATCGACTGCAACACCTGGGGTTACAGGTGCAATATCATACAGAGAGAGTTCTGAACCTGAAGGCAGTTGGGTCTTGAGTAGAAGGGCAAGCGCCTGGCCGATTCCGCCTGCTGCGCCGAGGACTGCAACTTTCATCCTAAACTCCTTATTATGGTTAGCAAATAGGTGCCGTAACTCCATGCGGTGGCGACCATAATCCAGAGAAGGGGTAATTACAATATTCCCGCTCAAGGTTTGCGAAGTTACGCAATCCTGAAACGTTACTGCTGCATTTACTCGCCGGGTGGAAACGACGCCTTAGCGCCCGGTCACAACCTGATGTTGTCACATCAACAGGCGGTTACATTACCCCTCCCTACGCAGCAAAACAACATCATTTTGATAACATTTAATTTACCTAACAACTTATTTTCGAGTCGTGACGAAGGCATGTTTCTCGATAACAAAATTTGATAAAATCAGCCCCTTTCATAACATTATTTCAAGCTTACACCCAGCCATTGATTTGCATAAAAATTCATTTAAATGCATAATAATGTTATCTTTGCTGACCTGAATATGGGTGACCTATGCGTATTTCCTCAAAACAAGAAGAATTAGTCAAAGCATTCAAAGCATTATTGAAAGAAGAGAAATTTAGTTCTCAAGGCGAGATCGTCCATGCCTTGCAAAATGAAGGTTTCGAAAACATTAACCAGTCCAAAGTATCCCGCATGCTGACCAAGTTTGGCGCGGTGCGTACTCGCAATGCAAAAATGGAAATGGTGTATTGTTTGCCTGCGGAATTGGGCGTGCCGACCACATCAAGTCCGTTAAAAAATCTGGTACTGGATATTGATTACAACGATGCCGTTGTCGTTATCCACACAAGCCCGGGTGCTGCACAGTTGATTGCACGCCTACTGGATTCTTTAGGTAAAGCTGAGGGGATTCTGGGCACGATTGCCGGAGACGACACTATCTTTACTACGCCTGCCAAAGACTTCACGGTTAAAGAGCTTTATGAAGCGATTCTGGTACTCTTCGAACAAGAGCTTTAAGTCTTAAAACGGCTGTTCCTGCTGTTATTGAACGGCGGGAACACCGTACTGATAACATCCTTCTATTTCCTTATGCCTGCCTGCAAATCTCATTCTTCACATCTACTCCTGCTTTAAAAACCGAACCCATCAGCAAGTTATGCGATGAACCGCACAAAAAGTCAAATTCTGATATCTCATTGTTTTTACTTATATTTAACATATATAAAGCAATAAAAGATCATTTTTAATAACTTTACGTAATAAAGAAAACCTCTATTATTGTAAAGTTTCATAGAGAATAATTAGCGTGGTATTAATTTTCCACGTTATTAGTGTATACTTGATTTTGTGATGAGGGTCACGGAATGAGGACCCAAATAAAAGAATACGACGAGGTAAAAATTATGAACATGAAATCAACAGTAGTAGCCGCCAGCCTGCTTTCAATGCTGTCATTTGGTGCTTTCGCAGCCACATCTGTTAACGCAGAACAGGCACAGAATCTTCAGCCGATGGGCACAGTTTCTGTAAGCCAGATAGGTAGTGCACCAATGGATATGCACCAAATGCTGAATGAAAAAGCTGAAGCGAAAGGGGCATCTTCTTATCGCATCGTTGAAGCACGTTCTGGTGATGCATGGCACGCCACTGCTGAGCTGTATAAATAAGCCTGGCAGGTATAAGTAATAACGATTAATCAACACGACGGCCCCAAGAACAATAAATGCAGGTAAGCCCTTCCGGTCGTTGAGAACATAATTCAGGAGTAGACATCATGAAAACCAAATTAACCATCGCAGCACTGAGCCTTTTCTCTGTTATCTCTTTCGGCGCTAACGCAGCCGCGCATCAGGTAAACAGTGAACAAGCACAAAACATGCAGTCTATGGGTAGCATTTCTGTCAGTCAGACTGGCAGTGCGCCAATGGATATGCGTCAGGAATTATCACAGAAGGCGACTAAAGAAGGTGCATCGGCTTATCGCATAACCGAAGCACGTACTGGCGATACCTGGCACGCAACCGCTGAACTGTATAAATAAACCCTCGTCGTCAAATTCTGACGACTTTGCCCCCGCTCGCGGGGGCTTTTTTGTATCTAAAATAGCGTTAGCCGCGCACGTTAAAGCGCAACTGCCCTTCCAGCTCTTCCTCTGCTTCGTCAAAAAGCAAAATCAAAGCCCCGTAACGCCGCCTTTGCATTTCTGGTAAATGAACAAACTCGATTTCCGCCGGGAGCGGTAGAGTGCCCCCGACGACCACATCCCATAAACTATCGAGATCGTGAATCTGTTTTTTCTCGAGTTGAAATGCCTGGGTAAAGTGACGATAGAATCCAGGCTGGTCTTCTATCTGACTAAAATCAAAGGTGTATTTTTTCATTGCTTGCCACCTTAACCAGAACGAATCGTTCTACAAACCACCAATATGCAAGGTTTTGACTTCCAGAAACTCATCCAAACCCAATACCGAACCCTCACGGCCAAGCCCGGACTCTTTCACGCCACCAAATGGCCCCAGCTCAGTCGAAACTGCGCATTCGTTAATCCCTATCATCCCGCTTTCAAGCTCCTGAGAGACACGGAATACGCGCGATAGATTCTGAGTATAGAAGTAGGCTGCCAAACCAAATGGCGTATTGTTCGCCCGCTCAATCACTTCCTCTTCCGTATTGAAACGGAAACAGGCAGCCACTGGGCCAAAAGTTTCTTCCTGTGCCAGTTTCATGCCGTCATTAGCATCGACAATCACCGTTGGCTGCCAGAAGTTGCCACCCAGCTCATGACTCTTGCCACCAACCAACACTTTGCCACCTTTCGCCTGTGCATCTTCCACGTGTTCACGGACCTTATCGACTGCGGATTTCTCAATTAATGGCCCGACGACGACGCCCGCTTCCAGGCCATTCCCAACTTTCAGGGCTTTGACCGCCTCCGCCAGCTTGTTGACGAACTGGTCGTAAACCTTTTCCTGAATGAAGAAACGGTTAACGCTTACACACACCTGGCCTGCGTTGCGGAATTTGTTAGCAATCGCACCTTTCACGGCTTCATCGATATCAGCATCATCAAAGACGATATACGGTGCGTTACCGCCTAATTCCATGGAGACTTTTTTCATGGTTTCAGCGGCATTGCGTACCAGCGTTTTGCCGACGGCGGTGGAGCCAGTGAATGAAATTTTCCGCACTTCGTGGCTCGCCATAATGGCGTCGCTGATTTCTTGCGTATTACCGGCTACAGCATTTAGCACGCCATCAGGCACGCCTGCTTTTTTCGCCAGCGCCAGTAAAGCAAATGCCGATAGCGGCGTGTTATTAGCAGGCTTGATAACACCGGTACAGCCCGCAGCAAGTGCCGGACCGAGTTTACGAGTCAGCATCGCCATCGGGAAATTCCACGGCGTGATAGCGGCGACAACGCCAATAGGTTCCCGCGTGGCCAAAATACGGGAGCCAGGTTTCGCCGGAGGAATGATTTCACCGTTGGCCCGTTTGGCCTGCTCGGCGAACCACTGGATAAAACTCGCGGCGTACTCGACTTCCCCTTCCGCCTCTTTCAGTGGCTTGCCTTGTTCGGTTGTCATCAAGCGCCCGAGCCAGGCTTTGTTCTCAATAATTAACTGGAACCAGCGATAGAGAATGGTTGAACGCTCTTTGGCGGTTTTTGCACGCCATGCAGGGAAGGCTTTAGCGGCAGCGGCGATAGCTCCTTCAGCCTCTTTTTTACCAGCCTTTGCGACTTTGGCGACAACCTCGCCCGTTGCGGGGTTAAGAACATCGAAAGTTTCACTCAGCTTGCGCCATTCCCCATTAACCAGATAACCGGTGTTAAATAATTCACTGTCCTGGAGTGCCTGATTTGTCATTGTTTTCTCCTGTTATGAATTGGGCATCTGATATACCCAAAATAATTCGAGTTGCAGGCAGGCGGCAAGCGAGTGAATCCCGATGAGCTTACTCTGGTAAGTGACTCGGGTGAGCAAACGCAGCCAACGCATCTGCAAGTTGAAGTATGACGGGTATAAGTATAGATACAAAAAAGCCGACGCATTGCGTCGGCTCGGGTCAGGCAGTGATGAAAGCGTGCTGGTATTTATGCAGCACCTCCGCTAGCCGTTTCACCGGTTCGGTGACCTGCAACGGCGCCTCCCATATTCGTAATTTCTCTTGGTAAACCTCGAGTTCTTCCAGTAATTGCTTAAAGTAACGCTGTTTCTTGTCGTCGCTGGAGGCTGATGTCACTTTATCTGCGGTTTTTCGCAATTGGCGATGGTATGCCGAGAGATCGTCGTTCACCGGTATCGGCGCATCTCGCAGACGCTGGTGAGCAATAATTAAGGTCAGCGCCAGGCGATAACGAGGGATATCACCGGGGAACATATTCAGCAGCAGGAAAAGTTGCTGATAGAGCGCGGGCAAATGGTTTTCTTTGCGACGCGCTTTATTGGTTGTGAGCGCGGAAACTGCGGCGGAAACAAACTGGTTCAGCAAGGTACGACCGGTACGCTCTTTGGAATTATCGCGAATCAGCAGGATCACCATCATGGCCAGGAAGCAGCCCACAAGCTGGCCGAGGGCGCTGTCGAGGAAAGAGCTGAAGTGGAACGTCATTGGGTTGTCTAACACGATGACATTGATGGTTCCCGCCAGGGCGCTCATTGAACCCAGACGCCGTTTCTGTACTTCTATACCAATAAAGAACGCCAGAAGCGCGAGACTAATAGAGAGCAACACCATACTTTGTTGGGTGTTCGGCAGGATAACTAAAAAATAGAAAGCGCCAATCGGCAAGGCGGCAATCATGCCGTAGAGGAAATCAACAGCCACCATACGCGGGTTCGGCAGACGCATCGCCAGAGAAGTAACAACAGCAATCATCACCATTGCGCCACTGCCGGATGTCCAGCCAGTTGATAACCAGAACAAGCTACCCAGCAAGCAAGCTACCGTCGTGCGCCAGAAGTTAATCATCGCGTGATGGCCTTCAGCGGATTGCACTTTTACCACGACTTCCTGGTTTAAAATCTCTTCTTCAATCGCGCTGATACGGGTATTGCTGATCACGCCCCGTTTCAAAACTAAATAACGTGTCGCTTCATTGACCCAGCTACGAATAGTCACCGGGGTGTATTTTTCACCGGAAAACGACATCACTTTTCGGATAATCTTTAGCTGTTGATGCACATCAGCAGCGGTTTCTACCGGAGCGTCGAATAACTCGCGAAATTCTGGAGTCACAAATTCAGGGCGCGTGTTTTGAATCAGGAAGGTTTCACACGCCTGGGTAATTAACGCCAGAGAAACGGTGTTAAGTGCTTTGAGGCGACGGTTCGCACGACTCCAGCGAGCCGATTCAATCTTCAGGTTATTACGCATTCCTTCCAGCACAGTGGTGCGCTGAACCAGGCTTGCCCAGGCTTTATCCACCTCTTCTTTATCACCATGCGCAATACACAACTGCATCAAGCGATAGTGATCCACCAACAGGCTATCGAGTTGCCTGTCGATCTCTTTCTTGATGGAACGTGGGGAGAAAAGTAAGTCCGCAATGATAGCGCAGACAATACCGATGACAATTTCGCTACAACGCTCGACGGCGAATTGAGGAGCAACTAGCGGGTTGGCCTGAATGGTGACGATAATAATCAATGCCGTGTAGCCAGAAAGCCCCCAGGCGTAAGAGTTTTCGACCTTAACCAGCGAGGAGATCCAGGTACAAAAACCCGCCCAGATACAGCACACCAACAACATAACGACCGGTGCACGGATAAAAGTAGTGATAATGAATAACGCGGCAAAACAGCCAATAAATGTACCGACAATTCGCAGCATGCCGCGATAACGAATCGCGCCAGAATACGGCTCGCCACCTGCCGCAAAAGCAGGGCCAGCGGCAACTAACACTGAAGTCAGCACCGCCCAGCGAGGGGTTTCAAGCTCAAAATGGAAACCGACCCACAACGCCAGCACGATGGCAAAAGCCAGTTTGAAGGCGAAGCGTAAATGTAACCGCGAAATATAATACATATCGACCTACGCTTAACCGAACTCACGCAAGCGATGCATGAGTTTAATAAATACTGATTTGTGGTCAGTATCTCTGTCTTTTTCCCCTGTCACCACGACGGTCGCCGTTGTCCCGGCGGGATAAAGATTGGCTTGTTGCTCATCAAGGTGAATTCGCACCGGCACACGTTGCGCCAGACGCACCCATTCCAGATTGGAGTCGACGGTCGCCATCCCTTTGCTGTCTCGGGTGCTGCTGGCATTAGTCACACCGGCAGAAAGGCTGTCGACGGTTCCACGTAATACACGGTTACTACCCAGCGGCGTGATTTGCACCCGGTAACCTGGACGAATACCGTCGAGCTTGGTTTCTTCCATATAGGCCAGGATGTAGAACGTACCGCGTTTGACCAGCGCCACAGCGGTTGATCCACGAGTAATAAACTCACCGGTATAGACATTCAGGTTGGTGACCCAACCTTCTGCGGGTGCACGAATAACGGTACGTTGTAGGTCCAGTTGAGCTAAATCACGTGTCGCTTCAGCCTTTGATAATTGATGCATGACCGTCTGCAACACATTGTTGGACTGTTCAATTTCTTCACGCGACATGGCCTGCGTACCCAACGAATTGCGGCGTCCGGCTTCACGACGTTTTTCCCCGGCCAGAGCCTGGTAGTAGGCAACATCGGCCTGTGCTTGCTCGAGCGCTTTCTGATAACGCGGCTGGTCGATGGTGAATAGGATCTGATCTTTCTTCACCAGTTGGTTGTCATGCACCTTCACGTCGGTAATTAAACCGGACACGTCCGGCGCAATCGCGACCACATCAGCGGTAAAACGAGCGTCACGCGTCCACGGGGATTCGGTATAAAACACCCAGGCACGGTAGATAGCGATGAAAGCCAGCAGCACAAGAATTAGCGTGATGGCCGTGCGGATCATTTTTGTTGTAAGTGCTTTCACATCAACCTCAAACAAACAGGCGCGAGATCAGATAAAACAGACAGCAATAAAGCGCTGTATTAAATAATGCCGGGTGCCAGACAAAATCATAAATTCCCGTCGGAGTCAGCAGACGGCGAACCAACCAGAACAGCGCCAGCGATAGAATTAGCTCGAAGAATATCGGCGGAAAAGAAAGACCGAATATCACGATAACGGGAAATAGACTCATGTTAACCTTGCAGAAAATACAGAAGACACAAACCCTGGTTCAGCCAGAAACGCTGAGCTAACGAGTGGTACAGGTTGTGCTGAGAATAATATATTACCGTAATTGTTAGCCGGTTATCTATAATATGTGATCTAAATCACTTTTAAGCCAGAGTGAACAATGGAAAGACTTAAACGCATGTCAGTTTTTGCAAAAGTTGTCGAACTCGGTTCTTTTACCGCCGCCGCCAGACAGCTAGAAATGAGCGTATCGTCTATAAGCCAAACCGTTTCCAAATTAGAAGACGAGTTACAGGTCAAGCTGCTAAACCGCAGTACTCGCAGCATTGGGCTCACTGAAGCCGGTAAAATTTACTATCTGGGCTGCCGCAAAATGCTGCACGAAGCGAAAGAGGTGCATGAGCAACTTTACGCTTTTAACAACACGCCTATTGGCACACTGCGAATAGGTAGTTCTTCAACTATGGCACAAAATGTCCTCGCGTCCATGACGGCGGACATGCTCAAAGAATACCCGGAGTTGACCGTAAACCTGGTCACCGGCATCCCCGCGCCGGACTTGATTGCCGATGGTCTGGACGTGGTAATTCGTGTCGGCGCTTTGCAGGATTCAAGCCTCTTCTCAACACGCCTCGGCTCGATGCCGATGGTGATTTGCGCCGCGAAAAGTTACCTGCAACAAAACGGCACGCCAGAAAAGCCTGCCGATCTTGCCAGCCATTCCTGGCTTGAATACAGCATTCGCCCGCACAATGAATTTGAGTTGATCGCCCCGGAAGGCCTCACCACGCGCATGATCCCGCAAGGTCGTTTCGTCACAAATGATCCTATGACCTTAAGCCGCTGGCTAAAAGTCGGCGCCGGGATCGCCTATGTTCCACTGATGTGGGTGATCGATGAGATCAATGACGGAACGCTTGAGATCTTATTGCCGAGCTATCAATCCGATCCGCGTCCGGTATACGCGCTGTATACCGAAAAGGACAAATTGCCTTTGAAAGTGCAGGTTTGTATAAACTACCTGACCGAATATTTCGTGAAGGTTTCGCATCTTTTTCAAGGAGTTCGCGAGAACAAAGGACGTGTAAAAGATATCGAATAAATGGCGAGAAATTGAAACAAAACAGCCGGGATTTACCCGGCTGTTGGACTGTAGGAATGAGTTGTTAAGCTGTGCCGCCAACGGTCAGATTGTCGACTTTAAGCGTTGGCTGGCCAACTCCGACTGGCAGACTCTGCCCTTCTTTTCCACAAACGCCGACGCCGTTATCCAGCGCCAGGTCATTACCGACCATGGAAACTTGCTGCATGGCTTCGATACCGGAACCAATTAACGTTGCGCCTTTTACCGGCTTAGTCACTTTTCCATTTTCGATGAGATAGGCTTCGGAAGTTGAGAACACAAACTTACCAGAAGTGATGTCTACCTGACCGCCACCAAAGTTAGGAGCATAGATACCGTACTCAACGGATTCGATGATCTCTTGCGGAGTAGACTTACCGGCCAGCATATAAGTATTGGTCATGCGCGGCATTGGCAGGTGCGCATAAGATTCGCGACGCCCATTACCTGTTGGCGCAACACCCATCAAGCGAGCATTAAGCTTATCCTGCATGTAGCCTTTCAGGATGCCGTTTTCGATAAGCACATTGTACTGACCCGGCACACCTTCATCGTCAATAGCCACTGAACCACGGCGGTTTGCCATGGTGCCATCATCGACAATTGTACAAAGTTCAGAAGCAACTAACTGGCCCATTTGACCGCTAAATACCGAAGTACCACGACGGTTAAAATCACCTTCCAGACCGTGACCGACTGCTTCATGCAGTAGCACGCCCGGCCAACCTGCACCCAGCACCACCGGGAACGTACCGGCAGGAGCCGCAACGGCAGAAAGAGTCACCAGCGCCATACGCACGGCTTCTTTAGCCCAGGCATCTGCACGAACTTCGCCATCAATTGTTTCGAGGAAATAGTCATAACCGAAACGACCGCCACCACCGCTTGAACCGCGCTCGCGTTTGCCGTTGTCTTCAACCTGAACGCTGACAGAAAGACGAACCAATGGGCGAACATCTGCCGCCAGAGTGCCGTCAGTTGCCGCCACGAGAATCAATTCATAAACGCCAGTCAGGCTGGCAGTCACTTCCTGAACACGCTTATCTGCCGCACGAGCAACGCTATCTACACGTTTCAGGATGTCGAGTTTCTCTTCACGGGTCATGCTTTGTAGCGGGTCAGCACTGGTATAAAGCGCGCTATGTTGCACAGCACCTAACGTCTGTACACGGCCATTTCCTTTATCCTGCACGATGCTTCGTGCCGCATGAGCACTTTGTTCTAGTGCCAGTAAGCTGACCTGGTCGGCATAAGCAAAACCGGTTTTCTCACCGCTGACCGCACGCACGCCAACACCCTGATCGATGTTGTAAGAACCATCTTTAATGATGCGGTCTTCCAGCACCCAGGATTCGTGATAACTGGACTGGAAATAAAGATCACCATAGTCGAGTCGGCGCTCAGACAATTGCCCCAAAATGGAAAACAGATCTTGATGGGTTAAGCCATTCGCAGACAGCAACTGCTCACTTACCAGGTTCAGACTCATCGTTTCGCTACTCTTAATTGTCTATCGATTGGAGATATCTATTGAGCTTGAGGTAATTCAAGACTCCCGTCAAATCACTTAGCGTCGTTAACTCTCGGCTGACGAAGCACTTCGTTGATTTGTGGTTGGTCGACCGGCCCAGTGATGTGGTAGCGCAACACGGAGATTTTGCTCCACAAAGGCCCTAACACTTTGCTGGCCGCAAACACAGCGGCACCAATAATTGGGTTAACCACAAAGGCTGTTGCCACCCCGACAGTCGCGGAAATTTCAGGTGCTATAACTGCTTCAACATCGACGCGGCGTCTAACCAAATCGACAGAACCTTTCAAGCCGATGTCGGCTTCCAGGCCATCCACCAGCGTATCGTCGCTATGCAGCACGCCATCTTTGATCCAGGCCGTACTGCGAATGGAGTCAAAATAGAAACCATCACCGAAGGTATCGCTGAAATCGAAACGCAGCTTACGCATAAGCGCGTCAACACTCACCAACCGCAGCAATTGCCCGGCGTGCCCCGTGCCCAGATCCGCAATCTGACCTTTACCCAATTTGGTATGCAGGATTCCGTTAAGTGAAGCAAAGTCTGGCTGCCAGGGTTTATCACGCCAGTGCAAATCATAATCCGCATCAAATGATGAACCCTGAATTGGCGTTTTAACCCCAAAGAAATTGGTTGCGGCATCAAGCTTACTACCATGAAGTTTACCTTTTATGGAGGTACGCTCTTCTGCTGGACTGTTAACCCATTGACCACTGCCGGTTAGTCTTGCAAACCCTGAATCGACTAAGCCATTTTCTAATTCCAGCGTGTTCCCTTTAACAGCGAGATCACCTTCAATACGCCCATATTTTTGCCCCCACAGCCAACATTCGGCACAACGCAGTTGCAGATCAGGCCAGCTGCGGAAATCAATTGAAGTATTGTCTCCCAGTGGAGAAGCGCTGGTCGTTTTGGCAGTGCTATTACCCCAATCAGGGTTGAAATAGAGGTATTTGATTGCTGCACGCCACGGCGCATTATCTTGCATCGTCAACGAGCCATTCACTTCACGACCCTGTGCTTCAACACGCGTACCGCCAGGTATCGCGTGGGAAACGAGACTCAGGTTATTCCACTGCTGCCCAGCGAAAGTCAGCGAAGGCGTGCGTAACGTAATATCTGATGGGAATGATGCAGAGTTACCAACACTTTCCGCCGCCCCCTGGCTAAAGAGCGCTAACCATTGCGCACCGTCCATCGCAGGGAGATCAAGCTCAACACCCGGATTGTCAGGTAACGGTGGAATTGTGTGGCTGTTCGTTGCCCAAATAGCGCGATCCAGCGTCAGTTTCTTATTCAGTAACCAGCGGCTGGAGAAGTGATTTGTCGGCCCGGCATTACCCGTCAAATTAAAGCTATTCAGGTCGCCTTTCACTGCGATTTTCAATGGCAGTGCCTGACCCGCTGATTTATTAACTGGGGCAGGTAAGTGGCTACTCACATTTTTCAGATCTGCATCCACATTGACCTGATAATTTGCCTCTCCGCGATAAGGAAGCGTAATCGCCACATCACCTTTCCATGGGACGTTACCGCTCAACTCTTTATTAACCGGCTCAGGCAAAACACCCATTTTTGTTGGCTGCCAGTCGCCCAGCAAATTGACGCCAATCTTGTAATCTTTCTCACCAGTTTTGGTATTAAAATCAATACCTACGGGTTGGTTAAACCAGGTGGCTTTTAATGGTTCGCTTTTCAAATCGCCGTTCACAAAACTGAATTTACCCGTCAGGTTGTTCAGAGTGCTGGAGAGCGGTTTTATCAGCAGCGTATTGTTGTGAAGCTGGACGTCACCTGAAGCGGTGGTCATATCGCCATTGAATGGGATATCCAGATGTAAGCGAGCATTCACATCCCCACCAATCTGGAGTTCATCAAGAGCAGCAGACAGCGAATCTTTTAGAGGCGTTTCTTTGAAATACGGACCAACTGCACTTCCAGGGCCGCTGATATCAGAATCAATCAACAGTTTTTCTTTCGAGTAATCCGGGATAATCGCCGTGAGGTTGCGCCCAGTAACCCCCCCGAGTTTCACCTCATCAGACTTCATCCATAAACCGTCATTGATGAAATCAAGCGTGATATTCAGGTTCTCTAATGCCGGCCAGTCAGGCTGGAAAGCAAATTTAGCATTGCGTAGCGGAACGTAGACCTCAAACTGCCCTTCGTTATGCAGATACGGGAAGAGATGAGGATTACCGCCGTAGACCAGCGTCGCGTTTTCAGCTTCACCGCCCTGAATAGCGCCACTGAGGTAATCAACCAGTTCTTTGCCCATCAGATTTTCAGGGAAATAACGCCAGGCATCAGCACCGTTGTTAGTACTGATTCCGGCTAAAATGCCTAACCATGGGTCACCACCCTCAGGCTGGTAATAACGGAAATCGCCTGCCGCCCATACCGAGCGAGCTTTTACATCAAGATTTTTGCCATCAAGCTGGAAACCAGAAGCATTTTTCCGCCACTCAAGCGTTGCGGCGCCATGTTCAATCTCCAGCGGCGCGCGGAATACACCTTCATAAGGCATTTTAGCATCGAGGATCTGTGCATTAAGCTGCCCGTGGGCAACGCTACCGGTAATTGAACCTGCGAAGTGTTCGACACCGGGAAGCATTTTCCATTGATTCCAACTCACATCTTTCCAGCGCCCTTGCATACGGGTGTTTTCCGTTTGCTGGAGCGGGATATCCAGTGCCAGCACATCAATGTGCCCGCGAGGTTGCAAGGAGGTCCAAATATCGCCTATATCAGGTGAGATTTTCTCGGCAATCGGCAGTAAACCAGTGAAGCTTTCCAGTTCCATATTTGTGGCGCGTACCCGCAATTCGTCACCACGAGTATTCCCTTTCCCCCCCACATCCTGCGGAGCAATCCACGCTAACGATAGCGAACCTTTTGGCCAGGTTTTACCATCAAGGGTGATATTGGTTGAGGGAATAGCAAGATTCCAGCCTGCTTCTGAACGTTCGACACGGGCCATCAAATTATCTACTGATAACTGGTGTGCAGCGCTTTTCCCCGCCCAGCTTGCACCGCCTTGCTTCAGCCAGATATTACCACCAGCAATATCGCCCTCTTTGACATCCATCCATGCTTCGAGGGTGAATTTGGCAGTCTGTAAATTAACATTGTCCTTCATCCAACGGCCGAGCCACGGTTTTACGTCAACGTTATCAGCCTGTAGCCAGACTTTGCCGATATTCAGTAGGCCATTTTCATCCCGTAAATCCATCCGTACTTTTGCCAGACCGTGCTGTCCGGTAAAGCTCGACAGACTGACCAGTCCTTCAGCACGGTGACGGTTTTTGGTGTTAAGCCAGGTAAGTTGTGGGATCGTGAGTTCGGCACGTTGGCCAGATAGAGTCAGGAAACTAAGGGAGCTGTCGCGCAGATCAAAGTGATCGAACTGCCGTAAAAAGAGATCGCTGATTTTACCCGGCTCAAACTTACCGTCCCCCTGATTCTGGCTCAGTGGGGTATTGGTGCGCATCTGTAACTGGTAAAAAGTGAGGTCGCGGAATTGCCAGCGCGCATGCAAAATACTTTGCCAAAGGTCGAGCGCCAGCGTCACGCGCTTAACGCTCAACTCACCGCCGTCTTTCAGACCAGCTTTAACATCGCGCACATCCAGAGTAGGGCCAAAGTTTTCCCAACTTGCCTTTATCTGGCTGGCATCGACAGGCGTGCCAGTCATCGCTTCAATTTTATCTAACAAAGCCGGGCGCCAGGCATCGAGATGCGGCAAAACCAGCCGCAAACCACTCACCAGCAGTGCGACGATAACGATAAGCGTTGCGCCAGTGAGTAGCAGAATGCCGGGCAGTCGCCTCACGTATATCTCCTTGTTAGCCGCCGGAGCGGAACTCGAACCTGCGCCAACCGCACAGAGAGCTACATCATAACGACGTCAAACTGCTCCTGATTATAGAGCGGCTCGATCTGTACTTTGACTTGCTTGCCGACGAAAATTTCAACTTCGGCCAGTGAATGGGACTCTTCACTTTTCAGTGCTTCCCCCACAGCAGGTGAGGCATAAACCAGGAAGCGGTCAGAATCGTAAGCATGATGCACGCGGACAATTTCACGCATAATTTCATAACAGACCGTTTCAACCGTTTTCACGGTACCGCGGCCGTGGCAAGTTGGACAATCGTTGCACAGCACATGTTCAACGCTTTCGCGCGTGCGTTTACGTGTCATTTCAACCAGGCCAAGCTGCGAGAAACCATTGATACTGGTTTTTACCCGATCTTTGCTTAACGCTTGTTCAAGAGAATGCAACACACGACGACGATGATCTTCATTACTCATATCAATGAAATCAATAATGATAATGCCGCCCAGGTTACGCAAACGTAACTGACGGGCAATCGCCTGAGTCGCTTCAATATTAGTATTGAAAATAGTATCGTCGAGATTGCGATGACCAACAAATGCACCCGTGTTGATATCCACGGTAGTCATCGCTTCAGTCTGATCGATGACCAAATAGCCACCCGACTTCAGTTCAACTTTTCGTTCCAGCGCCCGCTGAATTTCATTTTCAACATCGAAAAGGTCAAAAATTGGCTGGCGACCGCTGTAGTGTTCGATCTTGTTGTGTATTTCCGGCATGTATTCTGCGGTGAACTCCAGCAGCATGTCGAAAGTCAGGCGTGAGTCGACACGAATTCGATCGAGTGCCTCATCAGCAAAATCACGCAATACACGTTGTGCCAGCGCCAGTTCACCGTAAAGCTGACAACGAGTTTTGTTACGCTTTTTGCGTTCGCTGACTTTTGTCCAGACACGCTTTAGGTAAGCTGCATCTGCGGCCAAATCATCTTCACATACACCTTCTGCCGCAGTACGGATGATGAATCCGCCTTGCTCGTCGCAATATGCGTTAACCACGCGTTTAAGGCGTTCACGCTCAGCTTCACTTTCAATGCGTTGCGAAACACCCACATGCGAGGCTCCTGGCATAAAGACCAGGTAACGAGACGGCAGTGTGATATCAGTAGTCAGGCGCGCACCTTTAGTACCCAGCGGATCTTTCACCACTTGAACCATCAGGTCTTGCCCCTGGCGCACCAGTTCGGAGATATCGCGTACTGTGAAGTTTTTTCGCTCTTCACCAGCCACACATTCGGTATGTGGCATGATGTCAGAAGCGTGAAGAAACGCTGCCTTATCAAGGCCAATATCTACAAATGCCGCCTGCATTCCCGGAAGTACCCGGCTTACACGACCTTTGTAGATATTCCCTACGATCCCGCGACGTGCTTCGCGTTCAATATGGATCTCTTGCAGTATTCCACCATCAATGTAAGCCACCCGAGTTTCCGATGGGGTCACGTTGACTAATAATTCAGCCGTCATGTTTTCCTCGTCCATCACGCAAAGCGTGAAAATTACTCAGCAATTCATAGGTTTCAACTAGCGGTAAACCGACTACAGCATGGTAGCTGCCATTAATCTTCCTGACAAAACAACCACCAAGCCCTTGAATACCGTATGCACCTGCTTTATCCATGGGTTCACCGCAGGCCACGTAGCCGGCGATATCCTGTTCTGATAATGCGCGAAATGTCACTTCGGTCGTCACCAGGCAATCCAGTAACGATTCGCGATCGGCTAACGCAACTGCCGTCATCACTTGATGCTGATTCCCGGACAACATGCGCAGCATCTGCGCAGCATGTTGTTCATCTTTAGGTTTTTCCAACACGTTGCCATTGTAGATAACAATAGTATCTGCACCTAAAACCGGTAAGTCATGTTGCGCTAATGCAACACCTGCTCGCGCTTTATCTCGCGCCAGGCGCACAACATATTGTTGCGCACTCTCGCCGCTAAAACGCTGTTCTTCTACATCGGTAATAATGCGCTCAAATGATACACCCAACTGAGTCAGAAGCTCCTGACGACGTGGAGAACCCGATGCCAGATACAAAGATGTCATGTTAAATCCTATTGCACAGCAAATTGTTGGCGAATTTTACGCATCAGCAAAAATATCCATGGCCACAGCACGCCGTTAACCACGCTACTCCAGAAAATTTCCGGACGGAAAGATACGTTGATGACTAAAAATTCTGACCAGAAAACAATGACATCTGTCATCAATGACAACAGCATAACCACTAAAGCCTGTTGCCAAAGCGCGAGATTGCGGAATAGCTGGTATTTCAACGCCACCAGGTAAGCAACGATACTCAGAGATAACGCTCGCACGCCCAGGGTGGAACCGCTGATCAGATCCAGTATGGCACCCACCACAAAACCTGTGCCAACATTTACGCGGTGGGGCAACGCCAGAATCCAGTACAGCAGAATAAGTAAAACCCAGTCCGGACGATAGATTTTTAAATCGTCAGGCCAGGGCATTACCTGTAACAACAAGGCGACAAGGAAAGAGAGCCAGATTACCCAACGACCCTGACTACGGTAACTCCCCACTACTGCCCTCCCTGGGTAGCAGATGCAGGAGAAGCGGAGTTCCCTGCAGGAGCCTGAGTCATTCCCGTTGCCGGAGGTGGAATCGGAGCTGGGGCTGGCGGGCCAACAGAATCAGCCGGAGGCAATACCTGCGGCATCATTTGCATCAAACGCTCATTAGCTACACGATGAACCTCTTCCGGTGGCATTGGGGTTTTGCCTTCACGATCCGCTCCCCACAGCAGCAGCAAATAACGCAGACGTTGTAAGCCAGCAGTTGGGCGAGCCTGAATAACTGTGTACGCGCGTTGAGTATCAAGTTTCACAGAGGAAACGACACCCACCGGATAACCTTCAGGGAAGCGACCACCTAAACCAGACGTCACCAATACATCGCCTACGCGAATATCGGTATTTGCGGGTAAATGTTCCAGTTGCAGATCGTCAGTACAGCCGTTGCCCGCCGCGATAACGCGGATGTCATTGCGCAGTACCTGAATCGGTAGCGCATGAGTCGCATCACAGATCAGCAAAACACGGCTGGTGAGTTTAGCCACCGCAATGACCTGACCTACGACACCTTTATCACTGATGACTGGCTGACCTTCATAGACCCCATTCACGCTCCCTTTATCAATGACAACCTGGTCACTGTAAGGATCGTTAACGGTAGAGATAACCTGAGTCACCATTTTTTGCTCGTCCTGACGCAACGGTGAGCCAAGCAATTCGCGCAGACGTGCGTTTTCCTGACGATATTGACCCATCATCAGTAATTCGCTGTTTTTCAGGATCAGTTCCTGACGCAGTGCACGATTTTCGAGTTCTAGCTGATCGCGTGATGCCAGTGTTTGCGAGACGCTGTCGAGCAATTCACGGGGACCATTTGAGACAAAATAGAAAGGGCTGACGGCAGTATCCATATACGTTCGGATCTGACTAAACGTACCCAGACGGCTATCGGCAATAATGACACCAATCGCCACCAGCACCGCCAGAATGAGGCGAAACTGCAACGAAGGGCCACGGCTAAAAATTGGCTTCATAGGCTATGCGTATTCCAGGGCCAGCAAGGAAAAGGCAGTGATAGTCACTGCCTTTTACGTGTGGCTGATTACTCTTCGCTGAACAAGTCGCCGCCGTGCATGTCGATCATTTCCAGTGCCTTGCCACCACCACGGGCTACGCAAGTCAATGGATCTTCTGCAACTACTACCGGAATGCCTGTTTCTTCCATCAGCAGACGGTCGAGGTTACGCAGCAATGCGCCACCACCAGTCAGAACCATACCGCGCTCAGAAATGTCAGAAGCCAATTCTGGTGGGCACTGCTCCAGTGCAACCATTACCGCACTCACGATACCGGTCAAAGGCTCTTGCAGGGCTTCGAGGATTTCATTGGAATTCAGAGTAAAGCCGCGTGGAACACCTTCAGCCAGGTTACGACCACGAACTTCGATTTCACGCACTTCATCGCCTGGGTAAGCAGAACCGATTTCGTGTTTGATCCGTTCAGCGGTTGCTTCACCAATCAGTGAACCGTAGTTACGGCGCACATAATTAATGATGGCTTCATCAAAGCGGTCACCACCAATACGAACGGAAGAGGAGTAAACCACGCCGTTCAGAGAGATAACGGCAACTTCAGTAGTACCACCACCGATATCCACAACCATAGAACCGGTTGCTTCAGAAACTGGCAAGCCTGCACCGATAGCCGCAGCCATTGGTTCTTCAATCAGGAATACTTCACGAGCACCTGCACCTTGCGCAGATTCACGGATAGCACGGCGTTCAACCTGAGTTGCGCCAACTGGCACACAAACCAGAACACGCGGGCTTGGGCGCATAAAGCTGTTGCTATGCACTTGTTTGATGAAGTGTTGCAGCATTTTTTCGGTCACGAAGAAATCGGCAATAACGCCATCTTTCATCGGACGGATAGCTGCGATATTGCCAGGGGTACGACCCAGCATCTGTTTAGCATCATGACCTACGGCCGCAACACTTTTAGGTGAACCGGCACGATCCTGGCGGATGGCCACGACAGATGGCTCATTCAGTACGATGCCTTGTCCTTTTACATAAATCAGGGTATTCGCGGTACCCAGGTCAATGGACAGGTCATTGGAAAACATGCCACGAAATTTTTTCAACATACTAAGGGATAATCCTGAAAGCTGGGGCGGAAACAAAATCCGCTTACTTTACCAACCACTCATTGCAGCGACAAGGCGCATAAATGTTCTGCAATGGTGAAAAATTGTGCAGTTTACTACGACCGTTACACTTTCGGCACGTCTATCCTCGAACCGCAGAGGAATTAAACAAACGCTGTAGGTTAAACGAACAGTGCAAGGAAGCAAACTGGGTTCATTCGTGCTTTAACAATCTGGTCAGCAGGCGTATCCGCCCCCTTGAGATGCAGCGCGCGTTATTCTACGTGAAATATTTATAAACGGCAGGTTAAACCGAGTATCTTTGCGAATATTTTTTCACGTTGCTATCGAGCGGTTCAGAGGCCGCAAAAAAATCCCCCTGAGCACCCGCCACGCCTTTCTCTACCAGTGTCTGCCATTCACTTCGCGTTCTTACACCGACCGCAAAAACTTGTGTCTGAGTCCCGTTACAAGCCTCAACCAGACTCTGTACAAACAGCTGATTTTCGGTTCGTTTCTCAATGTTACGCACAAGCCCTGGATGCAGTTTTATCAACTCTACATCCAACTCTTTAATATAAGACGCACTCACTACGGTTAAACCTGCCTGGGAAACTGCAATACGTACGCCCAATGCTTTGATCAAACGAATCACAGGTTGCAAACGGCTGATGTGTTGACAAACATCTGCCTCTGCAAGTTCAAAAAGAATACGTCGTCGAAGTGATTTTTCAGATTGCATTAACGCATCACGCAACCAACGCTGGAAAGGTGCCCGAATCAATGATTCAACCGACACTTGAATGGCTAGCGTTTCTTCAGGCCAGAATCCTGCTAACGGCAATAGCCGAGCGATGATTTGCCGGTCATATTGCTCCGATAAACCAAACTGCTTAACCATCGGCAAATACTCTGCCGCCAATACTTCTTGTTGACCGTCGAAAATCCGACACATAATTTCACGATGATGCACATAACCATCGCGCTTCACGGACGGTTTTTGGTAGAAGCGTGGACCGCCGCGTTGCAACACCTGCTCAATGAGCGTACGCCATTTAACGTTACCACGCCCTTTTTCCGGCAAACTATCGTCATATACCGACCAGCCGTTGGTTCCTTGCAGGGAAGCATTACGCGTCGCCACCTCTGCATTCTCCATAACTTGCTCTTTGCTTTGCCCGCTACGCCATGCACAAATACCGATATGCATCATGTCATTACGATCAAGCATCCGCGTTGGAGGCAGCGAATCGACAGCCTTCAGTAATTGATTAGCAATGCTATCGGCTTCTTTCAATGTGCGGTGCGGCAACAAAACGGCAAAGTCACTACGGAAATAGCGTGCCAGCAAAGCCCCCGGATAGCGCATCACAAATGTCGATAACATATTAATAATCGTAAACAAATACTCTTCTACCGCGTTGCGCCCCCACGTTTCGTGCAGCGTTTCAAAATCCGGTAAACGAATAATCATCACCACACCATGCGCGCCAACTTGCTCCTGCTCATCGAGTAAAGTTGCCAATTGGTTATCAAAGAACAGGCGATTATTCAGACCCGTTTTCGCATCTTGCGCGGCGAAAGCACGAATCAGTGTATCCATTCGGCTACGTTGTTCGCTGGCGTTTTGCAGATCTGAAAGCAACACATCAAGCGCACTACTGGCTTGAGGAGGCCATTCCAGAACTGAACCGCGTATATCTACACCTCTTTCACCATTCAGAATGCGACGCGCGCGACTTTCCAGTAACTCTTGCCCGGCGAGCTGTTTTTTCATCCAGCGGATCGCAAAGAACAGCACGATAAGCATGAGTCCAATCGTGATAGAAAGAGGTACCGTCGCGAAAAGAGAGTTGTAGTAATCCGCTACCGGATCGCGATAGGTCAAACTGAGAAACATGCCGGGATACTTCATTAATTCAACAGTCACGGTGCGGAAACTGTAGCTGTTTCCCAGCAAGCGATAGGTTTGGGTCAATTGGTGCTGATAAACGGTGTTATCGCCAATTTTGAAATCGACCGCGATGATATCAATCGGAACCATCACTTCATTGAGGCGCTTGATCAGAGCTTCTGGTGAGCTGGAAACTAAATCGTTATCAATAATGGTGGCAACAGCAACCACACGCTGATGCACTTTATAATGCATCGCATTAAAGAAGCTTAATGAACAACCAACGAGTGTCACAAAAATAGCGAGCCCCGTCAGCAATGTCATAAAAGCAGAAAGTTTCGTCGTTAATCGCATCCTTGTGTTAACTCCGTTTGGTGAAGATATACCAAGCCTGACCTGATGCGGCATTACATAGCAAAAGAGGTGCCCTGGCAAACACAGTGAACATATTCTCACCCTTTGTTGCAAAGCGAGTGTTTTGCACACTGAAACTCAAGTATAGCCGCTGACAACTCTTCCCTTATTAACAAATATTCAACAAGCCTGGAACTATGTTTAAGTTTCAATTTTTCGTGACAAATTCGCAGGGTTTAGCGTTCTCCGTCATGCTTACGGAATAAAGCCACGCTGGAGTATAAGATGAAGAAGGTCACCCGCTTCACAGAAGCTGATGTCACAGCTGAATCCGTTTTTATGATGAAACGCCGCCAGGTACTGAAAGCACTAGGTATCAGTGCGGCTGCCCTCACACTTCCTCAGACTGCAAATGCAGATATTCTTTCCTGGTTTAAAGGTAATGACCGGCCACCAGCACCTTCAGGGAAACCTTTGCAATTTAGTAAACCCGAACAATGGCAGGCTAAGCTCGCCATGACCCCGGAAGATAAAGTCACTGGCTACAATAACTTCTACGAGTTTGGTCTGGATAAAGCCGACCCTGCGGCAAACGCCGGGGGTCTGAAAACCGATCCGTGGAAAATCACAATTAGTGGCGAAGTGGCAAAGCCACTGACACTGGATTACGACGATCTCTACAAAAAATTCCCGCTTGAAGAGCGGATTTATCGCATGCGTTGTGTTGAAGCCTGGTCAATGGTTGTGCCGTGGATTGGTTTCCCGCTCAGCAAGTTGCTGGCTTTGGTTGAACCCACCAGCAATGCGAAATATGTCGCCTTCGAAACAATTTACGACCCGGAGCAAATGCCCGGACAGAAAGATCGATTTATTGGCGGCGGTTTGAAGTATCCCTACGTTGAAGGACTGAGACTTGATGAAGCGATGCATCCGCTAACTTTGCTGACTGTAGGTGTTTATGGCAAAGCGCTACCGCCGCAAAACGGCGCGCCAATCCGCCTGACCGTACCGTGGAAATATGGGTTTAAAGGGATAAAGTCGATTGTCAGTATCAAACTCGTTAGTGAACTACCTCCCACCACCTGGAATATGGCTGCACCGAATGAATATGGGTTTTATGCCAACGTGAACCCGAATGTTGATCACCCACGCTGGTCGCAGGCGAGTGAACGATTCATTGGTTCAGGTGGCGTGCTTGACGTAAAACGCCAGCCTACATTGCTGTTTAATGGTTATGCCGATCAAGTTGCTTCGCTGTACCGCGGTTTAAATCTTAAGGAGAATTTCTAAGTGAGATTAACTGCGAAGCAAATCATGTGGCTTAAAGTGGGGTTACATCTCGCGGCGTTCTTACCTTTTGTCTGGCTATTTTATGCCGCAAACCAGGGCTTTTTGAGCGCCGATCCGGCGAAGGATATCCAGCATTTTACCGGCAGGATGGCGCTCAAGTTACTGCTAGCGACTCTCCTGGTCACACCTTTAGCGCGATACGGTAAACAACCACTGCTGATTCGTACCCGTCGTCTGCTGGGGTTGTGGTGTTTTGCCTGGGCCACTCTTCATTTAACTAGCTATGCCATGTTGGAACTGGGAATCAGCAATCTGGCACTGCTTGGCAAGGAGTTGGTCACGCGCCCCTATTTGACTTTAGGAATAATCAGCTGGCTGGTGCTGCTATCATTGGCGGCAACCTCGACCCAATCTTTACAACGAAAATTAGGTTCACGCTGGCAAAAACTGCATAACTTCGTCTATCTGGTCGCAATTCTCGCCCCCATACATTATTTATGGTCGGTAAAGGTTATTTCCCCGCAACCGTTGCTGTATGCTCTGGGCGCATTCATCCTTTTGGCCTTGCGCTATAAGAAATTCCGGATGTGGCTGCGTTAACACCAGATATGTGTTCTTCTCCGCAGAAAAGTGATCAACCGTGCCCCTAAAAAGGATATGAGTTGATCATCTTCCCTGATAAGACCAGTATTTAGCTGCCAAATGCTACGAAATCGTTATAATGTGCGACTTTGGTTTTTCTGACAGGCCATTTTCTGGCTCTGAAGGTGACAACCGAGCAACTTAGGTATATTTTGTAAAATACCTACAAATTGCAGGAGATGGCAGCACGATGTCGGCTAATTTTCACATTTTGCTTTTGAACGGCCCGAATCTTAACATGCTGGGAACACGTGAGCCTGAGAAGTACGGCACGCTGACTCTAGCGCAAATTGTTAACTCTCTCGAAGAAGAAGCAAAAACGCTAAATGTCTCGTTCAGCCACCTGCAATCTAATGCTGAATATGAGTTGATCGACCGAATTCATCAGGCTAAAGACACTGTTGATTTTATTCTGATTAATCCGGCCGCGTTTACGCATACCAGCGTTGCGCTGCGTGATGCCTTGTTAGCGGTGGATATTCCGTTTATCGAGATTCATCTGAGCAATGTGCATGCGCGCGAACCGTTCCGCCATCATTCATATCTTTCTGATAAAGCGGTTGGTGTCATCTGCGGATTAGGCGCTGACGGCTATTCATATGCACTACAGACGGCGGTAAAACGCTTGTCAAAATCCATCTAAACAAGAGTACGGAACCCACTCATGGATATTCGTAAGATTAAAAAACTGATCGAGCTGGTTGAAGAATCAGGCATTTCTGAACTGGAAATTTCTGAGGGCGAAGAATCTGTACGCATCAGTCGTGCACCGGCAAACACCGGTTACCCGATGATGCAACAGGCTTATGCTGCGCCAATGTACCAGCCACAGCCGCAAGCTGGCCTGTCTAACGTTGTTGCACCTGCCGCTCCGGCAGAAGCACCGGCGGCTGCTGAAATCAGTGGTCACATCGTGCGTTCCCCAATGGTAGGTACTTTCTACCGCACCCCAAGCCCGGATGCTAAGTCATTTGTTGAAGTTGGCCAGAAGGTTAACGTTGGCGACACCCTGTGTATCGTTGAAGCAATGAAAATGATGAACCAGATCGAAGCTGACAAAGCCGGTGTGGTGAAAGCCATCCTGGTTGAAAATGGTCAACCGGTTGAATTTGACGAGCCGCTGGTCGTCATCGAGTAACGAGGCGAACATGCTGGATAAAATTGTTATCGCTAACCGTGGTGAGATTGCATTGCGTATTCTTCGTGCCTGTAAAGAACTGGGCATCAAGACTGTCGCTGTGCACTCCACTGCCGACCGCGATCTAAAACACGTATTGCTGGCGGACGAGACTGTTTGTATCGGTCCTGCTCCGTCTGTAAAAAGCTATCTGAATATCCCGGCAATCATCTCTGCGGCAGAAATTACTGGCGCCGTTGCGATTCACCCGGGTTATGGCTTCCTGTCTGAAAATGCCAACTTTGCTGAGCAGGTTGAGCGTTCAGGCTTTATCTTCATTGGCCCACGTGCTGAAACTATCCGTCTGATGGGCGATAAAGTTTCTGCAATCAACGCAATGAAGAAAGCTGGCGTACCTTGCGTACCTGGTTCTGACGGCCCTCTTGACGGCGATATGGATAAAAACCGTGCCCATGCTAAACGCATCGGTTATCCGGTAATTATCAAAGCGTCCGGCGGCGGCGGCGGTCGTGGTATGCGTGTCGTGCGTAACGATGCCGATCTGGAACAATCCATCAATATGACCCGTGCGGAAGCAAAAGCTGCTTTCAACAACGATATGGTCTATATGGAGAAGTACCTGGAAAACCCACGCCACATCGAGATTCAAGTTCTTGCTGATGGCCAGGGTAAAGCGATCTATCTGGCTGAACGTGACTGCTCTATGCAGCGTCGTCACCAGAAAGTTGTGGAAGAAGCGCCAGCACCAGGCATCACGCCTGAGCTGCGTAAATTCATCGGTGAGCGCTGTTCTAAAGCGTGTATCGATATCAACTATCGCGGTGCAGGTACATTCGAGTTCCTGTTCGAAAACGGTGAGTTCTACTTTATCGAGATGAACACCCGTATTCAGGTTGAACACCCGGTAACAGAAATGATCACCGGTGTTGATCTGATTAAAGAACAGCTTCGTATTGCTGCAGGACAGCCACTGTCTATCAAGCAAGAAGATGTTCAGGTTAAAGGCCACGCGGTTGAATGCCGTATTAACGCCGAAGACCCGAATACCTTCCTGCCAAGCCCTGGCAAAATTACTCGCTGCCATGTGCCGGGTGGTTTTGGTGTACGTTGGGAATCGCATATCTATTCCGGCTACACCGTTCCTCCATACTACGATTCAATGATCGCGAAGCTCATCTGTTACGGTGAAACTCGTGAAGTGGCAATCGCTCGTATGAAGAACGCCCTGGCGGAACTGATCATCGATGGCATCAAAACCAACGTTGATTTGCAGACTCGCATCATGAACGATGAAAACTTCCAGCACGGTGGGACTAACATCCACTATCTGGAGAAGAAACTGGGTCTTCAGGACTAAGTTTCCGCAGTCAACATCGCTAAAAGGCCGGTTATCCGGCCTTTTCCTTTTTTGGCTATGCGTTACAATCGCCGCTTTCTGCCAACTCAAGGGACAACAATGGACGCGCGTTTTGTTCAGGCCAATAAAGAAGCCCGCTGGGCGCTTTGGCTCACCCTTCTCTACCTCGCAGCATGGTTAGTGGCTGCTTACTTACCTGGTAACGATATTGGCCCAACAGGTCTCCCACACTGGTTTGAAATGGCGTGCCTGCTGGTACCTTTGCTGTTCATTTTGCTGTGCTGGGCCATGGTGAAGTTCATCTTCCGCGATATCCCACTGGAGGATGATCATGCAGCTTGAAGTCATACTGCCGCTGGTAGCCTATCTGTTAGTCGTTTTTGGCATTTCCATGTATGCCATGAGGCGTCGCACAACAGGAAATTTCCTTAACGAGTATTTCCTCGGTAGCCGTTCCATGGGTGGTTTCGTATTAGCGATGACGCTCACAGCTACCTATATCAGTGCCAGCTCATTTATTGGCGGGCCTGGCGCTGCTTATAAATATGGCTTGGGCTGGGTTTTGCTGGCAATGATTCAGCTTCCCGCGGTGTGGTTATCACTGGGGATTTTGGGTAAAAAGTTTGCCATTCTGGCGCGTCGCTATAACGCCGTTACCCTGAACGACATGCTGTATGCGCGCTACCAAAGCCGTCTGCTGGTGTGGCTGGCAAGTATTAGCTTATTGGTGGCATTTATCGGTGCCATGACCGTGCAGTTCATTGGCGGGGCTCGCTTACTGGAAACCGCTGCGGGTATTCCTTACGAAACTGGCCTGCTGATTTTTGGTATCAGTATCGCGCTTTACACTGCATTCGGTGGCTTCCGTGCCAGCGTTCTCAACGATGCTATGCAGGGAATGGTGATGCTGGTTGGAACGATTCTGCTGTTGGTGGGTATCGTTCACGCTGCTGGTGGCTTACACAACGCGGTCGATACGCTACAGCATATCGACCCTAAACTTGTTTCACCGCAGGGCGCAGACGATATTCTTTCACCAACGTTTATGACGTCGTTCTGGGTGCTGGTCTGTTTCGGCGTGATTGGTTTGCCACACACGGCAGTGCGTTGCATCTCTTATAAAGACAGCAAAGCCGTGCACCGTGGGATTATCCTCGGCACGATTGTAGTGGCGATTTTGATGTTTGGTATGCACCTGGCGGGAGCTTTAGGCCGCGCGGTCATACCCGATTTGAAAGTACCGGATTTAGTTATTCCAACGTTAATGGTCACAGTGTTACCACCGTTTGCCGCCGGGATCTTCCTTGCTGCACCGATGGCAGCAATCATGTCGACAATTAATGCCCAACTGCTTCAATCATCAGCTACGATCGTCAAAGATCTTTATCTGAATATGAGACCGGATCAGATCACTAACGAAAAGCGGCTGAAAAGAATGTCATCGGTGATCACGCTGATTTTAGGTGCGTTACTGCTACTTGCAGCATGGCGTCCGCCTGAGATGATCATCTGGCTGAATTTGCTGGCGTTTGGTGGATTAGAAGCGGTGTTCCTGTGGCCTTTAGTGCTCGGTCTTTATTGGGAACGAGCTAATGCCGCGGGCGCGTTAAGCGCGATGATTGTCGGTGGCGGGTTGTATGCCGTGCTGGCGAGCTTCAAAATCCAGTTCCTGGGCTTCCACCCAATTGTGCCATCCTTATTATTAAGTTTGCTGGCGTTCCTGGTAGGCAACCGTTTTGGTCAGCCTCTACCTATTCCAGCACTCGTTTCAACTACTGATAAATAAAGAGTTTCGCTATGCCATGGATTCAACTGAAAATTAATACCTCAGGCTCAAATGCTGAAGAGCTCGGCGATGCGCTGATCGAAAGCGGTGCGGTTTCCGTAACCTTTCAGGATACCCATGACACACCGGTATTCGAACCGTTACCTGGTGAAACCCGTCTATGGGGCGATACCGATGTCATTGGTCTGTACGATGCAGAAACTGACATGGAAGAAGTGGTCGCGATTCTTGAAAACTGCCCTCTCCTGAGCATCGGTTTCCCACATAAAATCGAACAGCTTGAAGACAAAGATTGGGAGCGTGAGTGGATGGATAACTTCCACCCGATGCGCTTTGGTCAACGCCTGTGGATTTGCCCAAGCTGGCGCGATGTGCCAGACGCTAGCGCGGTGAATGTGATGCTGGATCCTGGCCTTGCATTTGGTACCGGCACTCACCCAACGACCTCTTTGTGTCTTGAGTGGCTTGATAGCTTAGATCTGGCGGGCAAAACCGTTATCGATTTTGGCTGCGGCTCCGGCATTCTTGCTATTGCTGCACTGAAATTGGGTGCAGTGAAAGCAATTGGTATTGATATCGACCCGCAGGCGATTCAGGCCAGCCGCGATAACGCAGAACGCAATGGTGTTTCTGATCGCCTGGAACTGTATCTGCCAAAAGACCAGCCAGAAGTCATGAGCGCCGATGTGGTCGTTGCTAACATCCTGGCAGGCCCTTTGCGTGAGCTAGCTCCGTTAATCAGCGTACTGCCTGTTCAGGGCGGTTTCCTTGGACTTTCTGGCGTTCTGGCAAGCCAGGCCGAAGGTGTTTGCGAAGCATATCAGGATAAATTCACGCTCGACCCAGTCGCAGAAAAAGAAGAATGGTGCCGAATTACCGGTATCAAACTCTAAAGTTCTCCTCTCAGTAACGTGGTATCAAGCCACGTTACTGACCTCTAAACTCCCTGAGCAACACTCCGTTTACAACAATTCATCCCAGTGATAACTCGCAGCAAAATGAGATGCCGATCGCAGAAAAACACTAAGTTTGGTGATTTAAGCAGCACTTTATCTGGTGTCTTATACGTAAAAAATAATGAATTACCCCTGAATGTGGTGAAAAAATAAAAGCGCACAAATCAACCAATAATTCATAACAAACTGAAAAATATAGTTAATTTATTTTTGTCACTGCACGAGATAAGGATTCATTGATCTACGACAGCTGATTGTTCAAAGTTTGGCCTTTCATCTCAGGCTAAAAATGCGTAATATACGCCGCCTTGCAGGCAAGTATGGTCATTTCTTAACTCATGCGCATTGGACAACACCAGCTCAGAAATCGACTGATAGCAGCACCTATGGCCGGCATCACTGACAGGCCATTCAGGACGCTGTGTTACGAGATGGGAGCCGGACTGACTGTTTCCGAGATGATGTCCTCCAACCCTGAAGTTTGGGCGAGTGATAAATCACGTTTACGAATGGTGCACGTGAATGAACCAGGTATCCGCACCGTGCAAATTGCCGGTAGTGACCCTGATGAGATGGCAGAGGCCGCACGCATTAACGTGGCTAATGGCGCCCAGATTATTGATATCAATATGGGATGCCCTGCTAAGAAAGTGAATCGTAAACTCGCAGGCTCTGCATTGCTGCAATACCCAACTCTGGTGAAGTCTATCCTGACGACGGTAATTAACGCAGTTGACGTACCTGTAACGTTGAAGATTCGCACTGGCTGGGATACGGCGCACCGTAACTGTGAAGAGATTGCCCAACTGGCTGAAGACTGTGGCATTCAGGCTCTGACAATTCATGGACGCACACGCGCCTGTTTATTTCAGGGAGATGCTGAATACGACAGCATTCGGGCAGTTAAGCAGAAAGTTTCCATTCCGGTAATCGCGAATGGTGACATTACTGACCCGCTTAAAGCCAGAGCTGTGCTCGACTACACAGGGGCTGATGCTCTTATGATAGGACGCGCGGCTCAGGGAAGACCCTGGATCTTTCGGGAAATCCAGTATTATCTGGACACTGGAGAGTTGCTTCCTCCACTGCCTCTGGCAGAGGTGAAGCGCTTACTTTGTGGGCATATCGGGGAACTTCATGACTTTTATGGTCATGCTAAGGGATACCGAATTGCTCGCAAACACGTCTCCTGGTACTTACAGGAACACGCTCCAAATGACCAGTTTCGGCGCACATTCAACGCCATTGAGGATGCAAGCGAACAGCTTGAGGCGTTGGAGGCATACTTCGAAAATCTTGCGTAATTAGAAATAAAGAGCTGACAGAACTATGTTCGAACAACGCGTAAATTCTGACGTACTAACCGTTTCTACCGTTAACTCACAGGATCAGGTTACCCAAAAACCTCTTCGTGACTCCGTGAAACAAGCACTGAAGAACTATTTTGCTCAACTGAATGGTCAAGATGTTAACGATCTGTATGAGCTGGTATTGGCTGAAGTAGAGCAGCCATTGTTGGACATGGTGATGCAATACACCCGTGGCAACCAAACCCGCGCTGCCCTGATGATGGGCATCAACCGTGGCACGCTGCGTAAAAAATTGAAAAAATACGGCATGAACTGATATTAATCAGTTAAGTTGTTGTTTAAAAAGGCGCTACTCGGCATGGGGAAGCGCCTTTTTTAACGTTTGTAATCTGCCTGGTGAAAGGCTAATTTGCTAACGAATGGGTCAGGTAAACTTACTCGGCATGCGAATATTCAGCTTCCGCTAACGCACGGAGTTGCTCTTGCATATATGAAGAAAAGTATTCAGGATTTTTGATAAGAACTCGGTTGCCAGACTCAATTTTATCAGCCCACCCTGCCACTTTTTTCGTGAATTCAGCGTTCCATCCCTCCTGATTAGCTCTTGCCGTAACATCTTCTGCGCTAACCGGTACCCCCAGCTCTTTCAGATACTTAAATATCCCCTTAGCTGTACTCTCATCCATAGAATGTGGTGTAGATGCGGATGTATTCATACCGCCAATGTAGTCCAATGCTTTTTCAATGACAGCTGGCATATTCTTATCCTTAATATTAACCATGTATTAAACGAGCCTGTAGCACGCACTGACAACCACCAGTTAACCATATGATTTCAATGGTTACTACCCTTGGTAATGCACCCTTTTTAATAGTTGTGACGCCGACTGGTTATCTGAAAATGTTTAACTTCACTTTTTCTCCACACTTTCTTGTCTATGCCCGCTTTTCTCCACTTTGTTTACACTGCACATGAATTGCAATTATTCCTCTCTGCTCTCCATGCCCATTGCGGTGATAAAATCACCACATTCACACCGGTTCAGGTTATTAGATAATTGTAGCCTTAACGCACGAATTATCCCTGAACGGGGTTTGGTTTAATGAGGTTCAATATGAAAAAGCTAATTGCTGCTGCGTTGCTTTCTACACTTCTGGCAGGTTGTGCAACCAACTCACCTTGCGTGCCAGTCTATGACGATCAGGGCCGTCTGGTGCACACCAATACCTGCATGAAAGGGACAACTCAGGATAACTGGGAAACCGCAGGTGCAATTGCCGGTGGTGCCGCAGCGATTGCCGGCCTAACGCTGGGTATCGTTGCATTAACTAAATAAAGTACATTCCGTATTTAATAAGCGCGCCCATATCGGGCGCGCTTTTTTATTGGAAAATCCGCAGTCATTTTCCTTTGCTTTATTAAAGTGCATCCATTCCCACCACTTCATTTTTTTAGTTTCGCTGGCTTGTATCCCCAATCTTTTTGGCGTGAAACAAATCACTTACTTCTTTCAGATTTTGTTTTATTGCAGCAGCAGATGTGACTCCTTCCACAAACCAATACAGGTGCTATTCACGCTAATTTTCACGCCAGAAATTACTTCTTTTCATATGATCAAAAACTGAAACTTTTTTGCGCTGAAATGTGGCGTAGGTTTCAATTTTGCCCCGTTGTGGGGCGCTGCAAGTAATTTTTCCTGTCTACACTCAGCTTACTGCGACGGGAGGCACACGCATGCCGTCTCTTGCAACCTTGGCACTCCCTTTGCTTTAACCACATTGGCAGATGCCACAGACAGGAAAATGGCGTCATCCAGATGCCTACACTTATAACGATAATTTCGCCACACAGGATGCATTATGAAAAAGACACTGATCTCCACTCTGGTCGCTGCCGGTGCATTATTCGCGGTAGTCAATCAGGCTCATGCTGGCACCACGTTTGACGCGGTAAAGAAGAAAGGCTTTGTGCAATGCGGGATAAGTGACGGCTTACCTGGTTTTTCTTACGCTGATGCAAACGGTAAATTTACCGGCATTGATGTGGACGTTTGTCGTGGCGTTGCCGCTGCGGTATTTGGGGATGCCTCGAAAGTTAAATATACCCCGCTGACCGCAAAAGAGCGTTTTACAGCTCTCCAGTCAGGCGAAGTGGACATTCTGTCACGTAATACCACCTGGACTTCATCACGCGATGCTGGCATGGGAATGATGTTTACCGGCGTCACTTATTACGATGGCATCGGCTTCCTGACACACAACAAAGCAGGCCTGAAAAGCGCTAAAGAACTCGATGGTGCGACCGTTTGTATTCAGGCGGGTACTGATACTGAACTGAACGTCGCCGATTACTTCAAAGCAAATAATATGAAGTACACCCCAGTAACGTTCGATCGCTCCGATGAGTCAGCCAAAGCGCTGGAATCAGGCCGCTGCGATACACTGGCTTCCGACCAATCTCAACTCTATGCACTGCGCATCAAACTAAGCACACCAGGTGAATGGATTGTTCTGCCGGAAGTCATTTCAAAAGAGCCTTTAGGCCCAGTCGTACGCCGTGGTGATGAAGACTGGTTCTCTATCGTACGCTGGACGTTGTTCGCCATGCTCAATGCTGAAGAGATGGGGATTGACTCTAAAAACATTGATCAGATGGCTGCTAACCCAACAACACCGGATATGGCACACCTGTTAGGTAAAGAAGGTGATTTCGGTAAAGACCTGAAGCTCGATAATAAATGGGCCTATAACATCGTCAAGCAAGTCGGCAACTACGCCGAAATCTTCGAACATAACGTCGGTTCTGATAGCCCGCTGAAGATCAAACGTGGACAAAACAACCTGTGGAACAAAGGCGGTATTCAGTACGCACCGCCTGTTCGCTAAGCGAGATGTCAGAAATGGGCACTACTGCGGTAGTGCCCAAAGTTTGAGTTTATGTTACTGAGGTTCGCTTATGTCCCATCGCCACCCAATCGTAAAAGGTGATATTTCCTTTTCTAACCCAGCGGTTCGTGCCTGGCTGTTTCAGATTATCGCGGTCGCCATTGTGGTTGGCATTGCTGTTTACCTGATACACAACACCGTCACTAACCTTAGCAATCGTGGCATTACCTCAGGTTTTGCATTCCTTGATCGAGCCGCAGGCTTCGGTATCGTTCAGCACCTCATTGATTATGAGCAGGGTGATACTTATGGCCGCGTGTTTGTTGTCGGCCTGCTGAACACCTTATTGGTTTCCGCATTGTGTATTGTGTTTGCATCATTTATCGGCTTCTTTCTTGGACTTGCCCGCCTTTCCGATAACTGGTTGCTACGCAAACTATCCACTTTTTACATTGAGACATTCCGCAATATCCCACCTTTATTGCAGATCTTCTTTTGGTATTTTGCCGTTCTTCGCAACCTGCCGGGTCCTCGTCAGGCAGTCAACGCGTTCGACCTTCTCTTTCTAAGTAACCGCGGGCTCTATATTCCCTCCCCGCAGATTGGTGAAGGTGTACTGGCTTTTATCGGCGCCATTTTGTTAGCACTGATAATTTCGGCAGGCTTGTATCGCTATAACAAAATGCATCAGATAAAAACGGGGCAATTGCGCCGTACCTGGCCCTATGGTCTGGGGTTACTGATCTTGTTACCGCTACTCGCACATTGGCTATTTGGTGCAGCATTGCACTGGGATGTTCCCGCGTTGCGTGGTTTTAACTTCCGTGGGGGGATGGTTCTCATTCCTGAACTGGCGGCATTAACTTTAGCGCTGTCGGTCTATACATCCGCTTTTATTGCCGAAATTATCCGTGCAGGTATTCAATCGGTACCTTACGGCCAACACGAAGCGGCGCGTTCACTGGGGATACCGAACCCTGTTACATTGCGCCAGGTGATCATTCCTCAGGCAATGCGCGTCATCATCCCGCCACTCACCAGCCAATACCTCAATATCGTCAAAAACTCATCACTGGCAGCCGCTATTGGTTATCCGGATATGGTTTCATTGTTCGCAGGAACGGTGCTCAATCAGACTGGTCAAGCCATTGAAACTATTGCGATAACAATGTCGGTCTACCTGATTATCAGCCTGACTATTTCGTTACTGATGAATATCTATAACCGGCGAATTGCCCTGGTTGAGCGCTAAGGAATTACGATGACAAAAGCATTAGTGTCACATCACACGCGCCCAAAAGCTGTTCGCTCAAGTGCCGTGCAATGGGCTCGTAAGAATCTTTTTTCCAGCTGGTCTAATAGCTTACTGACTATTTTCTGTTTGTGGATGATATGGGTGCTGATTCCACCCTTGTTAAACTGGACGATTTTCCAGGCTAACTGGATTGGTGAAACCCGTGCGGACTGCACAAAAGAAGGGGCATGCTGGGTGTTTATCCACGCACGTTTCGGACAGTTTATGTACGGGCTCTACCCGCATGATCAACGCTGGCGCATTAACCTTGCACTGCTTATTGGTCTGGTTTCCATCATTCCAATGTTCTGGAATGCGATGCCTCGCCGTGGCCGTTATATCGCCGCATGGGCAGTTATCTATCCGCTGGTTGTTTGGGGTTTATTGTACGGTGGGTTTTTAGGGCTGGATCGCGTCGAAACACGTCAGTGGGGTGGCTTAACTTTAACGCTAATCATCGCATCAGTAGGGATCGCCGGGGCGTTGCCATTAGGGATCTTACTGGCCTTAGGTCGCCGTTCGACAATGCCGGTAGTCAGAATCTTGTCAGTGATATTTATCGAGTTCTGGCGAGGTGTTCCGCTAATCACTGTGTTGTTCATGTCATCCGTCATGCTGCCGCTATTTCTTTCTGAAGGAACAAGCATAGACAAACTTATCCGCGCATTGGTCGGCGTGATCCTTTTCCAGTCGGCTTATGTCGCTGAAGTGGTTCGCGGAGGTTTGCAGGCACTACCAAAAGGGCAATACGAAGCCGCAGAATCTCTGGCGTTGGGATACTGGAAAACCCAGGGATTAGTGATCCTCCCGCAGGCATTAAAGATGGTCATTCCAGGCCTGGTTAACACCATTATTGCTCTGTTCAAAGACACCAGTCTGGTGATCATTATTGGCTTGTTTGATCTGTTTAGCAGCGTACAGCAAGCCACTGTCGATCCTGCCTGGCTTGGAATGTCGACCGAAGGCTACGTCTTTGCAGCCCTCATCTACTGGATTTTCTGTTTCAGCATGTCGCGCTACAGCCAGCATCTTGAAAAACGTTTTAACACCGGAAGAACACCGCACTGAGGATGAATAAATGAGCCAGATTACTATGCAACCCGCTGATGCGATGATCATGCTGGAGAACGTTAATAAATGGTACGGACAATTTCACGTACTCAAGGATATAAATCTGAAGGTTAAGCAAGGAGAACGCATTGTCCTGTGTGGCCCTTCTGGTTCAGGAAAATCCACAACTATTCGCTGTATTAACCATCTGGAAGAACATCAGCAAGGGCGTATTGTCGTTGATGGAACCGAACTCAACGATGATTTACGTAATATAGAGAAGGTTAGGACTGAGGTCGGGATGGTTTTCCAACACTTTAACCTGTTCCCACACCTGACCGTTTTGCAGAACTGCACTCTCGCCCCGATCTGGGTGCGCAAGATGCCCAAGAAAGAAGCTGAAGCACTCGGAATGCACTATCTGGAAAAGGTACGCATCGCAGAGCATGCGCATAAATTCCCGGGGCAAATATCTGGCGGACAACAGCAGCGTGTGGCGATTGCGCGTTCCCTATGCATGAAACCTAAGATTATGCTGTTTGATGAGCCAACTTCTGCACTTGATCCAGAGATGGTTAAAGAAGTACTGGATACGATGATTGGCCTGGCAGAATCTGGTATGACGATGCTGTGTGTGACACATGAAATGGGCTTTGCGCGGACGGTTGCTGATAGAGTGATCTTTATGGATAGAGGTGAGATCGTGGAGCAGGCACCACCAAATGAGTTCTTTGCTCACCCTAAGTCGGAGCGTACTCGTGCATTCTTGTCTCAGGTTATTCATTGATATTTAAAGAGAAAGGCCACGTAAGTGGCCTTTTATTTCACTGGAAATACAAAACAAAAAGGCCATCCGTAAGGATGGCCTTTTTGTTTATTTGAAGCCTGGCAGTTCCCTACTCTCGCATGGGGAGACCCCACACTACCATCGGCGCTACGGCGTTTCACTTCTGAGTTCGGCATGGGGTCAGGTGGGACCACCGCGCTACTGCCGCCAGGCAAATTCTTTATCCAGCGCCGAACTTTAAACCTAAAAACTGGTGCTGATACCCAGAGTCGAACTGGGGACCTCACCCTTACCAAGGGTGCGCTCTACCAACTGAGCCATATCAGCACACTTTAATTTGGAGCCTGGCAGTTCCCTACTCTCGCATGGGGAGACCCCACACTACCATCGGCGCTACGGCGTTTCACTTCTGAGTTCGGCATGGGGTCAGGTGGGACCACCGCGCTAGTGCCGCCAGGCATATTCTGTTTCATCAACCGTCATGCTTTCACACAACCATCGACTTAAAATCTCGGTTCAAGCTGAAAATCAATATCTTAGTCTCTCAACCAAAACACCTTCGGTGTTGTAAGGTTAAGCCTCACGGATCATTAGTACTGGTTAGCTCAACGTATCGCTACGCTTACACACCCAGCCTATCAACGTCGTAGTCTTCAACGTTCCT